>NZ_JBEAIG010000007.1:0-98945 GCF_040064575.1 Klebsiella sp. CN_Kp106 | reverse complement strand
ATTCGGATTCGTACAGCGACTCGGATTCTGACAGCGACTCGGATTCGGACAGCGACTCGGACTCTGACAGCGACTCGGATTCTGATAGTGATTCCGACAGCGACTCCGACTCTGACAGCGACTCGGATTCTGATAGTGATTCCGACTCCGACAGCGACTCGGATTCCGACAGCGATATCGAGGCCATCCCCGATAGCAACAGCCCGGACGTTGTCGCGCTGGAAGGTAACCTGAACAACGTCAGCGGTACCAGCGGTCAACTGGTTGGCCTGACGTTACTCAGCACCGTCGATGTCTCGCTGCTGTCGGGCAATAATCTGCGCTTTAGCGTGGGTTCCGGAACCGTTGAGGATATGACGGTATCGGTGAACGGCAACTCGCTGCTGACGGCGAGCGGATTGCTGACCACTATCGTCAACCTGCTGGGAGCAGGAAATACCCTGACGGCCGATCTGTCGGTGGTGAATACGGCCACCGGCGAAGTCGTGGCGATTGCGGAAAACAGCGTCTCTATCTCGGCGAGCCTGCTTGGCGGGCTCTCCTATAACGGCACGGTCTCCTTCGCCAATCTGCCGGCGGGCGACTACACCATGGTTATCTCTGCGCCGGAAAGTAACGGCCCCCTGGTATCGTTGATCAACGCGCTGGCGGCGGCCCAGGTGGCAAGCTTCGTCAACGTGGACGTGACGGATTCCGTTGGCTACAGCGTCGGCGCCATTGAAGGTAACGTGCTGGATACCACAGCCAGCGGCGATATGCAGGATAGCGGTCAGGGCATCTCGGTCACCAGCGCGGTATCTGACTCCGTCGACGGATCGACCCCGGTTAACGTGACCAGCGCTGGCGTCAATATCACCGGGGCTTATGGGGTACTGACGATTCACTCTGATGGCAGCTATAGCTACCAGTTGACCAAAGGCGGGGCCGCTATCGGTCAATCGGATGTCTTTAGCTATACCATTACCGATGAAGCGGGCAATACCTCGACGACTAACCTGACGATTAATATCGGCGGCAACATCGAACCGGCGCAGGCCAATCCGGATGCTCAGGAAACAGATCTGACCGCGACGTTCGATACCCTCAACGGAGAAAGCGGTACCGTTGGCCAACTTGTCGGCGTCTCGTTACTTGGTTCCGTCAACGTTGGCTTACTCAACGGCAATAGTTTTGACTTTGACGTCGCCGCGGGGGCAAACGAAAAAGTGCTGCTCGCTGTCTCTGGGACCACCGGCCTGAGCCTGGGCGCGGCCCTGAGCACGTTGCTGAGCCTGCTGGGTGGCGCATCGTCCTTTACGGCGGATCTCTCTATCGTCGATAAGGCGACCGGCGAAGTGGTGCAGGTTCTGACCAACGCCGTCAACATTAATGTTAATGGACTGGGTCTCAGCCTGGGCTATAGCGGCGGCGGCTGGTCCTCAATGTTACCTTCAGGGTCGTACACGGCGGTGGTCTCTTCACCGAATACCGGCGGTCTGTTGGGCGCGCTGCTGGACCTGAACCTGGGCACCTTTGTCAACGTGTCGGTCACCGACTCTGAGGGCTATCACACCGACAGCCTGACGGGGAACGTCCTGCAAAGCGATGGCGACGGCGATGTGGCGGACACCGGGGTAAATATTAAGGTGACGAGCGTCACCGCCACCTCGGTGACCGACGCCGATCCGGTATCGGTCACCAGCAGCGGAACGACGATAGCCGGTGCCTGGGGATCGCTGACCATCCATAGCGACGGTAGCTATACCTATCAGCCGTACGGCGGAGTGAATAGCGTCGGCCAATCGGAGGTCTTTACCTACACCATAACCGACAGTCTGGGCCACACGGCGAGCACGACGCTGACGATCGATATCGACAGCCCGGCTTCGCTGGCGGTGAATGATGTCGTTGCGCTGAACGTGGCAACGGCGCTGGCAACGGTGAATGTTCCGGCGATTGACACCGCGGGGCTGAACACAAGCGGTAAGTCGACAACGGGCGGAGTATCAGCGAGTAAGTCGATTAGCTTTAGCGTGGGGGCCGATCGCGAAATGGATACCCTCTCGGTGAATGTGAACTACACCGCAAGTGGCTCGGTGGTCAATACCGTCAGGATTGACAGCACGGTCAGTATTTATCATGTGCTCGGCGACGGCAGTAAGGTTCTGGTGTGGCAGGGGGTACCGACAGAAAATCTGACCACGATTATCGGCGCAACAGCTAGCGCTACGGATACGCTAACGCTAACGGGTGTGGCATTGAGCGAAGGAAATTACGAGATGGTCCTGGCTTCGAAAGCCACCGCCACTCTGGATTCTTTCTTAACGCCAGCGCCGAATTATACGGTTGGAGCTTCTATCACCGGTACAACGTTCGATACCGCAACGCATTATACGGTGGCAGGAACCAACGTCAGCGGGAATATCCAGAACGGAAACAACTCGGGCGGTACGGAAGATTTCCATGGCGTGCTGTATGCCTCATACACCGTCGCCGGACATACTTCCTCTGGCAGTGCCGAATCCTGGACCTTCAACAGTAATGGCAGTATCACCACCAGCAACGGTAGCGCAGTAACCGGAAGCAGCGTCACAATTTACGGTGACTATGGCACCCTGACGATGGCGAATAATGGTTCTTATACCTACAGTCTGAAGGCAGGGATGGATGTGTCGACAATCAGGCACAAGGAGGTCTTCGCCTACACGGTAAACGACAGCAATGGCGTTTCTTCCGCGGCGACGCTGACCATCGATCTGCATCCGCAGATTACCGGCAGCGTGAACGGCGACGATATCCACAGCACCGCTTATGACGATACCTTCACCCTGGGTATCGGGGCCGACACGGTGGTTTACAACCTGCTGGCCGATGACAATACCGGCGGCAACGGCAGCGATACCTGGAAGGATTTCTCGGTTGCGCAAGGGGATCATATCGATGTGTCGGCGCTGCTGGTTGACTGGGATGGGAACAGCAGCAGTCTGGGCAACTATGTGACCCTGAGCTACGTTGGCAATAACACGGTGGTATCCATCGACCGCGACGGCGGGGCCGGTGACCATCAATCAACAACCTTAATTACGCTGGAAGGGGTGCATATCAATTCGCTCAACGAGCTGCTTGATACAAATAACTCCAACTAATCGGCGTTATAGCGAACGGCACACGGAAGTGCCGTCCAGATTATTTATTGCGGAGGAATGAATCGGGCAGCGATCCGGGAGATAGCAGACCGTTATTTAATAAAAATAATGATGCGGAAATTATTATATCCGTTTTTTCAGTGCGTGAATTCTGAAGGGTAAATTTGATGCGTCTATTTAAACAAAAAAGGAATGTCATAACCTGCGGCTATACCGCTCTCTTTATTGCTTTGAATCCGCCGTTTTCAGGTCATGCGGAAAATTCATACTTGATGCCGAATGATATTAGCAGCCAGCGTTTAACCGATAGCCAACAGGTCGCGGGGTACAATGAAGAGATTATTAATAGCCAGACCCGAATATCCGGCCCGCTGGATATTAAAAAAGCGGTAAAAAATGCGGTCAACTGGCATCCGGCGATTACCCAGGAGGTCAGCAAACTCCAGGAAATGGCGCAGAAAGTTGACGTGGCGAAAGCCAAATATTACCCGCAAATTAGTGCGGGTATGAATAATGGTTATAGTAATACTTATTCTGATGCCGGATATACGCCATCGCTGGTCGTCTCGGTATCGCAAATGCTTTACGACTTCGGCAAAGTGTCCAGTTCGGTCAGAGCCGCCGACTCCGGCGTGGCCCAGCAGCAGGCCACCGTCATGCTGAATATCGACCAGGTCGCTCACGACACCGCCGCGGCGGTAGTGCAGGTGCAGGGCTATCAAAAGCTGGTCGACATCGCTAAAGCGCAGGTCGATTCGCTTAAACAGATTGGCGATCTTATTCGCCAGCGCAACGATGCGGGGGCGTCATCATTATCGGACGTTGTGCAGACCGATACCCGCGTGGAGGGCGCGCAATCTACGCTCCTGCAATATCAGGCGGCCCTTCAGCGCTGGAAAGCCACGCTCGCGACCTATATCGGCATCGGCGGCATTGCCACGGTGACGGATGACCTTCCGCAGGGGATGGACGCCGCCTGCGCGGTATCCAAAATCGATTACCGCTCTGTTCCGGCGGTATTAGCGGCGCTGGCCCAGGCCGGCCAGGCTCAGGCTCAGCTGGATAACGCCAACGCGCAAATGCTGCCGACGATTTCCCTTGAGCCGGAAGTCACCCATTACCTCAACGATAACTACGCCAACAGCGCGGTACTGAATAAAACGCAATACTCCGCCTGGGTGAAAGTGCAAATGCCCATCTATCAGGGCGGTGCGATGACCGCCTCCCGCGACGCCGCCCAGCAAAGTCTGGCGGCGGCGAATGCGGCGATCAAAACCGCCCAGCTGGACGCCAGCCAGAAGCTGAACGCCTCTCGCGATGAAGCGGTTAATCTTGCCCAGTCGCTGGGGATTCAGAAACGTCAGCAGCAGCTGGGTGAGCAAACCCGGGCGCTGTATCAGGATCAGTATCTTCAGCTCGGCTCGCGGCCGCTGCTGGATCTGCTCAACGTCGATCAGGAAATTTACCAGGCCAGATTTAGCCAGGTCCTGACGGAATCACAACTGCGTTCGCTGGAGCTGGACTGCCTGTTCAGCACCGGCAAGATGCGCTCGGTGTTCGCGCTGGAAAAACAAAATATCCAGGGCGTGGAGATCCGCCCATGACCTCACAAAACGAACGCGCCGGGATACCGCATTTGCTCGATTGGTCTAATGCGATTGCTTTTATTGCCAACCACTATCGACAAAGCTTTTCTCCCGGCACGCTGCATGCCGCCGCCGAGTGGGCGACGCAGAAAACCCTGCCGGAGGCGCTCCGGCACCTGGCGCGCCACGCCGGGCTAAACTGCCAGTTTTTATCTCCGGGCGATGAGAAAATGTCGGCCTGGCGGCTACCGCTGGTCGTCCAGCTGCGCGACGGGCAAGTCGCCGTGCTCGAAAGCTTTGACGTTAATAACGCCGTCGGGGTGCGGTTTGTGAAGGAGCTCGCGCTGCTCAGCTACTGCCCGCTGGAAACCCTGCTGCCGGAAATTGAAAAGACCATTGCGTTTCGCCCGTCAGCGCCGGAAAGGGATATTCGCACCGAGAGCTACCTGGCCCGCTTTCAGCCGGACTGGCTGCGCAAAATTGTGCTGAAAGATATTCGCCCCTACCTGCACGTGATGCTGGCGTCTTTTGCCATAAACGTTCTTGCGCTGAGCGGTATTCTGTTTTCGATGCAGGTTTACGATCGGGTGATCCCGGCGCAGTCTTATCCCACTCTGTATGTCCTGTTCAGCGGCGTATTGCTGGCGGCGGTATTTGCTTTTGTGCTGAAAATTATGCGCGGGCACGTCACGGATCTGCTCGGCAAACGCGGGGATATTCGCGTTTCTGACCGGGTCTTCGGCCACGCGCTGCGCCTGAAAAACAGCGCGGTACCGCGCTCGACGGGGAGCTTTATTTCGCAAATCCGCGAGCTGGAGCAGGTGCGCGAAATGATGACCTCAACGATGATGACCATCGTGGCGGATTTACCGTTCTTTTTGCTGTTTCAGGTGGTGCTGTTTATCGTCTCGCCGTGGCTAAGCTGGATTGCGCCGGTGGCGACGATTCTGATGATCCTGCCCGGCCTGCTGCTGCAGCGCAAGCTCGCGGCGCTGGCCAATAAAAACCAGCATGAAAATACCTTGCGTAACGCCATTCTGGTGGAAAGCATTCAGGGGTTGCAGGACATCAAAATGATGCAGGCGGAAAGCCGCTTTTTGCATCAGTGGAATAGCTATATTGCCATTACCGCCGAGTCGGGGGTCAAAACGCGCAGGCTCACCCACGGCCTGGTCAGCTGGGGAATGTCGGTGCAAAACCTGCTCTATGCCACGGTGGTGGTGGTCGGCGCGCCGCTGGTGATTAATGGCGACATCACCACCGGGGCGATGGTGGCGGCATCAATGCTCTCGACCCGCATGGTGGCGCCGATGACCGCGCTGTGCGGCGTACTCGCTCGCTGGCAGCAGGTGAAAACGGCGAAGGCCAGCCTCGATAATCTGATGGCGCTGCCGGTCGAAGGGGGGCAGGACGAAACCCGGGTTCACCGCGCCGTGCTGCACGGCAACTACGAGTTCCGGCAGGCGGAATTCCGCTACGGCCTTAACGATGCCGCGATCCCGCTGCGTATCAACCAGTTATCCATTAAAGCCGGCGAGAGAATCGCCATCCTTGGGCGAATCGGCGCCGGTAAATCGACCCTGCTGCAGGCGATGATGGGCAACGTCGAGCTGGTTTCGGGCGAGCTGCGGCTGGATGATTTAAGCCTGCCGCAGATCGACCTCGCGGATATTCGCCGTAACGCCACCTTGCTGACCCAGGAGGCGCGGCTGTTCCACGGCACCCTGCGTGAGAACCTGATCCTCGGGCGACCGGCGGCGACGGATGATGAAATCTTCTCGGTGCTTACCCTGTGCGGCGCGCTGGAGTTTGTGCGCAAACTGCCCCTCGGTCTTGAACACGTCATTATGGAAGGCGGGCTGGGGCTTTCAGGCGGCCAGCGGCAGTCGCTGCTGCTGGCCAGGACGCTGCTGCGCGATCCGAACATTATCCTGCTCGATGAACCGACCTCGTTTTTCGACGAGCGAACGGAAAAGGCCTTTGTGGAACAGCTGGCGCAGTGGGCCGGCGATCGAACGATGATCATCGCCACGCATAAAGCGGCGGTGCTTAATATCGTCGACCGGATCCTGGTTATCCAGGACGGGCAGCTGGCGCTGGATAAACCCAAAGCAACGGTTTTTGAGCAAGAGAAAGCCCGCGGCCAGGTGGTGAATATATGAATAAAATCCCCCTGATGGCCGATCACGACCCGGTGGCGCTGCTGCCGGATAGCGAAGAAGACGAGGCGAAAATTGTTAAATCGCGGCGGCTGATTCTCCTGCTGGCCATTATGCTGCTGGTGGGCGGCGTCTGGGCATGGTTCGCGGTACTGGACGAAGTCTCAACCGGTACCGGAAAAGTGATCCCCAGCTCGCGGGAGCAGGTGATACAAACCCTCGACGGCGGTATTTTAACCGAGCTGAACGTACGGGAAGGCAGCAAGGTACAAGCCGGACAGGTTGTGGCGCGCCTCGATCCCACCCGCAGCGAATCTAACGTCGGCGAAAGCCAGGCGAAATATCGCGCCTCGCTGGCGGCGAGCATTCGCTTAACCGCCGAGGTGAACAATCAGCCGCTGGCGTTTCCCGACTCCCTGAAAGCCTGGCCCGCGCTGCTGGCGGAGGAGACGCGTCTGTACCATAGCCGCAAAGAGCAACTGAGCAAATCGACGCGCCAGCTGGATGAGTCGTTAAAACTGGTGAATAGCGAACTGGCTATCACCGAAAGGCTGGCGAAAACCGGGGCGGCGAGCAATGTCGAAGTGCTGCGTCTTCGCCAGCAGGTCGCGGATATTAGTTTTAAAAAGATCGATCTCAATACCCGCTATTTTGTTGACGCGCGTGAACAGCTGTCAAAAGCCAATGCCGACGTGGCCAGCCTGGCGGAAGTGATAAAGGGGCGCGCCGATTCGGTCACGCGCTTAACCGTCCGTTCGCCGGTGCAGGGGATCGTTAAAAATATTAAGGTCAATACGATTGGTGGGGTTATTGCGCCCAACGGCGAGCTGATGGAAATTGTTCCGGTCGATGGCCGGTTATTAATCGAAGCGCGGATTTCACCTCGTGATATCGCTTTTATTCATCCTGACCAGCAGGCGCTGGTGAAAATTACCGCCTATGATTATGCCATCTATGGCGCGCTGAACGGCGTGGTGGAAACCATATCGCCGGATACCACTCAGGATGAAGCTAAACCGGATGTTTACTACTATCGGGTGTTTATTCGCACTGACTATGATTACCTGGAAAATAAAAGCGGCAAGCGTTTTTTAATTGGCCCGGGAATGATTGCCACCGTTGATATTAAGACCGGCGAAAAAACGGTCATGGATTATCTGGTCAAACCGTTTAATCGGGCAAAAGAAGCCTTAAGGGAACGTTAATCAACGGGCGAGCTTCTTATCGGCTACGGGCCATCGCCGTTTGCGGTCCGCCAGCCCGGACAAGACGCGTTGAGCGCCGCCTCCGGGGAGTGTGCCGGGACGAGCCATCGGCGCAATATCTAAAATGGGTTTGTTTGCAGTCTCTGATAATAATTTTTAAACATTCAACGCATTCTTGAATAAACGGAGAGGGGAAGATGGCGCTAAGTGATTTACTGCAACAAGCCTGCTTTCAGGCGAAAAAATTAAAATCCACCGTATTGCCCTCTGACTATCCGGCATGGGTAATCTTCTTTAGCGTCAGCGATGGCCAATCACGCGCGCATATGCATATTTCTCGCGGTACCAGCTTCGATCTCGCGTGGCTGGCGGGGGCCAGGGCGCTGCAGGAGTGGCGTAAAAAACAGGACAGCGAACCGCAGTGGCTGCGGGTTGACGTCGTGGACAGCGTGGAAAAGCTCAGCTGGCAATCCCTCAATGAAAAATTCATGGTCACCAAGCGTAACTATTTTCGCTTTGGCCTCGCGTTTGACCCGCAGTTTAATTGCGCAATGCTCGAGCAGGAAATTGCCGGCAACGCGCTGCTCTACGATGGTGATAACGGCGTCGTGGCGCCGAATAGCGTCAATCTGGAAAACTACGCCCGGCGGCGGTTTAAACAGACGCTTAGCTGGCCGCAGGATCCGCAGCAGCCGCTCTGGCGCTTTAAAACGCAGGGGATCTTCTGCGATCGTTTTGGGTCAAAAGTGATGGAGCAGAGCGGGCGAGGTTCCGGCTATCGCGTTATCGGGGAAAACTGGCAGGACGAGTGCCTCGCCGAGGTGATTAAAAAAGGCACCGATTATCTGGCCCGTCAGGTAAAGCAAGACGGCCTCTACCATTACGGCTGGTTTCCCTGTTTCGACCGCCCGGTTCGATCCTATAACGCGCTGCGCCACGCCAGCTCCACCTATTCGCTGATTGAGGGCTGGGAAGCGACCCGTCAGCCGTCGGTTCGTCAGGCGATAGACCGCGCGATTGCGTACCTGGTTAACACGCTGATTGAAGTACGGACGCTGGACGATGGCCGCGAGGCGGCGTTTCTCTGCGACGTGGGCGATGAGATCAAGCTCGGCGGTAACGCGGTAAGTATCCTGGCGCTGGTGAAATACACCGAAACGACCGGAGACCGGCAATATCTGCCGCTGATGGCGCAGCTGGCGACCGGCATTGCCTTTATGCAGGATCCGCTCAGCGGCCAGTTTGTTCACGTATTGAATAGCCACGATCTGTCGCTGAAAGCCAAATTCCGCATCATTTATTACGATGGCGAAGCGGCTTTTGCCCTTATGCGCCTGTACGGCCTGACCAAAGCGCCGCAGTGGCTGGAGATGGTGGAAAAAGCCTTCGCCTATTTCATTAAAAATAAGCACTGGCAGCACCATGACCACTGGCTGAGCTACTGCGTTAATGAGTTAACCCGCTTTCGCCCGGAAGAGAAGTACTTTCGCTTTGGCCTGAACAACGTGCACGATCATCTTGATTTTGTGCTGCATCGCGTCACCACCTATCCCACGCTGCTGGAATTAATGATGGCGGCGTCTGAGATGGTGACCCGTCTGGACGCTTCTCCCGAGCATCGCCATCTGCTGGCGGATTTTGACCAGCAGAAGTTCTGGCAGGCGCTGGAAGTTCGGGCGCGCTATTTGCTGAACGGCTTCTTCTGGCCTGAGCTGGCGATGTTTTTTAAAAATCCCGCACGGATCGTCAACAGCTTCTTTATTCGCCACCACAGCTACCGCGTGCGTATCGATGACGTCGAGCACTACCTTTCCGGCTTTATCGCCTATCAGAAATACCATTTAGCGGCAAAAAAGCCGCTGCTCCCGCAGGACGACGCGCCGCCGTCGAATAACGCGATCCCCATTTTTCTGCTGGAGACGCTGCGCGACGTCGGCAACGGTATTGAGGTGGCGGCCATGCGGCGGGCGAAGCTCTTTACCGAACATTTGCGCACCGTGCCCTGGATAGTTACCGCGACGTGGAATCCCGAATTGTCCAGAGCGGTGCGGGCGCTGAAAGCACGCGGCGCGCTGCCCGAAGAGGTGCCGGTTTATAACCTCTATGAGTGGCTCAGCGATTGCTTTGAGATGAACGCGATCGCTGCGCTGGCGCCGCTGGTGGGCAATATCGAGCTCAGGCATGCCGTCAATCCCGGCGCGGATGTCGCGGTGGGTAAACACAACTTCCTGCTGCGTCCGCAGGGGAGAATCATCGAAGACTACATTGATAGCGCCGGCAATATTCTGCTGCGCAAAAGCTTTGACGAGAAAAAGGGCAACGTGCAGCTAAGCCATCTTGAAATTGCCCTGGCGGGCGGTGAAGTCAAACGCTTTGCTCAGGAAGAGGCGTTTTATGCGTGGATGCTGGAAACCCGGCTGGCGGAAAAAGGGCGCTGGCATTTTATCGTCGATAAAAATAAAACGTGGAAAAGCTTCGTCTGCTCGCGGCCCGCACAGCGCATGGCGTGTACGCTGAGCGCGATTATTCACTCCCATCATCAGCTGTCTAACGGCGCGCTGAAAAGCTCCTACCGGCATATCCTCGAACAGCCGGAGCTTGTCGATCGGCTGATTGTCCTCACCGATGAGCAGTGGCAGGACCTGCAGCTGGAGGGTTTCCCGGCCGCGCGGATGGCGGTGATCCCCAATCATCTCGATAACGGCAATATTCCGGCGAACCCGCAGAAAGCGCCGTCGCAGACGGTCATTTATCTGGCGCGCTACTCGGAAGAGAAGCAGCATGCCTTGCTGCTGAACGCCTTTCGTAAAGTGCTGACGGCGATCCCCGATGCGCAGCTGCACACCTACGGGGTCGGTCCGCTGCGGCGCAGCTTAAGCGCGCGGGTGGCGGAGTGGGGGCTGGAGAAGGCGATCCATATCAACGGCTTCACCTCCGACATCGCGCAGGCGCATAAAACGGCCTGCTGCGCGGTACTTTGTTCGACTCAGGAGGGGCAGTCTCTCTCCGCCGTGGAGGCGATGGCCTACGGTACGCCGCTGATTAGCTTTGCCATTAAGTACGGCCCGCGCGACATCCTGCAGGACAGGGAGGCGGGGATTCTGGTGCCCTGCGGCGATGAGGAGGCCCTGGCGGCGGCGCTGATCGCCGTTATCTCCGACAAGTCGCTGCAGCAAAGTATGCAGCAGGCCGCGCTGCGCAACGCCCAGCGCTACTACGGCAGCGCTATCGCCGGACGCTGGGCGGCATGGCTGCAGACAAGCGAGCGTCAGCTGGATGCCGGCGCGGAGCGCGGAAACGGCCTGGAAAAAAAGCGTCCTCGGGTGGTTAACGTTGGCTAACCGTCAGCGCCTTTTTTATTCCCGCGGCCCTCAGGCGTGGCGATGAGGCGAGTCATCGCGCTCCTGCTGGCATCCTGCTGCTGTTCGCCGCTGCTGGCGCGCGATGTGGTGCAGGTTTCCCGCTGCGTTCCCGGCTCTTTGCTTCATGCGCATCGCCTGGAAAAAGCGCACGTCGTGGATGACTTTCATATTTACTACAGCCTGCAGGGTAGGGACGCCCTGCAATATCCGCAGGATAGTACCGGCGACGGCGTGCCGGATGTCGTGAAAGACATTGCGAGCCAGCTCCAGGCTGCGAAATATCTCTACACCTCGCTGCTGGGCCTGCGCTCGCCGCTGCAGCAGAAAATTTATCGCCAGGCCCGACAGATCAACATCTACCTGCTGACGCTCCCCAAAGGTCACGGCCTGGCCTTCGATCGGGTGGCGGCAGAAACCACGGGTGACGGAACGGCGCTGCCCTGCGGCTTAAAAATTGTCCTTAACGCCGCGCTGTGGCCGGCGCGCAACATTACGCCAGCGCATGAATTATTCCATTTGTATCAATACGGCTACGGGGTTTTTAAACAGAAATGGTACCTGGAAGGTATGGCGCGCTGGATGGAAAATGCCTTCAGACCCGCGCAGGAAAGAGTCGTGCCTTCACCCGGGGAGGTTACCTGCGAGAGCAACGTTTCTCGCGGCTATAGCGCGGCCACCTTTTGGGCCAGCTATGCGCAGCAGGCGTTTGCCGCCACGCTAGTGCCGGATAACGCGCTGGCGTATCGCTATGTCGACGGCAGCCCGGTGTTTCAAACCCGGACGGTGCCCGGCGGCGCGATGCTGGCGCCTTTTTTTCAGCAGCTTGCGCTCAGCAGCCGGCGCATTTCTGGTGAAATGAAGCTGCCCAATATCCGCTGGAGTGAACAGCAGCAGCGCGACGGGCGGTTCAGTCGCCTGATTTGCCAGGCGTTAGCCGCGACGGCGCAGAATAAAAAATAAGCGGTATGCATACTCATTCTGCTGGCTGCGCGGGCCCGGATTTTGAATAAAGCCTGTTCATCTTTTCCGGCAGATCAATAATATCCGTCAGGATGCCGCGCGATAAATGGATATAGCCGTCACTCTTCAGCTTCGATAATACCCGCATGATGCCGCTGCGGGACAAAAAAGAGTGGTCCATAATATAATTCACAGCAGTGATGTTATTCTTAATTGCATTTGGTTCATCAATAAGTTCGAGCAGATGGGTACGTATAATTTCGTATGCGGAGAGTTGTGATATCGTCATGCAATGGGCATAGACTTTGGCCGAACTATAATCCTGCAGCATCGCCAGCGATTGCCAGAGATGATATTTGACGACCTGCTCATGAAAAAAACGTTGTGGAATCAAAAGCAAGCGCGATGTTTCTTTCGTTTTAACATACAGGTGGCGGGTATATGCCAGCTGGCAGCTGGCGCCAAAAATAAACGGTGCGCTTTCAGCATTAAGGATCATCCCATCGCTTATGCGGTTTAACGCCACGCTCCCGTCGAATAAAATGAGGCACTGTCTTTCACCATTCCGCGTCAGGCTGATGTTGCGTTTTTTGCTAATGGTGCAGGGCGTATGCTCTTTAGCGATTATCTCAATCAATTTTTCAATATGATCGGTGGGCTTCACGACTTTGCTTAAAATTTCATCGCGGAGCAGCGAGTGATTATTCCTCTTCATTGTTACCCTTTTAAAACAATGAGTTGAAAATATTATTGAATGGATATTGTACGCGTCTAATAATCAATAATATGCTTTCTGTTGGCAACTTATCGAACATTGCCAGGATTATTTTCCTGCTATAAATTACGATTTGTAATCTAAAACCTGTAATTCATATTAGTCAATATAAATTGATTTTTTTTATTGTTTTTTTTAAGCCAGGTAGATCTTTTTTTGCGGCTGGTCTTTTTGCGCAAAAAGTCACGTTATTGCGCGTGAGGAATTTCTCGCTTCGTTTTTGATTTTTTAACGCGGCGATAAGCGGAGTGAGTCAGATAGGTATATGTGTTTATTAAATAAAAAAGCGCGGCGTTTATTTTTTATCCTATTTGCCGCATACGCGGCGGCAAGGAGGAGATGAAAATAGCCAACGGGGTTTTAAACCTGGCGGTATCCAGGCGTAAAACCCACAAATGACTAGTTGCGCAATCGAGGCGCCTGCAGCTGCTGGCGAATGGTTCTGGCCAGTTCGTCCAGCGACGGCTGTTCAGGATGTTCGTCGCTGGGCTCGCTGCTCAGCTGCGCTTCTGCGAGATAAGTGTGAATCGGCTGGCCATCATCGTCTTCCATCACCACATGATACCAGGGCGCAAGGCGCAGTTCGTCATTAGCGGCGATTTCATCCTCTTCCGGCTCCGTGAGCGAGTACTCGGGATCGACATCGACGATCACGCCCAGGTAGCCCAAAAGCGTGTGGCGAACTTGTTGGCCGATACCGAATTTGCTGGCTATCATAAGCACCTCCTGGGAGACATGATTACCTGCTATATGCGGGCCGATTCTCCACTTTTCAAGTTACATGATGCGGCAAGCAAACCCTTTCAGATACAGTCCTTCGGGGTAGGTTGCTATCACCGGGTGGTCGGCAGCCTGGCGGAACTGTTCTATAAATTGTACATCACGTCCGGCATCCAGGGCGGCATCGGCAATGATTTTCTGAAATAAATCGGTGGTCATCAGGCCGGAGCAGGAGAAGGTCAGCAGGACGCCGCCGGGATTCAGGAGCTGAATCGCCAGCATGTTGATGTCCTTATAGCCGCGGCAGGCGCCCATCAGCTGGCTTTTGTTTTCAACAAACTTCGGTGGATCCATCACAATCACGTCAAACTTTTCGCCGGCGTCGCGATATTTCCGCAGCAGCTTGAAGACGTCGTCGCGGATGAACTCCGCTTTAGACAGATCCAGCTTGTTCAGCTCAACGTTCTGCTTTGCGACGTCCAGCGCCTCCTGCGAGGTGTCAACGCTGACAACCTGACGGCAGCCGCCCATCAGCGCGGAGATGGCAAAACCGCCGGTATAGGAGAAGCAGTTCAGCACGCGCTTATCGGCGACGTAGCGACGGGTCGCCAGGCGGCTGTCGCGCTGGTCAAGGTAATAGCCGGTTTTGTGGCCGCCCTGAATATCTACCAGCAGCTGCATACCGTGCTCGGTAATCGGCAGCAGGGCAGGCGGCAGTTCGCCGACAACCGGCCCCTGCGCCAGCTCCAGCCCCTCTTTTTTACGCACCGCGACGTCGCTACGATCGTAGATAGCGCAGTTCGGAAACAGCGTTTGCAGCGCGCTGACAATCGACGCCCGCTGGTATTCGGCACCGGCGCTCAGCAGCTGCAGTACAAAAAAGTCGCCAAAACGATCGATGGTCACGCCCGGCAGGCCGTCGGACTCACCGGCTATCAGGCGATAGCTATCGAGCCCGTCGCGGGCCGCCAGCCACTCGCGCCAGGTTTGCGCCTGCTGCAGGCGACGTTCGAAAAAGGCGTTATCAATGGCTTCATTGCGATCGAAGCTCCAGACGCGGGCGCGGATCTGTGAAGACGGCGAATAGGCGCCGCGGGCCAGCCATTTTCCCTGCGAATCAACGATATCGATGGTCTCACCTGAACGGGCTTTACCTTCCATCCGGGCGACGGCGCCGGAGAAGATCCAAGGATGGCGACGCAGCAGGGATTTCTCGCGTCCTTTGGTTAACACTAAGCGGGGGAAAATGGAGTCTGTCATGGGGCTACCTTTAAGCAACGGGAATGTCGGCACCGAAAAAATGGCGCGTAGGTTAGCACAAGTGGCTGAGGCAAGCACCATTCCACCGGTATCGACAAGTGAGCGTTTCGGCACAAAACGCAGGCGCTTTGGCACAATAAAAAACATGCCGGGATCTTACAGTATTTCCTCACCTTACGGAGGAAAATACGATGAAAACAGGATTGAAGGTCGCAGCCGCGATGATGGTTATTATGAGCGGGACGGTGATTGCCGCGCCGTTTAGCGTCAGCAGCGCGGATATGCGCGACGGCCAGACGCTGGCGCAGACGCACTGGTTTGGCGGTTTTGGCTGCACCGGCGGCAATATTTCACCGCAGATCGCCTGGAAAAATGCTCCGGCGGGTACCCGCAGTTTCGCGGTGACCGCTTACGATCCGGATGCGCCGACCGGGAGCGGCTGGTGGCACTGGACGGTGGTGAATATTGCCCAACAGGTGACTGGCTTAGCCGCTGGCGCCGGAGACAAAAATAACGCTAAACTGCCCGCCGGGGCGATACAGGGGCGCAATGACTTTGGCTATGCGGGTTTTGGCGGCGCGTGTCCGCCCGCCGGAGATAAACCGCATCGCTACCGCTTTACGGTATGGGCGCTTGATACCCCGACGTTGCCCATTGATGGCGAGGCCAGCGGGGCGTTAGTCGGATTTATGTTACACAGCCACGCTATCGCCAGCGCGCAGTTAACGGCGCTGGCCGGAAGATAATAAAAAGGGCGGCATGATGCGGAACATCCATTTTCACCATAACGCGTTAACGGCGGCGGAAATCACTACCCGTCGTTTATGCAAACTGCACCGCGTCACGCTGTTCTCGCCCGCGATCTGCCGGGTAAACCGCGGCAGTAAGGTCATTGTGCAGGGCGCCAGCGAGATGCTGGCAACGCCGCAGCAGCTGATTATTTTGCCCGCCGAGGTTGAGCTCGAGGTGATTAATCAGCCGGAAAACGGGCTGTTTTGCTCCGACCTGCTCTCTCTCACGCCGGAACTGCTGGCGGATTTTAAGCATCGCTATATGAGCGAGCCGCAGACCGGTCGTCTGACGTCGCTTTGCGCGCCGCTGGCGCCGGAAATGTCGTTTATGTGGCAAAGCGTCCTGCGGGCGGTACGGGAGGGGCTCAGCGCCGAGCTGCAGCACCATCAGGCGATGGGATTGCTGCTGGCGCTGTATCAGGCTGGCTACGCCGGGCCGCTGCTCAACGAGCGGCGCGAGGACATAACCGGTCAGGTCAGGCAAATTATTATGCTGTCGCCTGCCGAAGCGTGGAGCGTGGCGAAAGTGGCTAAAATGCTCTTTCTTGGCGAATCGACGCTGCGCCGTCGTTTGCAGCAGGAGTCCCGGAGCTTCCGCCAGATCGTGGAAGAGGTCCGTATGGCCTACGCGCTGGGGCAATTACAGTCGACGTCGCGACCCATTGGCGACATTGCGCAAAGCAGCGGCTACCTGTCAGGCTCGCGCTTTAGCGCCCGTTTTCGTCAGCACTATGGATTATTACCTAAGCATGTACGTTGACGGAATTTGCTATCCTCTGTATTGAGTCATTGGCCGAAAAGGGGGGAACATGGCAACGGTTTGCACGATGGCGTGGGTATACGGCTCCGTTCAGGGCGTCGGGTTTCGCTATTCGACCCAGCGCGAGGCGCTGCAGCTGGGATTAACGGGATACGCGCGCAATCTCGACGACGGCGGCGTGGAGGTTCTGGCCTGCGGAGAACCGGACCAGGTGGAGAAACTTATTGCCTGGCTGAAGGCCGGTGGGCCGCGCAGCGCGCGGGTGGACAGGGTTCTGACCGAGCCCCATCAGCCCACCAGAGAGTGGCAGAAATTCGCCATTTTGTATTAGATGCATTTAACCGGTTTAGGCAGTCCGGCGATTTTTGTCGCCTGCTTAGCCGGGCCTTTCGGGAACAGGCGGTAGAGATAGCGGCTGTTGCCTTTCTCTTCGCCAAACTTGTTCGCCATGGCCTTCACCAGCATACGAATCGCCGGTGAGGTGTTAAATTCCAGATAAAAGTCGCGCACAAAGCGCACCACTTCCCAATGCTCAACGGACAGGCTGATGCCCTCCTGTTCAGCGATAACGGCCGCCATCGCTTCGTTCCACAGGGTTGTGTCCTTTAGATAGCCTTCGCTATCGGTCTCTATTTCATTGCCTTCAAAGATAAACATGATTCTTCACATACCGCTGAAAATGGCGGCAGTGTAGCAAAAAATAAGGCCCCGCATAAGCGGGGCCTGAGTACAGACGGGGAGAGGATTAGTCTCTGCTGGCGAAGCCAAGGATGCTCAGCAGGCTGACGAAGATGTTGTACAGCGAGACGTACAGGCTAACGGTCGCGCGGATGTAGTTGGTTTCACCGCCGCGGATGATGTTGCTGGTCTCAAACAGAATGGCGCCTGAAGAGATCAGGATAAACACCGCGCTAATCGCCAGATGCAGAGCCGGCAGCTGCAGGAAAATGTTGGCAACCATACCGATAAGCACGACCACCACGCCCGCCATCAGCATTCCGCCGAGGAAGGACATATCTTTACGGGTGGTCAGCACGTAGGCCGAGCAGCAGAAGAACACCAGCGCGGTACCGCCCAGCGCCAGGCCAATCAGATCGCCCATACCCGCAGACAGGTAGGCGTTAAGCATTGGCCCCAGGATGTAGCCCAGAAAACCGGTAAAGGCGAACGCGGAAATGATACCCGTTGGCTTATTCGCGGTTTTATAGGTCAGGAACATCAGGCCGTACATACCGACCAGCGTCAGAATCAGACCCGGAGAAGGCAGCATCAGCACCGTGCTGGCCGTCGCCGTAATAGCGGAAAATGCCAGCGTCAGGCTAAGCAGGAAATAGGTGTTCCGCAGAACTTTGTGCGTGCTAAGTAGCGATGAACGGTCTCGCGACGATGTAATTATACGATCCATGAGTCACTCTCTTATGACAGATGTAATTAATAACGAAGCATAAAAAAAACAGGGCCTAAGCCCTAATGCTTTTACCCATCTTTACTCAAAGTCAGCGGGCTGAATGCAGCACATTATTCCAGGAAAATCGGGATAAGTGGCATTTTTATTTGTTCGCCTTCCGGAGTCAGATCGAAATCTGATAACTCACTGAAAAATATTGCGTTATAGCCATTCTGCGACTAACTCTGGAGAGGGTACTCACGAAGCGTAACAAAGGCAAGGGATATGAAAACACAAAAATATAATCACATCACACGCGTACTGGTGGCCGTCGGTCTGTTCTCCATGGTCATCCCGGCGCTGGCCGCTCAGGTACCGCCGGGAACGGCGTTGGCCGAAAAGCAAGAACTGGTCAGAAATAACGGCAGCGAACCGTCGTCGCTGGATCCGCATAAAGTGGAAAGCGACGTTGAAAACAACATTATCAGCGATCTTTTTGAAGGGCTGGTCAGCGTATCGCCAACAGGAGAGATTGAGCCCCGGCTGGCGGAGAAGTGGGAGAATAAGGACAACACCGTCTGGACGTTCCACCTGCGTCCCGGGGTGACCTGGTCCGACGGTACGGCGATCACGGCGCAGGATATTGTCTGGAGCTGGCAGCGTCTGGTGTCGCCGCTCACGGCGTCGCCTTACGCGAGCTATCCCGGCAATATGCATATCGTCAACGGGGCAGAGATAGCGCAGGGCAAAAAAGCGCCCGAGACGCTGGGCGTCAAGGCGCTGGATGATGCCACCTTCGAGGTGACCTTAACTCAGCCGAATGCGGCGTTTTTGGCGATGTTGGCGCACCCGTCTCTGGTTCCGCTCGATAAAGTGCTGATATCGCGCTACGGCGACAAATGGACCAAACCGGAGCATATCGTAACCAGCGGGCCCTATAAGCTGTCGCAGTGGGTGGTGAATGAGCGCATTGTGGCCGAGCGCAATCCGCGCTACTGGGATAACGCGCATACGGTCATCAATAAGGTGACCTACCTGCCGATAAGTTCTGAAACCGCCGACGTCAACCGCTATAAGGCGGGAGAGATCGACATCGTGTATACGGTGCCGATTAATCAGTTTGCCCAGCTCAAAAAAACCATGGGCGATCAGCTGGATGTTTCGCCGCAGCTGGCCACCTACTATTACGAATTCAACACCACCCGGCCGCCGTTTAACGACCCCCGCGTACGACGGGCGCTCAATATGGCTCTCGATAAAGACATTATCGCGGAGAAGGTGCTGGGGCAGGGGCAGCGTCCGGCCTGGCTTATCAGCCAGCCTGACATCGGCGGGGTAAAGCTGCACAATCCAGAGTACGCCAGCTGGCCACGCGATAAGCGTATCGCCGAGGCGAAAAAGCTATTAAGCGAAGCCGGGTATAATGAGACCCATCCGCTGGTCTTTAATCTGCTCTATAACACGTCCGAATCTCACCAGCGAATTGCCATCGCCGCCAGCTCAATGTGGAAAAAGAACCTTGGCGTTGAGGCGAAGCTGCAAAACCAGGAGTGGAAGACCATGCTCGACGCCATGCATACGCATAATTTTGACGCCGTGCGCTACGCGTGGATAGCCGACTATGACGACGCCGCGACGTTTCTCAATAACTTCCGCACCGGCGACAGTGAAAATACCAGCCAGTACAGCAACCCGGCCTACGATGAGGCGCTGCGCAATGCGGCAAAAGCCTCTGACACGACGGCACGGGGCAAGTTCTACCAGCAGGCGGAGGATCTGTTAGGTCAGGATGTCCCGGCCATTCCGGTCTATCACTACGTGCGCACCCATCTGGTCAAGCCATGGGTAGGGGGATTTACGCCGGATAAGCTGGGGTATTACTACACCAAAGATATGTACATCAAAAAACATTAACGCGAAGAGGGCGGTTTGCGCTGAAAATCTGCGCAAACTGCCTGAATTTCAGACGAATAACGCGTTTTTGTTTAATTTTAAGGCAGTTGAATAAATTGGTGCTTTACAGCCTGAACAGAGGTGTTTATAGTGCGCCTCATTGGAAGCGTGGCCGAGCGGTTGAAGGCACCGGTCTTGAAAACCGGCGACCCGAAAGGGTTCTAGAGTTCGAATCTCTACGCTTCCGCCAAATTCTAAATAAAATCAATAGCTTGAAGAATGATTTTGATTTTATGGTACATAGAGTGATGTAAAAAAGCCCGTTTATACGGGCTTTTTTACATCTAAAGTCCGTCCTTTGCTCAATAAATATCCTTTCAGTAGCAATGCCCCCTTTTCAGGTAAGAGGCATTACTGTAAGTCGATACCTATGGTAAAGATACTTTGTTATTAGTGCCCATCAATATGCTACTTTGTGATGGTAAAAATTCCCCTTTATTTTCATCTCTTCCTTGTAATAATATTTTTGCATCATCTTTATTATAGTCACGAACGGCTTTAGCTGATAACTCACCGATAATAGTGTCAGATGAGCGTAGCCGGTTAATAATGAGAACACAGTTTGTGTCATTAAAGTCGGACATCATGTTTTGATCTCCTTCGCTATCGCCAGCAACTAATATTGGTCCTGTATTTTTGTAATGTTGTTGTATAAATTTCTTTATAGTTTCGGTTTTACCTTTACCTTGCGTCTGGGGATAGTATGGATCGAGGCTGTGAGTCAATCTACCTTCTTTATCATATAAGGGATGCATTGCATAGACATGAGACTCAGGAACAGAAAAACCATATTTTTCTGTAGTAACGATGCTTTTTATCACATCTAAAGCAGAAGCGGAAATGACATAAACATCAACACCTGCCTGCTGTAGGTTTTTATATAATGTCTGCATTTCTGGGATCAGCCTGAATCCATTTTTCCATGTTACTGATACGATACCAGCTCGGCCTGCCATATCTGCTGGGCTTACCCATGTCACCTTTCCGATAGGCTGGTTATTTTGCCACTCAATAGTATCGTGCACTAAATCAGCTACTTCTTTTTTGGACATGCCAGAAAAGAGATACGTCACCCATGGATAAGATACCTCATGGTCGAATGACCCACCGATTGCATCATATAAATATCTCATTTTCACTATAAAATTCATATAATTGGAATTTTTTTTAATTTCATCAAGCGTTTTATTACCCGCAAATCCGCTGTAATTATTGTATAGCCATGTGTAGCTATCAATAATGTCTTGACCAATGAGGTTTATATTAACCGGTTGATGATTTTTATTATTATAATCCGAGTTAAAGTTTGAAGGCGGTATATCTTTGTAAATTATCTCTTTCAATATCTCAGGTTTCATCGAAAATTTAAGGTTTTCTAGTTGATAGATAAGCGTTGCCTCTTCGATATCCAGAAAAGCTGTTGTGTTGTCAAAATCAAAAACAGCATATAAAGAATGCGCAGGCTTCTGCTTTGCTTCTTGAATGAGTCTGTCAATTTTTCTTGAGTTGAACTCGTCCCAATTGCCGATAACTATTTGCTTTTGTTGGGGAATCGCAGTTTCTAAATTTTGTGACACTTGATTTGTGTTACTGGCACTGGCCGTTGTTCCATATACTCCAAAAAATACGGATAGTAGTGCATATATTATTGTCATTTTCATGATTAATTCCTTTTTTAGGGTGCATTACCATCTGTAGCAAAAAGTAAAAGCCAGCTATATCAAAAATTGGCACCCTGATCATGAATGTGATGGTTATCATATTTTATGAATATATGAAAATGGTGAGGGAGTAAGCCAGAATTATCTACAGAGAAATGTTTAGTATGACAAGGTAGCAGGTCAAAAACAGTTCGAACTATCTCCGAGTGTTATTTTAATGTCACTTATCTATCTACGGCTAGTCCTGATGGTTCTTTTGCTTTCTTCGGCATCGTGCAAGCCGGTCATACAAACCCCGAGCTCTTTAATCGCTCGGGGTTTTTTCTTATGTGCCGCTATTCTGTATGCCATTCGGTTGAGTAACCCGCTCTGGCCGTTTGAAGCTGACAGGTGCGGTTCCCCTCGCAAAGTCCCCCTCATGCGCTGTTGAGGGGGGCGGGCTCAGAAGATATTGATGCTGTAGCCGACGATAAACTTCACGTCGTTACGATCGGTTTTATAGTTGCTGTCTGTCGCCCGGAAGAGCGCCGGGAGCAGGGTAAAGGAGAGGCCTTTCGCCATGCCGTCCGCCACCTGATAGCGAGCGGAAAGATCGAACGACACCATGCTCCCGTCGTACTTTCTCGTCGAACCGGTTTTACTGACATCGCTAACCACGTGCCAGCCGTAGGTTCCGGCACCGGCCAGGGTTAACTCCGGTAGATTAAGATCGGCAAAGTTATAACTCACGCCAAAACGAACCGCGCGGGCGCCGGAAACGTTAAAGTCTTCCAGCTGCGACAGCGTCGGCTGATAATCACGCTTATCGGAGTTCGCCCACGGGGTTAAGCGGAAGTTGTAATCTCCGGTGTTCGGGGCGTAGTTCTGACTATAGCCAAGGGACCACACGGTGTTGTCGTGGCTCAGGTTAAAACCAACCCCCACATAATATTCCGTTGCAGGATCTTTAATTTTCGACAGATCTTCAATGTAGCGCGCGCCCTGGTAGAAGAGCTTACTCTGCAGGGAGACATCCTTTGTCAACGTATCGTGACGCTCTACCTGTGCCTGCCAGTTGCGACGGTAGCCTTTACCTTCGCCATAGCCCACGTCAAGCACGGTACTGCCAAAGTTATAGACTGCGCCCACCGTGTGAATGTAATCGATGATTGCACCGGCTTTAATGGTTTTGCCGTTGTCATCGAGTCCGGCGGCGTTGTTCTGGTGCCAGGCCGTAGTCATCGGTTTAAAATCACGGCTCCAGTCGTTCTTGAAGCGGTCGGCCCAGGCGTAGGTCAGCCTCAGTTTGTCGAGGGTCAGGGCACTGTCAAACCCGCGAAAAGCGTGAGGGTTGAGGCCCCAGCTGCTTTTTACGGTACCGGAGTTAATGGGGGTATAGCCCGCGGCCAGCTTGAAGTTGGTGCCTGCATCGCCAAGGTTGAGCTTGAGTGCGGCAACCGACACGCTCATGTAGGACTTCTCGCACGGGCTGAACTTGCCCGGCTCGCCGCAATCGTAGTCGTAGTAAAGGATCTCCGACTGACCGACGGTATGCCCGAGCTTAATGTTGGCGTTGCCCCAGAAATCAAAGCCAATAACGTCCTGGTAATAGCCTGAAATATAGCTAATTGCCACGTTACCGGTCTGGTTCTGGATCCCGGCTGGACCCAGTCCGTATTTACCGGTCGCGGGGTCTTTTACAGCACGATGACGAATATATAGTGAGGTATTGAGATTTAATTTGCCTTCATCATAAAACGCTTTCTCAAACTGAGAAGGCGCTTCATAATCCGTTTCTTCTTCCGCAAAGGCATCTGCGGCAATAAAAAGAAACAGCGGTGTACACAGAGAAACTCTGAGTCTATGACTTGTCATTATTATATACCTTATAAAACCATGTATTATAGGGCGAGGGGATGTACTGCTTATTTAAAACTCGTGTTATTTATGAGCTCCGGGATTTGCGCACCGTATTTTTCGAGAAGATATTCATTATGTTTTGCGGAATTCGCAATGTTACCGCTCAAAAATACCGGCAGAGATTTATTTTCACTCCCCAGGTTCGCTATGATTTCCGCGAACAGGGTGTGCATAATAAACAGCCCGGTCATTGAGGAAACCGGCGCGAACGGCGTTGCATGCTCCGTAAGGGAAAGCACCGCATCACCGATGGGCACCTGGTTATCAATGGCGACATCCACGCAGTCCCGCAGCTTAAGGCCAGCCTTGTGCTTCGACGGTTGGGTCTCGGCATACAGAAAGCTGGTCAGCGCCAGGGTAAATGCCCCGTGCTGTTTTGCCCAGAGCGCTGCATCGACCGGAGCGGGGTTAATCCCGGAAGTTGAGATAACAATCAGCGCATCTTTACTGGTGATCGAGAATCTCTCCAGGTGCTCAGCAATATAGTCATTCTGTTTTTCATAATATGATGAGGCCGCCGCCCCCTGATGTAACATTAAAGGTTCGATAAATATTGGCCGAACCGGGGCGATTCCTCCGGCACGATAAAATACATCTTCAGCGAAAATATGTGAGTGGCCGCAGCCGAAAATATAAATTACACCTCCCTGGTTAATGATTTTTGCCAGTTCCACGGCGGTGGAAGTGATTTTATGGCTTTGCTGTTGAGTAATGTCGTTAAGTTTTTTCTGGACGATATCTAAATAGCTCTGAATCATTGTCATAACCAGTATCCTGACCATTGTGGTTGGTAGACTCGGTATAACGCTTCCATATAGAAGTAATCTCCCCAGAGATTACATTCATCGATGCCTTTACCGAGGGCATAGGCGTAAACACCATGTTTAAGTAAGCCTTCGCAGACATCATCATCGCGGGCAGACGCGCCGCGCATTAATGCCAGCAGACACTGACGCGCCAGTTTCTGGTAACCGGCATCCGGAAAGTGCTTATGCGCTTCCAGCAGGCCGCAGACCGCAATCGCCAGCGCGGAGCTGTCTTTCGGGGCGTCCGGATCTGCAGCCAGCAGCAGATCCCAGGCGGGAACGCCGTCCTCCGGCAGGTAGCGGAAGAAATACTCGCAGGCCTGCTGCCACCGTTCGTAGTGGTCGGTTTCGCCGGTAGCCGACCAGTGAAGCGGGATGCCGAGAATGGCCCACGCCTGGCCGCGGGCCCAGCAGGAGTTATCGCTGTAGCCCTGAAAGGTTTTCCCGTGCGAAGGCGCACCGCTTGTCTGGTCAAAATAGAAGGTATGGAAAGTGGAGCCGTCTTCGCGAAAAATGTTGTTGATGACCGCCGCATAGTGGCGTTCAGCCACTTCCCGATAACGTGATTCACCGCTGATCTTTGCCGCCACGTGGAGCAGGGGAAGGTTAATCAATGAATCGATAATAAGCCGGTACTCCTGCGGGTCGTTAAGCGTCCCCCAGGCCTGGATAAAACCGGCGCTGGGGTGAAAACGGTTTACCAGCAGATCGGCCGCCGCCAGAATAAGCGGGGTTAGCGCTTCGCGCTCCGTCAGTTTCCAGTACGCGACTGCCGACAGGCTATAAAGGAAGCCGATATCGTGGTGATCGAGGACGTGGTGCGCCGCCAGGCGGGCTTTAAAACTCGCCACGTTGCGTTCAACGCCGTCCAGGTAGGCGCGATCGCCGCTGAACTCCCAGGCCATTGCCTGCATCCCGGTCCAGAATCCGTTGGTCCAGTCGTTATTCTCTTTCAGAACGTAGCGATTATGGATCGTGCAGGCTGAGGGGAATTTCTCGCCGTACAGACCCATGTTACGCGCGATGCGCCGCGCGCACGCCGTCAGCTCATCCCGACAGGCGTCGGGCGTGAGGGCAGGAAAGGGCAGCGGTGTGAGGCGATTCGACAGACTCTCTTTCATGATTTTTCCCTACAGCGTGAATACGCGCTCTTTGTACTGACTCATCAGCATGTCGTTGTATTCTTTACCGCCGGGCAGATTGATGCTGCGCATCACCGGCGGCGCGATACCTTGTTCCAGCAGCATCTCGATGCAGCGGATCACCACGTTATTGATGATGAAGGCCGCAGACAGCGAGGACACCGGACCGGTCATGATGTTGCCGTTATCCATACTTAGCGTGCAGTCACCGGACGGGCAGCCGTTATCGAGAATGACATCGGCATAGTCGCGAATGCTCTCGCTCGTTGGCGTCGACTCACCGGCGTAGCGGGTGATAACCACCAGCTTCAGCCCCCTCTCTTTGACATTGCGTGCCAGCTCAACGTGCAGCGGTTTAGTGCCGGAGTTGGAGATAATCACAAAGCAGTCTGACTCGCGCAGATCGAGCAGCCCGGAGAAGATGTCGCCAATCCCTTTCAGCGAATCAAACCAGCCGGTTGGCCCATAGAACTGGTCAATGGCTTTGGTATTGACCAGGCCGCCCGCACGACCGGCCAGCTCAACCGCCGCGGCAAACGAGTGGCCGGAGCCAAAGCCGTGAATAATGCCGTTGGCTTTGACGCACTCGGCAAACAGCGCCGCCGCCTGCTCAACTTCAGCGCTCTGAGTAAGAAACACCTGATTCAGCGTCGCTAAAACATGCTGATAATACTGCTGCTGATGTGGTGACATCCCTTATCCCTTATCGGCTTTTAAAAACGTGGTGATACAGGCGTTCGGCTCTTCCGGCGTCATCTGCGCCGTCACCGCCACGCCTTTTTCCAGCAGCGCGTTGATGGCCGCAATCTCAGCATCGTTGACGCTGACCGAGCGTTTGATCTGGCGGCGATCGTCTTTGTTGGACATATTGCCGATATTGAGCTGGGGGAGGGCAATCCCGGCGTTCATTAGCTTCAGCGCCAGCTCCGGGGTCTTCAGCAGGATCAGTACGCGCTGACCGTCGTAGTTGCCGGCGAGGATATTGGCGCTGGCTTTCTCAAAAGAGAGAATAGAGGTGTTGCAGCCTTCCGGGGCTGCACTGCGCAGCAGCATTTTCTCTACGTCGTTTGCAGCTACGGCGTCGTCAATCACCATAATACGGTTGGCGTTGAAGTGGCTTACCCAGCGGGTGGCCACCTGGCCGTGGATCAGCCGGTCATCGACACGAATATGCACAATACCTTTCATGATAAGTTCCTTAAATCAATGTGTTACTTAACCGAGAATATTCAGGTTGTAGCCGATAATACCTAAAGCAATCAGGACAAAAATGACCCGAGTCGAGTTCATCTTTTTGAGCCCCAGCAGCCACCAGGTGAACCCCACAACCAGCAGCGGAATAAGCCCGGGCATAATCTGGTCGGCAATGCTCTGCAGCTTGAGCGACACTTCGCCGTAGCTGAATTCGAAATTAAGATTCGCCTTCACCACCGAGGGGATAAGCGCCCCGATAACCGTCAGTCCGAGAATATTGGCTGCGCGGGTAATTTTGTTGAGGCTATTGGTCAAAGACCCCAGCAGGTTGACCCCTTCCTGATACCCTTTGCTGATGCTAAAGCGCATAAACAGCATGCGAACCAGGGCGAACAGTAGCCAGAGAACAAGCCCCACCGGGTTGCCCTGCAGCGCGAGGTACGACGCGACAGAACCGATAATGGTGGTCGGAATAACAAAGAACAGCGTATCTCCGATGCCCGCCAGAGGCCCCATCAGACCGGTTTTGATCCCGGCAACCGCATCTTTGCCCGCAAGCCCGGTCTGCTCTTCCAGGGCGATGTTCACCCCGAGGATCCCCGGCGCCATGGTGTTGTTGGTGTTAAAGAACTGGCTGTGTACCTTCGCCGCGTCCTTCTGCTCTTCGGGTTTTGCGTACTTTTTCTCAAGGAACGGATAGATGCTGTACAGATAGCCCAGACCCTGCATTTTTTCGTAGTTCCAGCCTGACTGACCGAACAGGAACCAGCGCCAGAACACGCGTTTTAATACTTTATTCATCGCCCATTGCTCCATTTGCCGGGGATTCGGTAGTTTGCGTTACCTGTTTTTCTGAGTTGAAGACGTAAAGCGCAATTGCCAGACCCAGCAGCGCGGCGCCCAGCACCGGCACTTTCAGATAGGCCGCCAGGAAAAAGCCCAGAATCAGAAACGAGATGTTTTTCTTAATCGGTAAATAGCGCAGCAGGATGGAGATACCCAGCGCAGGCAGTAGGCCACCGGCGACTTTAAGACCGTTCATGATGGACGCGGGGATCCAGGTCACGACGTCATTAACAAAGGTTGCCCCGAGGATCAGCGCCAACAGCACCGGCAGCATACGCGAGAGCGAAATAGGCACCTGGCCCAGCAGGTTCATCCTGGCCGCCGCCTTCACCTGACCCTCTTCAATCAGCCTGTCGGCCTTATGATGTATAAAGGTGTTGCTGAAGCGGGCGAGGATATCCAGCTGTACCATTAAGAGACCAATCGGCACCGCAATGGTGGCGCCAAACGCCGCGCCCTGGCCGCTGATGATCGCGAAAGTGGTACCCAGCACCGCACCGGTCATGTAGTCCGGGATCGACGCGCCGCCGAAGTTGCCCACGCCCAGTACCAGCAGGTTCAGGGTGCCGCCGACGATAAGCCCGGTGGTCATATCGCCCATAATGAGACCGGCAAAGAAGCCCGCCATGCTCGGTTTCACTAACCCAAGCGTCGTGTTGTTGCCGTCGTATATCGCCAGCCCTGAATAAAGCGTCAGTAACGCTATCTGCCAGACCGCAATGTGCTCCATTTTTTACTCGTCTCCGTCGTCTGTGTGGGCGGCAAGCGCTGCCTGCTGTAAATGGTAAATACCATCACGCGCCGTAGTTATTATTTCATTCAGCGAGGCTGGCGAGTGACTTTCATCAATTGCCATGGCCATTTCCAGAATTAAGTTTAAATTCATCCCAGAGAGTAGGGTGATATTATTCCATAGGTTGTTAGTGACAATAATCTCCATTGCGGAGTTATACGGCGAACCACTTTTTAAATCAGAGAGGATAATAATTTTGGATTTTGCTGCGCTAAGGATGGTGATTTTATCGAGAAGTTCCTGTTTAAATACTGCTATCCCTTTCTCACCATCCAGTTCAACTACATGAAGGTTTGGCTGCGCTCCGAGTATTAATTCTGTGGCCTGTCTGGCACCGCTGGCGAAACCCCCATGAGAGATTAATAATAATTGGTTCATCCTGCCCCCTTATCTGGCGTTCTTATTTCAATATAAAATGATTCTAACCGTTTCCAGGTCTCAATATATTCAATCACCTGACCTTGCTCGTCGTGGGTATAGCGTTTCATCATGATAACGGGCTGGTGAGCCGTGAGCTCAAGGTGCTGCAGGACTTCTGGCGCAGCATCGGTCAGGGCGCAGATGGTCTGCCGATAGGGCATGGTGTACATATCAAGACCATTGTTAACCTTAAAAGCCTCATAAATAGAGCTGAGTACCGAATTCTTAATCGTCAATTGACTGGCGAAGTAGCGGGCCGGAATATGCGAAATCTGTAATGCATAAGGTTTGTTATTATCAAACTTTAAGCGCGCAATACGATAATATCTTTCATCATCATTTAACCCGAGTTTTTCTTTAATACACGGATCGTTTTCCAGTTCACAGGCGATAACTTTAACCGACTGCATGCCTTTTAAATCGTTATCTGATTCTGAGAAAATAATGTTCTCATTACGTTTGGCTTTCGAAACAAAAGTGCCTTTACCCTGATAGCGAATCAGGTAGCCTTCATTGACCATTTCGTGAATAGCGCGAATAACCGTGGCGGAACTGACGGAGTAACGCTCTTTTAATTCCGACTCACTGTAGAATTTTTCCCCGGGTTTAAAAGTACCGTTTCTTATTTCATCTAACAGTGCTGCCTTTATCACCTGGTATTTCGTTGACTGTGCCGTTGCTTTCATTGTTTCGCCAGTTTCTGTTTACATTTATTTTATTTCGTAGGCTTACGATACCCGTACCCGATTGTCCGATCAACCTCTCAACCCAACTTAACCGGTTAACCTGTTAAGTTATTTCCTGGACTGTGATGCATTTCGCAATTTCGCCCCGACGGAGGGGGCAGGGGCGAGGAATTTTTGCCGCAGCGGCCGGGCGTGAACGCAAACTGATTGCCGCGCTATTGCGCTGGCGAGCTGAGAAAACGGAGCGCCCGCATTCAACAACCCCGGCCAGTACATCGCGCGGGGTTTTCTTTTTACAGGGCGCCATTGTGGTGCTTGCGTGCCCTAACGCAGCTGCGCGCAGGCTTCGGCAATCCGCTGACAGGCCTGCGTCAGCAGCCCATCTTCCACCGCGTAGGCAATACGTAAATACCCCGGCATGCCGAATGCGGACCCGTGTAACACGGCCACCTGAGTGTGTTCTAACAGCCAGTTCGCCAGTCCGCTGTCGTCGCGGAGAGTTTCGCCGGTGGGCGTCACTCGCCCAATGAGCCGCTGGCAGTTGGCAAACACATAGAATGCGCCCTGGGGAATGCCAGCGCTCAGGCCCTCGGTGGCGGCAATCATCCCCAGCACCTGCTGACGGCGCTTATCCAGCGTGTGCAGCCAGCCGTCTAAGAAGTCCGCCGAATGGTTAAGGGCAGCGACCGCCGCAGCCTGCGAAATCGCGCTTGGGTTGGAGGTGCTTTGTGATTGCAGGATCTGCATGGCGGCAATGAGCCACTGCGGCCCACCCGCATAGCCCAGACGCCAGCCGGTCATGGCGTGGCTTTTGGACACGCCGTTCACCGTCAGCGTACGCGAAACCAGCTGCGGCGCGGCCTGAGCAAACGTGGTGAACGGGGTATTGTCGTAACGCAGCGGCTCGTAAATGTCGTCGGCCATCACCAGCACCTGCGGGTAGTCCGCCAGCACGTCTGCCAGCGCGCGCAGCTCCCGTTCGCTGTAAATCGCCCCGGTCGGGTTGCCCGGCGAATTGAGGATCAACCAGCGCGTTGACGGGGTGAGGGCGGCGGCCAGTTGTTCCGGCGTCAGCTTCCAGCCGTGTTGTTCATCGCAGGGCACAATCACCGGTTCGCCGTCGGCCAGAGAGACCATATCCGGGTAAGAGACCCAGTAGGGCGCGGGAATAATCACCTGCTGCCCGGCGTCCAGGGTTGCCAGAAAGGCGTTGAAAATAAGCTGTTTGGCGCCGCTCCCGGCGATGATCTCTTCCGGACGGTAGCGCAGCTGATTGTCGCGAGCGAACTTGGCGGCAATGGCCGCCTTGAGCGCTGCGGTGCCGGAAACGGCGGTATACTTAGTCTGGTGATGCACGATAGCTTCAATGCCCGCATAGCTAATATGGGGCGGGGTAGCAAAATCCAGTTCCCCTTCGCCCAGGTTGATAACCTGCTTGCCTGCGGCTTCCAGTACCCGTACCTGGTCAGAAATGGCCGCGGTCGGAGAAGGCCGTACGGATTGCATACGACGGGCGATTTGACTGTTATTCATAAATCCTCTTTTGTATCTAATGATTCAATTAATACAATTAGGTACCCAACATCAGCAGGAAACTCGCCGTGTCACCGATCTTTATTCTCGATAACAGCTCCGCGCCCGCCCGCTACGGTATCACCGCCAGCCTGTGGGCCAATCGTCTTGGGTTGCCCCTCTGGAGCCTTCGCCCCGACTTCGCCGGGGATGTACCCGATAGCCACCAGCACGTCATTCGTGCAGGGTACTGCGTGACCAGCGGCCTCTGGCGCAGCGATACGCTGCGTGAAGAGGTGCGCGATATCGCCCGCCTGCCGTCATCAGATGCCGTCATTGTGCTGGCGTCCTCGCAGGCGCCGCTTATCGCCGACCTGCCTGGCCAGCGGCTTTACAGCGACGACAGCCGCCACCGCCTGACGCTCAGCGATGGGCAACACACGCTGTTAGATCTCACCACCGACCGCTACGGCCGCTGGGATAGCGGCGTGTCGTCGTCTGCCGGCGGGTCCTTGCGCATCGCGCTGATTGGCCGCGAGGCGGACCACCGTCTGGTCTATCCCGCCACGCTCGGCTCGCTGGGCGATGCCGCGGCGTCGCTGGGGCTGAACCTGGAGGTCCATTTCTTTGCGCCGGTCAGCCTGTCCACGGGATTACACGAGCTTCAGGCCTTCCAGGGCGTGGTGCTGCCAGGCGGTTCCTCGATGGCGGCGGTCAACGGACAAATCCGCGTGGCGGAAGAGACCCTGGCCCGCGGGCAGCCAACGCTGGGGCTGTGCCTGGGAATGCAGAGCATGATGACCGCAGCCGTGCGCCGAAGCCCGGGTTTCGAATCGGCCATTCCCGCGGAAGTCGCCCCCGATGAAGCCCTGCACAGCTTTGTTCCCTTTGCCGATGGCCGTCATCGCTGCGGCGTATTCCCTTTTTCCTCCGGGCTTATCCCCGGCGATATCCGCGAAATGCACTACAACCATCGCTACTGCTTTAACCCCGAGTTATTGCCGGCGCTGTCTCCCGGCGGGGTCAGCGTGAGCGCGCAAAGCGACGGTATCGTGGAAGCCGTTTCCCAGCCTGAGCTGCCGTTCTGGCACGGGGTTCAGGGGCATCCGGAACTGATGTCCCGCCCGGATGCGCCCCATCCGCTGTTCGTCGCGTTCCTACAGGCGGCGCTTAACGCGCCAGCGTAACCCCGCTGCGATGGTCGCTGGCAAGCTCCTGCATTACGCGGGTCAGCTCTGCCAGCGCCGCGTCGCCGATCGGTTTTAACGGTGCGCGTACGGTGCCGCCGTTAAAGCCGCGCAGCGCCATCGCCGCTTTCACCAGCTGCGGCTGACCGTGTTTGCGCGCCAGCGCCCGATACGCGTACCACAGCTGATGCAAATCGCGGGCGGTGGCGGCGTCGCCCCGTTCTACGGCGCGGAAGGTATTGACGATCAGCTCCGGCAGCGCGCCGCTGTTGGTCGTGCTGATGCCGTCAAACCCGGCCATCATCGGCCCGAGGAAAGCCAGATCGGAGGCACAGAACAAACGCAGCCGCCCGCGCAGGCGGTTGGCAATCTGATCGATGGCGGTTGGGTTGAGATCGCCCTGTTTGATGCCGACCACGTTCGGGATCTCTGCCAGCCGTTCCAGCAGCGCCGGGGAGAGGGTGATGCCGATGCCCGGCGCGTTGTACACCAGAATGCCGGTTTTGGATAACGGCGCCATCTCATTGAAGTAGCTGACGATCTGTTCGTCAGTGATTTCGCTAACAAAGGGGGCGGTGACCATCGGCAGCCCGCCCAGTTCGCTTGCCAGCAGGGTCAGCTCGCGGGCGTCGCGCGGGTCGGAACTGGCGCTGCACAGCATCACCGCCACGCGGTCGTCCACGCAGCCCATCACCTCATGAAACAGCTCGCGGCGTTCTTCGACGGTCATTACCGGAAACTCACCGTAGGTGCCGCCAATCAGCAGGCCGTCATAGCCCAGATCAATCACGCGTTCGATATTTTCACGCAGCGCCGGGAAGTCGATCGCGCCGCTGGCGGTGAACGGGGTGACGGTGATGTTGAAAATGCCGCGCAGACGTTCACGGCACTCGTTGATATCTTTCATCTTTCTTTCCTTACAGCAGCGTTAATGGGCGAGCCAGGGAACCCAGCTGGCGATATCCGGTTTCAGTCACCACCACGGTTTCGCTGACGCCGACGGTGAATTGACCGTAGATACGCAGGGCCGGCGGGATGTGGAAGGTCATGCCAGGCTGCAGCTCGGTGGTGACGCCGCTGTACAGGCTGAGAATGCCGCCTTCGCCCCAGTCCGGCGCGAAGGCGATACCGATGGAGTAACCTGTGCGTTTTTTGAAGTTTTCGGTGAATCCCGCGCGGTCGATCACCTTCTGGCAGGCCAGGTGCGGCGATTCGCAGGTGGCGCCCGGACGAATGGCGTCGAGGGCGGCCTGCAGGGCTTCCTGACAAACTTTTTCCATTTCGATGGCGATAGCGGGCGGACGGCCCAGCCAGGCGGAGCGCATCATCGCGGCGTGGTAGCGATCGTGGGCGGCGGACATCTCCAGAAAGACCGGATCGTTATCCTGCATCACCCGACGTCGCCAGGTGCCGTGCGGCACGCCGCTGCGTGGGCCGGTAGAAACCAGCGGTTCCATGCCGACATACTCGGAACCGGCGGCAATAGCGGCCCCCATCATCGCGGAGACCAGCGCGTTTTCGTCCGCGCCGCTGCCAATCGCCGCCATCCCGGCGCGCATGCCCGCATCCACATAGCGCGCCGCGAGGGCGATTTTTTCCACCTCCGCCGCCGATTTCACCGCGCGCAGCGGTTCGATGACGCCCGCGGTATCGGCGATGGTGCCGAGCTTCGCCTGCAGGGCTTCATAGACGGCAATCGGCAGGAACCAGCCGCGTTTGTCCAGCCCAATGCGTTTGTTGAGCCAGCCGCGCTGTTGCAGCATGCCCACCAGAAAATCCACCGGGTTATCGCCATCCTGGTAGATGGCGGCGTCTGAAATAAAGGTGTTGGCGATAAAGTTAAAGTATTCGAGCTGGCGAATCACAAAGACCGGATCCCCTTCTACCGGCAGCAGCAGCGCCTGAAAGGTGTAATAGCCCGGCGTTTGCTGACCGGTAAGCCAGAAAATGTTTTCCGGGCCGGTCACGATCATCACGTCCACGCCCGCGCGGCTTAAGCGTTCGCGGGTACGCTGAATGCGCTGCGCATATTCGTCGGCGCGAAAGGCGGACTCGCTGCCCTGAATCACATTGTTAACATCTTGCATCATTAAACTCCTGGAGTAAGTTGGCCCGCGCGGCATCGAACTGCACGCCCAGACCGGGAGAGTCGTTAACGGCGACCATGCCATTGCGGTATTCCAGCCCGCTGACGGGATCGTCGGTTAATCCATCGGCGCCATACAGTTCGGCAAATGCCGGTTGTACCACGCGGCACAGCTGGAGCGCGGCGGCGGTGGCGGCATGGCCTTCATTCATCTGGCCAATCATGAACGGCACGTCGGCGAGTCGCAGACGACCGGCGGCGGCAAGCGTCGGAGCAAGTCCCCCCAATTTCACCAGCTTGAGATGCCCCCACAGCGCACCTTTGGCGGCGATAAGCCGGGTGATGGCCGCCTCGCTGTTGAGGCTTTCGTCGAGCATGATCGGGATGCCGTAGCCGTACAGTTCAGCAAGCTGGCTATCGTTTGCCGGGCTTAACGGCTGTTCGATATAGCTGAGATTCAGCTCGCGCAGATAAGGGAACGCCGCGTGAGCCTGCGCCAGCGACCACTGGCCGTTCACGTCAATCGCCAGCGAAATCTGCTGACCAAACCGCAGCCTCAGCTTTTGCAGGCGGGCCAGGTCGGTGGCGAAATCCGCTACCCCCGTGCGTAACTTCAGCTGGGTAAAACCGCGATCGACATAGCGCTGCGCCTGCGCCAGCATCTCTGCTTCGCTGCCCCAGAACAGCGTCTGATTGGTGTGCCAGGCGGGCAGGCCAGCTGGCGCCCCCAGCCAGGCGGCAACGCTGACCCCGTTCTGACGCGCCATCAAATCGTGCAACGCCATATCCAGCGCCATGCGCGACGGCGGCAGCAGCGTGCGGTCCTCCTCGTGCAGCGCGGCAAGTTGCGCCGCGGGCTCCTGGCGCCAGTCCCAACCGTTGAGACGCTGAAGCAGGTTGTTCAGCACCTGCTCTTCGCGGTAGCCGTGCAGGTAGCGAATGTTGAGACGCACTTCGCCAATCCCCGTCACGCCACGGTCCTCCAGGCGCAACCAGAGGGTGTCGAGCGCCGTCACCGGGCCGGAGGCGGCGGTATGCAGCGTCACGCCGGCGTAATGCAGGTCTCCCCGAAAGAGCTGCGCTTTCATAAATCGGACGCCGGCGGCAGCATGGCGAGCGCAATATCGAGATAGATATCTGCCGCGGCGATAAATTCATCGACGGGGACGAATTCATCGGGCTTGTGGGCCACGGCCAGCGAGCCGGGGCCAATCACCACGCCCTTTGCGCCCAGCGAACGGAAATGCACCAGGTCGCAGCCGCCCTGAAAACCAAACGGGCCGGGTTCGCTCTGTCCGTGACGGCGGCAGGCGGCAAGGCTTTGCTCGACAATGGCTTCGCTGCTGTCGGTTTGCGTCGCGCCGCCGGTGGTGGGCTGCCAGGCGATAATTTCCGCTTCCACGTTTGCCCGCGCGTACGCGTGGTCGAGCAGCTGTTGCAGTTCGGCTTTAACAACCTCTTCGTCTTCCCCCGGTACCATGCGGCGATCGAGCAGCAGCTCGCAGCTGTCTGGCACCACGTTGTCCGCATGGCCGCCGTGGATGCGGGTCACCGTCAGGCTGGCGTTGCCGACCAGATCGTGGCAGCGGCAACGCACCTGCAGGTGGTGGGCCTCTTCGATCAGCCCTAAAAGGCGCGCGGACTGGTAAATGGCGTTAACCCCCAGCTCCGGCGTGCCGGAGTGCGCGGTGACGCCTTTTACCCGCACGCGAGGGCGCAAGCTGCCTTTGTGAGCCGAGAAGGTCGCATTCGATGTCGGCTCGCCAATCACCGCGAAATCAATCGCCGGCGGGGTGTCGCGTACGTAAAATTTCGCCCCTTCGCTGGCGACCTCTTCATCGGCGGTGAACACGCCCATCAAGGTGCCGGACCAGCGCTGACGGTTGGCGGCCAGCAGACGCAGGGCTTCAACCATCGCCACCAGCGGGCCTTTGGCATCGCAGGCGCCGCGCCCGTACAGGCGGCCATCGCGTTCGCTGAGGGTGAAGGGATCGCTCGCCCAGCCGCTGCCCGCCGGAACGGTGTCGATATGGGTGTTGAAGGCGAAGCACGGTCCCGGTCCATTGTGCAGGACGGCGATAACGTTGGTCCGCCCCGGCGCGTATTCGCTAAAGGAGAGATCGAACCCGGCGGTCAGCAGCCAGCCTTCCAGACATTCGGCGGCTTCACGCTCATGGCCCGGTGGATTTTCCGTATTGATGGCAACCAGCGTCGCTAAATCCTTTTTCATTCGTGCGCTGTCAACCTGGTAACTGGACATAGGAACTCCATAATTAATGTAATATTTGCGTCAGGAAGCGCTGCGCGCGCTCGCTGACGTGGCCGGCGAAGAAATCACCGGTGCTGGCGCGATCGATAATTTCGCCGTCTTCCATAAAAAGAATGTTGTTGGCGGCCCGCCGGGCGAAGCCCATCTCGTGGGTCACCACCATGCTGGTCATCCCTTCCGCGCTGAGCTCTGCCATCACTTCCAGCACTTCGCGGATCATCTCCGGGTCGAGAGCTGAGGTAGGTTCGTCGTAGAGCATCAGCTCGGGCTTCATCGCCAGGGCACGGGCAATCGCCACGCGCTGCTGCTGGCCGCCGGAGAGCTCGTCCGGAAAGTGGTCCGCGCGTTCGTTGATGCGCACCTTCGCCAGCAGGTTGTCCGCCAGCGTGCGGGCATCAATGCGGTTCATCCCCAGCACCGTCATTGGGGCCAGCATGATGTTTTCCGCCGCCGTCAGGTGCGAGAACAGCTCGTAGTTCTGGAACACCATGCCAATACGCTGACGCAGTTTGTGCACCGGCACTTCGCCCCGGCTGATGTGCTGGCTGGCGAAAAAGATGTCGCCGCTGTCGGCAGGTGAGAGCATGTTGACGCAGCGTAGCAGGGTGGATTTTCCCGAGCCCGATGGCCCAATCAGCACCACGGTTTCCCCGCGCTGCACCTCAAGTGAGCAGTTCTTGAGCACGGTCTGGCGACCAAAAGTCTTATCAATGCCGATCATCTCCAGCAGCGGTTTCTCGCTCATGGTTCCTCCCGGGCGATTTTCGGTAATTTAAACAGGCGGGTCAGTCGCTTCTGGCTCTTGCTGCGCCGCTGTTTGGGATCCAGTACGCTTTCAAGCCACGACTGGAAGATCATGAACAGGCTGGTGAGCAGCAGGTAATAGAGACCGGCGGCGCAAAGCGCTTCGAAGTAGCGGAAGCTGGCGCTGGCGGTCTGGTTGGCGACCAGCAGCAGCTCCTGAACGGCGATAACCGACACCAGCGCGCTCGATTTCAGCATGCTGATCATCTGGTTACCCATCGGCGGCAGAACGATGCGTGCGGCCTGAGGCAGCACGATTTTTCGCATGATCTGCCCGTGGGTCATCCCGAGCGCCATGCCGGCGGTGCGCTGGCCGCTTTTTACGGCCTGCAGGCCAGAGCGCAGAATTTCCGCCATGTAGGCGCCTTCATTAAGCGAAAGCGCCAGCACTGCACAGGTAAACGCGGAGAAGCGTAAGCCGAAGCCTGGCAGCACGTTGTAGACAAAGATTATCTGGAACAGCACCGGCGTCCCGCGAAACAGCCACAGGTAGAAAAAGGCCAGCCCTCTCCCGGCGCGAAACGGCGCTTCCTGCAACAGCGCCAACACCAGGCCCAGCACCACGCCACACAACAGTGAGCAGAGGGTAATCAGTAGCGTCATCCACGCACCCTGAACAAACTCGGGTGAGAGGAAGTACTGCCACATTAGTTCGATCGACATAGCTTTCTCCGGTTAATGGCAAAACGGTTTAGAAAAGGGCAACGGAGTCAGGGAAGTTCCATTTCTCAATCAATTGTTTATAGGTGCCATTTTTGACGAGACCCTGGAGACCTTTCTCCAGCAGGGCCCGGGTTTCGGTGTCGCCTTTACGCACGGCAAACGCGATATGGGTATCCGCTTCGAATTCGTCGCCAACCGCGGCAAACATGCCCGCTTTTTCGGTTAACAGGGCGACGGTCCCCGGCGTGGAGAGGAACTCGGCATCGGCGCGGCCCTGGGCGACGGCGACGGCGGAGTCGGTGGCGGCGGGGAAGGTCATGACGTTAATGGCCGGTTTTTTGGCGTCCAGGCAGCGCTGGTTGTCTGCCCGGGCCTGGCTCTCTTCGATCCCGCCGAGCGTCACGGCGATGTTTTTGCCGCAGAGGCTCAGGTCGCGTCCGGTGATTTTTGCCGGGTTACCTTTGCTCACCACCACGCGGCTGCCGATTTTCAGATATGGCACGAAGTCGACCTGCGCGGCACGGGTAGGATTGACGTACATGGCGGAGTTGATGATATCGAGACGTTTCCCCTGCAGCGCTGGGATAAGCCCTTTGAATTCCATCGGCATCGGCGCAGGCGTCAGCCGGATCTCTTTGCTTAGCGCATTAATCAGGTCGATATCGAAGCCGGTGAGCTTGCCCTCTTTCATGAACTCAAAAGGCATAAACGTCGCCGCCGTGCCGTAGGTCAGCTTGCCTGGGGCGATGGTTTCCACCGCTGCATGGCTTACCAGCGGAAGTGCGGTCAGCGCGAACATCAAGGTACGCACGCGGCGAAACAGTAAAGAATTGCTGGACATAGTCGTCTCCTGGTTAAGATTTAAATTGAATTTATTGAGTCAATAAATACAATCAAGCGTGTGAAAAAATGTCTCATCCTGGTGCGTATTGCACGCTAATCGTGCAGTCCTTGCTTTGTTTTGCTGCGTTTTGTTGCCCGTGATATTGTATATATCGATCACAACAATGCATTTCAGGGAACCGTTCTCCATGCAGCCTGACTCCACTGCGAGCAGTCGCCGGATTGCCCGGCAAATACTCGACCTGATATCCGAAGCAAAATTCGATCCAGGTCATCATTTACGGGAGCAACATCTTGCCGATGCGCTGGGCGTGTCGCGTACGCCGGTGCGCGCCGGGCTAAAAGAGTTGACCCGAATGGGGGCGGTTGAAGCGCGTCCGAATCAGGGCTTTTTCCTGCTTAAACGCAGCAATGAGCTGGAGCTGCTGGAGATTGAGCAGTCCAAGAGCAATGATCAGAAGCTGTACGAGCAGCTGGTACACGATCGTATTGCGGGTGCGCTGCCGGAATCGTTTACCCAGACCGAAATCAGCCAGCGCTATGATGTCGATCGCGGCGTGCTGACCCGTACGCTGGTGAAGCTATCGGAGGACGGCCTGATTGCCCGTAACGCGGGGCACGGCTGGCGCTTCCTGCAAACCCTCAACTCCGATGTCGCCCTGCGCAACAGCTACGGTTTTCGCCTGATGATTGAACCAACGGCGCTGCTGACGCCCGGCCTGCATGTGGACAGGCAGATGCTTAAACGCCTGCGCGCCCGGCATCTGCGGCTCATCACCCACCCGGACATTACGCAGGTGCCGGCAAAAGAGATTTTCGAAACCGACGCTGAGTTTCACGAGCTGCTGGCAGAAGCCAGCGGCAACCTGTTCGTGTTACAGGCCATTCAGCAACAAAACCGGCTGCGCCGTCTGCTGGAGTTTGGCAGCTATCACAATAAGCGCCGCGTAAAAGCTTGGTGTGAAGAGCATGTTGCCATCATCGATGCTCTGCGAGAGAACAAGCCGGAACTGGCGGCAGAGTTGATGAGAACGCATCTGCAATACGCCTTTGACCAGGTCAATGTTAAAAACGCCCGCGCATAACTGGCATCGTTCTTGCACATGTTGCTTCTGAAAATACAATCAGGAGCACTTATGGATTTTCAGATACAACAACGTGTGGCGCTGGTCTGCGGTGCCGGCAGTGGTCTGGGACAGGCTATTGCCCTGTCCCTGGCGCAGGAAGGGGTGAAGGTGGCGGTCACCGGCCGCAGCGCGGAAAAACTGGCGCAAACGGTGGAACGTATCACCTTATTGGGCGGTACTGCCCGCGCCTGGCGGTTGGATCTCGCCGCCCCGGAGCAGTTTGATCGAGTGATTGCCGATATCCGCGAGCGGTGGGGCGATATCGATATTCTGGTTAACAACTCCGGTGGTCCGCCGCCCGCACCGGCGCAGGGGACGGATGGCGCAGTCTGGCAACAGCAGTTTTCAGTCATGGTCGCCTCGTTGATTCAGCTCACCGATAAACTCCTGCCCGCCATGCGCAGCCGCGGCTGGGGACGCATTATTACCACCACTTCATCCGGCGTGATAACCCCCATTCCCGGACTCGCCCTGTCGAACGCGCTGCGCATGAGCCTGCTCGGCTGGTCGAAAACCCTCGCCAGCGAAGTGGCTGGCGACGGCGTGACGGTGAATGTGATGGTGCCAGGGCGCATTGCGACCGACCGCGTCAGTCAGCTGGATGCTCTCAAGGCGCAACGGGAAAACAGCAGTGCGGAAGCGGTCGCCGAAAAGAGTCGTCAGAGCATTCCGGCCGGGCGCTATGGCGAACCGCAGGAGTACGGCGCCGTCGCTGCGTTTCTGGCAAGCCAGCCTGCCGGCTACATTACCGGCGCGGTGATTCGGGTTGATGGGGGATTGATCGGCGCGATTTAGTCACTGAGAATGCGTCATGCCGGTCGGTTTCGCAGTGGACCGGCATGACTGCCTATCAGCCGCTCCGAATGGTTTATTTTGCAGGCAACGAAATCCATTACTGCAAATTTAACCAGCAGGCATTGGGATCGGGTCTGACAGCGATTCATTTTCTGTATAACGGGTTTATTCTTCCGGCGTTGTTAAAGTGGAATGGTTCACCATAAATAATGCGCAAAGCGCGAGCAGTACGGCCCCGCCGGTAAGTAGCCACCCGGCGTGGTGAAACGCGGCTAAGCTCCCCCGGGTATGGGCAAATCTGACGTAGCAGGCGGTCACCAGCGCCGCGCCCGCCATCGCCCCAACGCGCTGGAGGATATTCAGAACAGGTGCGGCATCAGCGACGTGACGGCTGCCAGCCATAGCCAGGCCCGCAGCCATCGCGGGCACAGTTGCCAGGGCTAAACCGAACCCTCTGACCGCTATTGCGCCCCCCACAAGCGTATAGCGACTTCCCGCATCAATCATTGTCAGTGGCAATGTGGCAAATGCCGCGAGCAAACCGCCAATGATAAGCACCGTTCGTGGCCCCAGCTTATCAGCGAAGTAGCCGGCCACCGGAAATCCTATCGCCGAGCCGATTAACTGAGGGGTGAGAAGCAGGCCCACTTCAGCAAGCGTTACATGGCAAACGTCGCGGAAATATAAAGGAAGCAGGAACTGACCGCCAAAATTCACCGCGCCGCCGATAGCCATCAATACGGCAGATAAAGTGAAACCCCGATGCTTGAAAAGCTCGAGATGCAGTAAGGGGGACTCAATGCGCAAAGAGCGATAAATAAACAAGCAGGTGAACAGGGCGCCCACGCTGAGCATGATGACGTTCCAGCCATATTTACCACTATTCAGGCTGAGCTCTTTCATGCCTTCCATCAGCATCGGCAGGCTGCAGAAGACCAGCGCCAGTCCCAGCCAGTCCAGGGAGAGGGGCCTGTCAGTTTTTATTGTTGGACGGGGAAGCAGCTTCCATCCGGCAAGACAGGCGCACAGACAGAACGGCACCGTGATCCAAAATAACCCTCGCCATCCGCAGATTTCAAGCAGGACCGCGCCCAGCGATGTTCCCAGCAAGGGAGCAATGACGATCGCCACGCCAATCGTGCCAATCACCCGCCCCAGACGTTCGCGTCCGACGACCAGACCAAGGATCGTTTGCCCTGCCGGTACGAGTAATCCCCCTGCCAGGCCTTGCATAACTCTTGCGGCAAGCAGCACCTCAAAACGCGGGGAAAGGGCGCAAACTGCCGAAAAAATCGCAAATAAAATAAGGCCATAGAGCCAAAGCTGCGTAGCGCCAAACCGCCTGGCCGCCCATGCGCTAAGCGGAACGCCTGCCGCAAGGGCCATAAGATACGCCGTTGCTATCCATTGTATTGCCGTGTCCGTCACGCCAAGGCCGGCGGCCATCGCGGGCAGCGCCGCGCTCAGCATCGTTGATGAGAGCATCGTTGCAAACGCCCCCAGGGTAATGATGGCCGCCTGCATCCACAGCGTCGGAGGTATGGCGTTTATCGGTCGTGGATGGGTCGTTTCCTTGACCCGCTTGTCTTGATTGATATTCATAAAAAGCCCCCTAAGGACGATGAGCGAAGAAATCTATCATTGATCAATAAACCTAACAATGATAGATTTATTTGCATTAAAGATTCCGTCAGGCGCTGAGTTCAGACAAAATGGCGCTTCACAGACCACTGGCCGGTTTGATGCATCAATAAAGGGGAATATCATGGCGAAAATCCAGCGAGATCAGGTGATTGAGGCAGCATTAGCATTATTAGATGAGGTCGGCCTGGAAGCGATTACGACCCGTAAGCTGGCACAAAAACTGGGGGTGGAATCAGCGACGTTGTACTGGCATTTCAAGAACAAGGCCAGTTTACTTGAAGAAATGGCTTCCGCGGTTTTAGCCAAACACCATTCCCTGCCTGTCCCCGAAGACATTGCTGAATGGGCAAACTGGCTGGCGGAAAACGCCCGTAGTTTCCGGCGCGCTCTGCTCGCCCATCGGGACGGCGCCCTGTTACATGCCGGGACATCACCGGCCCGGGTGGGAGGGGATACGTTTCGTCCCAAGGTGGCGTATCTTGCGCGCGTCGGTTTCACTGAAGCCGACGCCGCAATGATATTACTCACTCTGAGTGAATACACCCTGGGATGCGTATTAGAGGAGCAGTCCCGCTCGGGCGGTGATGGTAAGCAAATTTTATCAAAGACATCGCCAGGAAGTCCCTCTATCGAATCGCTGGTTTATCCCCATCCGGATACTGCGTTCGAATTCGGTCTGTCGTTGATAATGAGAGGGTTATTAGTGCCCTGAGCTTCACGCTGTGTCGGTGACAACATGATGTGCATACCTTACGCAAAAACTATCTTGATAAAACCGGCAGCATTCAGAAGGGGAGGCGACATGTTTATTTCCGAAGCAGTGATAGCCGTCATCATTGACTGGATCGACAATAACTTACATAAACCACTGCGTATAGAACAGATAGCCCGTTATTCAGGGTATTCCAAATGGTACCTGCAGCGTTTGTTCTTGCAATATAGAGGCGAGAGCCTCGGGCGCTATATCCGTAATAAAAAACTGGACTCAGCGGCCCGCGATTTACGCGAGACCGATGAGAATATTTACAGTATTGGTTTGCGCTACGGCTATGACTCGCAGCAAACATTCACCCGATTATTTACGCGTCATTTTCATTTGCCGCCCGGTGAATATCGCAAGAAAAACAAAACAGCCTGTTACGTACCGGGTAAGGCTGAATCTTAATCTCCTTTCCGATAGCCCTCGCAAAGCCGCCGCAGAAAAATCGATGCGAAGAGATTTATCAAAAAATAGAAAAACAGACAGCGCCGAAAAGACAAAACCTCCTGTTCTTTGAGTAAACATGGGGAACGGCGCGGAAAACGCCGCGCCTGGTGAGTTATCAGGAGGTTGCTGGTCAGCAGAGCGATTAATGGTAGGCGGGAAGCCAGCTGCCGTGTGCTTCAATAAGTTCGTCGCACAGTTTGCGGATGTCATCGATCGACAGCTCTGCGGAAGTATGCGGGTCGAGCAGGGCGGCATGGTAGATGGCTTCGCGTTTGCGCGTCACCGCCGCTTCGATGGTCAACAGCTGAGTATTGATGTTGGTCCGGTTCAGCGCTGCCAGCTGCTCCGGCAAATTGCCGACGTAGCATGGCGTGACGCCCTGGCCATCGACCAGGCAAGGGACTTCGACGCAGGCCTCGGAAGGTAAGTTGGTAATCAAGCCGGTGTTGAGCACGTTACCGCCAATTTTGTAAGGCCGATCGGTTTCCATCGCTTCGATGATGTAAGACGCGTATTCATGGGTACGGCTGTGGGTCAGGCTGGTGTCATGGGTCAGCGACACTTTCTGCTGCTGCCATTGGTCAATCTGTTCAATACACCGGCGCGGATATTCATCCAGCGGGATATTGAAGCGTTCAATCAGCTCCGGGTAGCTGCGTTTGATCCAGTAAGGCATGTATTCGGCGTTGTGCTCTGACGATTCGGTGACGTAATAGCCGAAAGTTTTCATGATTTCATGGCGCACCATATCATCATGCTTGCCCTGCAGGGCGCTGGCCCGGCGCTTGATTTCCGGGTACAAATCCTCGCCGTGACGGCGAATGTCCAGCAGCCAGGCCATGTGATTAATACCCGCGATATGAAATTGCACGTCGTCGGTTGGCATATCCACGCTTTTCAACAGCGTTTCAGCACACACCTGAACGCTGTGGCACAGTCCTACCGTTTTCACTTCCGTATGGCGCAGCATGGCGCCGGTTATCGTGGCCATCGGGTTGGTGTAGTTCAGCAGCCAGGCGTCCGGGCACACGGCTTCAATATCCCGTGCGAAATCAAACAGCACGGGTAGGGTGCGCAGCGCGCGGAAGATACCGCCAATGCCCAGGGTATCGGCAATAGTTTGCTGAAGACCATATTTTTTCGCGATCGTGAAATCGGTGATGGTACACGGATCGTAGCCGCCAACCTGAATAGCATTCACCACGTAATTGGCGTTTTTCAACGCCGCGCGGCGGTTCTCAACGCCAAGGTAGGCGGCGATCTTCGCTCTGCCCGCATTGGTATTGCGGTTGATATTATTCAACATGGCGAGGGATTCATTGAGACGGGCGCTGTCGATGTCGTACAGCGCAATCTCCACCTCTTTCAACGCCGGCGTCGTCATAATGTCGCCGAGTACGTTCCTGGCGAAAATGGTGCTGCCTGCGCCCATAAATGTCACTTTAATCATGGTATTTCTCCGTTCCTGCTGTTTTCACCAGGCAGAATGTACGCTGCGGCATGAACAGGAAATATGGCTAAATGTGATATTGGTATGGCGAAAAATGATGTCGATATGAAAGTGTGAGCCAGCTCCGAATCTGGCTGAAACGCGGTGACTTTACTGCAGGCATCTCTGATAACGTGGGTGAAAAAGAGAGAGCGCGACTGATGCACAAGACTTTTACCCTTAATCATACCGACAATATCGAATTGAATTTGTACCAGTACGGCGAGGAGAATTGTCATAAGGGACACCGCTTTGGCCCCGCAGTCCGCCAGCATTACCTATTTCATTATGTGATAAGTGGAACCGGCACATTTTACAGTGAGTTTGGCGCTTTTCCTGTCGGCGCCGGGGAGGGGTTTCTGATTCATCCCCATGAGGTGACAACCTACTGCGCTGATAATAGGGATCCGTGGCATTATATGTGGCTTGAGGTCGATGGCCTGATTGCCGCCAGAATTTTCGAGGAGTGTCATCTTAGTCGGCAATCTCCGGTTTATCGCCCCAACCTGAATAAAGACGACTCCAGCGCCTCTGGCTACCTGCGGCAAATTGTCGAACATGGCGATGAACATCCGCTGAAGGTGCAGGGATTGTGCTATCTCTTCTTTTCTTCGCTAATCAGCAATAGGCCCGGCGAAAAGGCTTCCCTCCCTGATGACAAAACCCGGCATCTGCAAAGGGCGATCAAAAAAATTGAAAATCGCTACCACGAACATCTGACGGTTGATAGCCTGGCCGCCTATTGCAATATCAATCGCAGCTACCTCTGCCGGTTGTTCAAAGGCGCCTACGGTATAGGTCCTAAGGAATACTTGCTAAATTTTCGTATGAACATCGCAGTAAGCCTGCTGAAAAACAGCGCTACGGCGATTAAAGTCGTGGGCATTTCCGTAGGCTATGAAAATCAGCTGCATTTTTCTAAAGCCTTCAGGAAGCTGTACGGCGTATCTCCGGCTAAATGGCGGCAAAAATACCTTTCTGAACAGCAGGCGCTGAGATGACGTTCAGCGCTTATTCTCATCGGCGGTGACTCTGCGCGATCGCTATTTTGCGGGCGTATCCTGATTGAGAATGCGCGATCGACAAACATCCAGAATTTCATCTGCCAGAGAGGAGCTATCAGGACAGGCGCGGGAAAGGACCAGCGCGCCGACAAGATGCGCAATCGTATCGATCAGGTCGGCACGCGTAAGGCCTTCCGCGGCTTTCTCATTTGCTAAGGTGGCCAGCTGAGCTTCAATGCCAGCCGCAAAGGTTGCCTTAATGGCTTCAGATTGACGCGCGGCGTCACTACCCAGAGCCGACATCACACACCCCTTTGCCATGTCATCACGATGTTGGCGGGAGAGGTAATACTCCACAAACGTTTTCCGGCTCACATCGGCCGTACGTTCTGCCGAACGCGTAAAGCCGCAATGCATCGCCTCCGATAATAAATCGGCCTTGGAACCAAAGTGTTTGTAAAACCCTCCGTGGGTTAAGCCAGCCGCTGACATCAGCTCCGCTACGCCTACGCCGTCGTAACCGCGCTCACGAAAAAGTTCTGAAGCCGTTTCAACGATTCGCATCCTGTTTTCGCGAACCTGCTCTTTTGACACTTTCATGGCTTACCCCCCTCAAAACAAAGGCTAAGTATACATTGATGATGATCATAATCAAACCAGTTGACTTTATAGATGATGATCATCATCATTAATCCTGCGCCTTTACCCGCTACCCAGCAGAGGAATAAACATGACGAATTCCCCCTTATTTCACCCCTACGAACCTGGAACGATAACGCTTGCTAACCTGAACAACATCCTGAGAGCGTACTCAGAATGAACAATAAACGTGTGGCTCTGGTGACGGGCGCTTCTTCAGGCATCGGCGAAGCGACGGCCCATCAACTTTTAGCGGCGGGTTATAAGGTTTATGGCACCAGTCGGCGTGGCTCTCAGGCGGGTACACACCGCTTTCCGCTGCTGACGCTTGATGTGACTGACGATGCTTCGGTCGGGGCCGCTATTGACGATCTGCTGCGCCTGGAAGGGCGGATCGATCTTCTGGTCAATAATGCGGGCTTTGGGGTCGCGCCTGCCGCCGCGGAAGAAAGCTCTATTGAACAGGCCAGGAGCATTTTCGATACCAACTTTTTGGGCATCGTCAGGCTGACGCGGGCTGTGCTCCCTCATATGCGCCATCAGGGCAGCGGGCGCATCATCAATATCGGTTCAATTCTCGGGGTCGTGCCGTTGCCGTATGTCGCGCTTTATGCGGCCAGCAAGCATGCGGTCGAAGGGTACACGGGAGCACTCGACCATGAACTGCGCACCCAGGGCATCAGGGTTTCCGTGATCGAACCTGCCTACATAAAAACGCAGTTTGAAGCCAATAACAGAGAAGCGGATGCAAAGCTGGAAGAGTATGACCTTATCCGGGCTAAGCTGACGAAAGTGGTCAGTAAGGCAATGGCCGAAGCGGAAAGTCCGGAGGTTGTGGCTAAGGTGGTGGTTAAAGCGGCCCAGGCTCTACGGCCCAAGATCCGCTACACGGCAGGAGCGCTGGCCGGTAAATTGAATTTCATTCTCCGATTCGCGCCTGCAAAAATCCTGGATAAGGTCGTGCGCAACAGCCTTCAGCTTGATGCGAGAGAGTCATCATGACATTTTCGCGACTGGCCGCGTCAGGCATCGTCGAGCGGCGTGAAGGATATGCTAACGGGCAAATTCTGTTTGCCGTATTTATCGAGCCGTTACTGGGAACCGCTTTTTTACTCGGCAATAGCGGCGCCAGAAAACATATCAGGACAAATACCAGGAAACCAGCACCATGAAAGCCTTCACGTTTAAACGCTACGGTAAATCCCCGGCGCTGGGATTTGATGACGTCGATTATCCCACCCCCGCGGCTGATGAACTTCTGGTTAAAGTTTACGCCGTTGGCCTGAATCCCATTGATAACGTGATTCCTGGCGGCCTGTTCAAACCGATTTTGTCTTTTAAACTTCCCGCAACGCTGGGCAGCGACTTGTCCGGGGTGGTTGTGGCAACGGGAAGCCGCGTGACGCGTTTTAAGCCAGGCGATGAAATCTTCGCCAGTATTTTCGACAGGGGAACCGGTTCTCTTGCCGAATTTGTGCGAGTACCTGAAAATCTCGCCGCCATGAAACCCGCAAACCTGGATTTCGAACAGGCAGCGTCGCTCCCGATGGTGAGTCTCACCGCCTGGCAGGCGCTGACAGAGAGAGCCGGACTGCAGCCAGGGCAGAAGGTGTTCATCCCGGCGGGGTCCGGGGGAATAGGCAGTTTCGCGATCCAGCTGGCAAAGCATCTTGGCGCAAAGGTGGGAACGACCACAAGTTCAGGCAACCTTGCGTGGATGAGTCGTCTTGGCGCAGATGAGGTGGTTGACTACAAAAAGCAGGCGTTTGAAAACGTGCTGAGCGGCTACGATATTGTACTCGGCACTCTCCGGGGAGATTCGATTGAAAAAGCCGTTAAAATACTCAAGCCTGGTGGCAAGATTGTTTCCCTCACCGGACCATTGGATGCCGCGTTCGCCCGTGACCGGGGGTTAAATTTCTTTTTGCGTTTTATCTTTGCGCTGATGAGCCGAAAGATCCTGCGTCTTACACGAGTGCGGGGTCTTAGCTATTCGTTTTTATTTGTCCGCCCCGATGGCGAGCAGCTCGCGCAAATTAGCCAACTCATCGAATCCGGGCAGATCGGGCCTGCGATCGACAAGGTGTTTCCCTTTGCCGAAACAAAGGAGGCGCTGGACTATCTTGCCCGGGGCCATGCTAAGGGAAAGGTGGTCGTTAGGGTGTCTGGGTCATAACCGCAGCGGTTTTCCGCTTCAACAAAAACACTTTCGTTTAAATCCGTCGTCCTTACTCTCCATCGGGAGCGCCCTGAGGACGGCCTTAGCCCGCTGAGAAAAGCGGGCGTCACGCCGTAGCGTTCACTTCCATCATTGAGATAAGCTGTCATAGGTGAGCCGATGCTTTTGTTGGCAAAGGATTTTGTCTGATACAATTTTGCTCGGGGAGCATCCGAATCTGGCCCAACAGCGTATGTCGCCTGACGCGGACGCTCCGGGCAGGTGCCGTCACCTGTGAGGATGATATTGCGCGATCCTGAAACAAGTCGAAATCGTGACTTAATTCTAAAATGGTCACTTGTTGTCAATCAAGGCGCATCACGCTAAGCTGAAAAAATGACTAAGAATATGAACGTCCCACCATCACGCGGCCCGCTCGATCACAGCGTCCGGGAGCAAATCGTCGACGCTGCCTTTGAGCATTTCGGGCATTACGGCTATGAAAAAACCACCGTGGCGGAGCTGGCTAAATCTATCGGTTTTTCAAAATCTTATATCTATAAGTTTTTCGAATCCAAACAGGCTATCGGCGAAGTGATCTGCGCTAACCGCCTGGAAATGATCATGGCCGCGGTACTCTCAGCGGTGGCTGACGCGCCGTCAGCCAGCGAAAAATTACGCCGCCTCTTCCGGGCGCTCACCGAAGCGGGGAGCGAACTCTTTTTTCACGATCGTAAACTCTACGATATTGCCGCCGTCGCCTCGCGGGAGAAGTGGCCTTCAACAGAAAGGTATGCGGAACGGCTGTTAAAGCTGATTGAGAGCATTCTTGTCGAAGGCAGGCAGGCCGGGGAGTTCGAAAGGAAAACCCCCCTTGATGAAGCCACTTATGCGATATATATGGTGATGTGCCCCTTCATCAATCCTGTTCAACTGCAGTTTAATCTCGAAACGGCCCCAACGGCGGCGGTTCTTCTCTCGTCGCTGATTTTAAGAAGCCTGGCCCCCTGATTTGTGACCATTGACTTTATTGGTCACTAGTCTGAGAATGCGGAAACCATCCTGTTATTTGATTAAGGGTTTCCCATGCTCAGGCTTCATTCAGCCCGCTTTGCCGCTTGTCTTCTGCCGTTGGCCCTCGTGGCCTGCGGTGATAACGCCTCGAGTGACGATCCGCGCACCCAGCCGCCGCTCGTCAGATCCGCATCCGTAGCACTCGCGCACGATACCTCTCGCACCTATACCGGCGTGGTGGTGGCAAGAACGCAAAGCGATCTTGGTTTTAGAGTGCAGGGTAAGATCCTTGAACGCTTTGTTGATACTGGCCAGACCGTTAAGCGCGGTCAGCCGCTGATGCGGCTGGATCCCGCCGACCTGAAGCTGCAGGCCGTGGCTCAGCAACAGGCCGTTGACGCCGCCAGGGCGCGGGCGCGAAAAGCCATCAGCGATGAGGCGCGCTACCGTGGCCTCGTTGGCGCTGGCGCAGTCTCCGCCTCGGAGTATGACCAGATTAAAGCGGCGGCAGATTCCGCGAAAGCGGATCTCAGCGCAGCCCAGGCGCAGGCAAACGTGGCGCAAAATGCCACGGGCTATGCCGTGCTGCTGGCCGACTCTGACGGCGTGGTGATGGAGACGCTTGCCGAACCCGGTCAGGTTGTCAGTGCCGGGCAGGCGGTGATCCGGCTGGCCAGAGCGGGGCAGCGAGAGGCGCTGGTACAGCTGCCGGAGACGCTGCGCCCCGCCATCGGCAGCGAAGCGCTGGCGACGCGCTATGGCGACGAAACGCAGCCCGTCGCCGCAAAACTGCGCCTGCTTTCCGATGCCGCCGATGCCACCACCCGTACCTTTGAGGCGCGGTACGTGCTGGAAGGCCCGTTAGCCAACGCGCCGCTGGGGGCGACAGTAACGCTGCACATCAAAAAACAGAGTGGGGAAAGCCAGGTCATGCAGGTGCCGCTGGCCGCGCTTTATGATGCGGGTAAGGGACCGGGCGTCTGGCGGATCTCCGCGCAGCCAGCCAGGGTCGCATGGCAGCCCGTCAAGGTGCTGAGCGTGGGCGAGGAGGCGGCGCAGGTAACGGGCGAGGTGAAGCCCGGTGAGAAGATCGTTGCGCTAGGGGCGCATCTTCTGCACGAGGGCGAGGCTGTCCGCCTGGCCGGGCAACCGGATACGGCCCGGACGGGGGATAAACCATGAGCCAGGGCCGCTTTAATCTGTCAGCGCTTGCGGTGCGCGAGCGCTCGGTCACGCTGTTTTTAATTATTCTGGTGACTATCGCCGGTATTTACGCCTTTTTTGGCCTCGGGCGAGCGGAGGATCCCCCCTTTACGGTTAAGCAAATGACGGTTATCACCGTCTGGCCCGGCGCGACCGCGCAGGAGATGCAGGATCAGGTGGCTGAGCCGCTGGAAAAACGCCTGCAGGAGCTCAAATGGTATGACCGCACGGAAACCTATACCCGGCCCGGCATGGCCTTTATCACGCTCTCACTCCAGGACAATACGCCGCCATCACAGGTGCAGGAAGAGTTCTACCAGGCGCGGAAGAAGCTTGGCGATGAAAGCAGAAACCTCCCCGCCGGCGTGACGGGGCCGATGATAAATGATGAATTTGCCGACGTCACTTTCGCCCTGTTTGCGCTGAAAGCGAAAGGAGAACCGCAGCGCCTGCTGGTCCGCGATGCCGAAACGTTACGCCAGCAGCTCCTGCACGTCCCGGGGGTCAAGAAAGTCAATATTATCGGCGAACAGGCCGAACGGATTTATATCTCCTTCTCCCATGAGCGTCTGGCTACCATGGGGCTCTCGCCGCAGGATATTTTCAATGCGCTGAATAACCAGAACGCATTAACCGCGGCAGGTTCAATTGAAACGCGCGGCGCGCAGATCTTTATCCGCCTCGATGGCGCTTTCGATGAATTGCAGAAGATCCGCGATACGCCATTTATTGCTCAGGGTAAAACGCTCAAGCTGTCCGATGTGGCAACGGTAGAACGCGGTTATGAAGATCCGCCCACTTTGCAGATTCGTAACCAACATGAACCTGCGCTGCTGCTGGGGATCGTGATGCGTGAAGGCTGGAATGGGCTGGCGTTGGGTAAAGCGCTGGATGCCGAAACGGCAAAAATCAATGCCAGTATGCCGCTGGGGATGACCCTGACGAAAGTCACCGATCAGTCCGTGAATATCAGCGCCGCAGTCGATGAGTTTATGATCAAATTCTTCGTCGCCCTGCTCGTGGTGATGGTGGTCTGTTTTGTCAGCATGGGGTGGCGCGTGGGGGTCGTGGTCGCGGCGGCGGTTCCCCTGACGCTGGCGGTTGTTTTTGTGGTGATGGAGGCCGCCGGTATCAACTTTGACCGCGTGACGCTGGGCTCCCTGATTCTTGCGCTGGGCTTACTGGTTGACGACGCGATAATCGCCATCGAAATGATGGTGGTGAAAATGGAGGAGGGCTACGACAGAATCAAAGCCTCCGCCTACGCCTGGAGCCATACCGCCGCGCCCATGCTGGCCGGTACCCTGGTCACGGCTATCGGCTTTATGCCGAATGGTTTCGCCCAGTCCACCGCCGGGGAATACACCAGCAATATGTTCTGGATTGTTGGCCTCGCCCTGATTGCCTCATGGCTGGTCGCCGTTGTTTTCACCCCTTATCTGGGGGTGAAAATGCTGCCGGATATCGCAAAGGTAGAAGGGGGGCATACCGCCATCTATGACACGCCGCGCTATAACCGCTTTCGCCGCCTGCTGACCCGCGTTATCGCCAGGAAATGGCTGGTGGCCGGTTCCGTCATTGCGCTTTTCGCGCTGGCGGTCATGGGGATGGGGCTGGTGAAAAAACAGTTTTTCCCCACCTCTGACCGCCCGGAAGTGCTCGTTGAAGTGCAGATGCCCTATGGCACCTCGATTGAGCAGACCAGCGCGGCAACGGCCAAAATAGAGGACTGGTTGGAAAAACAGCCGGAAGCCAGGATAGTTACCGCCTACATTGGCCAGGGTTCACCGCGTTTTTACCTGGCGATGGCCCCCGAACTCCCCGACCCGTCGTTTGCCAAAATAGTGATATTGACGGACAGCCAGGCATCACGCGATGCGCTCAAGTTGCGGCTGCGGCAAGCCGTGGCCAGCGGACTGGCGCCTGAAGCACGCGTTCGCGTGACGCAGCTGGTGTTTGGCCCGTATTCCCCTTTCCCGGTCGCCTGGCGAGTGATGGGGCCGGATACCGATACGCTGCGCGACATCGCGGACCGGGTTAAGGGCGTGCTGCAGGCAAGCCCGATGATGAGGACCGTCAACACCGACTGGGGATCGCGCGTGCCGACACTGCATTTCACCCTCGATCAGGACCGTCTACAGGCAACCGGCTTAACGTCCAATGCCGTTGCTCAGCAGCTCCAGTTCCTGCTATCGGGCATTCCCATCACCGCCGTGCGGGAAGATATTCGCTCGGTGCAGGTGACGGGGCGCGCCGCGGGGGATATACGTCTGGATCCGGCCAAAATTGAGGGGTTTAGCCTGGTCGGCAATGCGGGCCAGCGCATCCCGCTCGCGCAAATCGGGAAGGTGGAGGTCAGAATGGAAGATCCTTTACTGCGTCGCCGCGACAGAACGCCCACGATTACCGTGCGGGGGGATATTGCCGACAATCTTCAGCCGCCGGACGTTTCCGCCTCCATCATGAAACAGCTGCAGCCGATTGTGGACTCGCTTCCGCCAGGGTACCGCATCGAAATGGCGGGGTCGATTGAGGAATCGGCTAAAGCCACCCGGGCGATGGCGCCGCTGTTCCCCATCATGATCGCCCTGACGCTGCTGATCATCATTGTGCAGGTGCGCTCAATGTCGGCCATGGTTATGGTATTTCTTACCGCTCCGCTCGGGCTTGTCGGCGTGGTTCCCGCGCTGCTGCTTTTCAATCAGCCATTTGGTATCAACGCCCTCGTCGGGCTGATTGCGCTTTCGGGCATTCTGATGCGTAATACGCTGATTCTTATCGGGCAGATTCACCATAATGAGAAAGAAGGTCTCGATCCGTACCATGCGGTCATCGAAGCGACGGTGCAGAGAGCCAGGCCCGTCTTACTGACGGCCATGGCCGCCGTTCTGGCGTTCATTCCTCTGACCCATTCGGTGTTCTGGGGGACGCTCGCCTATACCCTGATTGGCGGGACGTTGGGGGGAACCATCATGACGCTGGTGTTCTTGCCCGCCATGTATGCGATCTGGTTCAGGATCCGTCCTGAAGCCCGGCGCCATGCTGAACAACATTAAGGCGCTCGCCGGCCTGCTCAACGAACGCCTGGCATGACCGTCCGAAAGTAGAGAAAAGCGCCGCAGTCCGCGGCGCTTTTCATCACGCCTGAATATAGCGATGAATATTGGGTCCCATGGTGTATTGTTCGGCTGTCAGATTGGTAAAACCGGGAGTTTTTGAATATTCGGGTTATCCCGGTTCTTTTTTATTAAAGAAAAGCGTAAATCATCCGTAGCCAGAGTATGGCTCCAACGGCAATAATCATTTTCAGGATGAAGTTACTTGCCGGGAAAAAATATACCGCCGGCAGTGCGGAACGCCTGGCCTTAATGAGTAAATAAGGCGGCAATAATATACTCCACAGCACCAGCGAGATGCCGGCAAAGGCCAGGGCAGACAAAAATCCTTGCGGGGCAAAAATAGAGGCTAGCGCGGCAGGAAAATAGGTCAAAATATGGCCAGCGGGCGTGAGCCCCGACGGTTAATTTTGTTCAGCATATCCTCGAGATAATCACTCAAACCGATTGAGGCTGACATCAGTGAGGCTAAAACGGCAATACATCCAAAAGAGACCAGCATCCGTAGGCGGCCTGCCGAAGCAGGCCGGCAGCAGCTATTTATTTCGTGGCTTCAGCCAATGATTCTCTGAAGTTTTTATGGAAGTCGTCGATTTGCCCGCTCTCGTGGAGCGCCGACAATGCGCAGCGCAGAATGGCGTGCCCTTCTTCAACGGTTGGATACATCGCCACGGTCGTCGCGAAGCCGCGATCGTGCAGTTTTTTGCACATCGTGATGGCGAGATCTTCGTTACCAATCAGGATCCCCCGAATCGGCATCGTCGTACCCCGGTTAACGATGTCGATCTTGCCGAAAACTTCGTCAAAATAGCGAATGACGTTCTGAAGCTTCTCCTGGCGGGCAGCGACGGTGCCGTCCAGGTGGAGATCGGCGGCGGCTACGCAGGCGGCAATTCCAGGCAATGAAGGCGGCCCACCAAAGGCGTAGGTTGTGCCGTAGGTCTTAATAAATTTGATGGTCTCAGCGTCGCGACAGGCGATAAATCCGCCGTGTGAGCCAAAGGCTTTAGACAGCGAGCCGGCGATAATAATACGCTCGTCAAGCCGATGGCCGAGGCATGACATAACGTATCCGGAACCGTACTCTCCGTAGATAGAGGTGCCGTGCGCATCGTCTATATACGCGTAGCCGTCATACTGATGCGCCAGGCGGACAATATGCGCGACGGGGGCGACGCCGCCCATTGAGCCTACGCTGTCGGATACCGAGATCGGCGTTAAACCCTGGCTGGCCGCATAGCGAAAAGCCTCTTCAATCCGCGCCTTATCCTGAAAATCAATTCTGACGACTTCCCCAAACTGCTGTAAAAGCCCGCGGTTGATCTGCAACGTCGCGTGCGCGGTCTTCTCCATAATAAAGTAGGGTTTTTTGCTGAACGTAAAATGCGGCAGCGTCCCGGATGCCAGCAGCGGCAGCACCGCGATATGGCAAGGGGTCACGGCGTTAAACGTCAGAGTATGAGCCCCATGCATGATGTCGTTCAGTCGTGCTTCCAACTGCGGGAACAGATCGACTTTTACCCGCGTTCTGGCGACAGAAACCTGCACGCCAAAACGCTCAATGGCGTCGACAACCGCTTTTTTCAGCGCCGGGTGAGTCTCTAGCCCAAGATAAGAGCATGAGACAAATTCCACCATTTTTCTGCCATCTTCGAGGGTGATGACCTTACCGTCCCTTTTTACCGCGACCAGTTCATTAATATGTTCAGAGAATACCCGGGTCTGATATTTTAGCGACCTGTCTATTTTCCTTTTTTGCCAGTTTTCCATTGCGTTACCTTCATTGTCGTGACTACCAGAAGAGACAGAATTGCCAGCGTTAACGTGCTTGCACCGAGGGTTCTGTCAAACCCCATACCGGTATCCGTTAGTTTTACGGCGAAATAGCTGATGGCGCCGGCGCTCACCGTTTGAATAAATCCGGTGACGGACGCCGCAATACCTGTTTTGCTGCCTTTGATTTGCAGCGCGATAAAATTCGCGCTCGGGTAATAGGCGCCAAGGGTGAGGTTAAAAACCATCGATCCGGCGATACATAATAGTAGTGAGTGGCTGCCGATAATAAATGGGGTAACCGCCAGCGCATTCAGGATAAATAAAATCCACGGGTTAATTATTCGCTCGAATTTGGCGATCTGATTGCCAATAATAAAAAATAATACGGAAGCAGAAAAGAGCAACGAGTAGTGCATGGTGCTTAGCCCCAGCTGCTGCATAAAAATGGCCGGCGACAGCGAGATATAGCAAAACAGCGAACTCAGAATCAGCGAAACCAGCAGCGTTCCCTGAATAAATGCCGGGGTGATAAACCCGGAAGAGGAGGGCGCCGCGACCGCATCATGCTGCTCAAGGCGACGCGGAGAGAGCACAAGGGTGACGACGCTAAACAGGGCCATAACCAGGAATATCCAATTCCAGCTCAGATAGCCGAGGAGTGCGGCGCCGGCCAGCGGCGCAATAAGAGGAACCACCGCGCTGGCGGAAGAAATATCGGAAAGCGCGCGCTTGAGCGTTAGCGGGGAGAACGTCTCTTTAGCGATAGCTTTAGACAGGACCGGCCCGGCGCCGGCGCCCAGGGCCTGTAATGCCCTGCCGGCCAACAGCATCATTAAACTATCGGACATAAAACAGAGGAGGCTGCCCGCGAGGAAAAGCAAAAAGCTGGCCGTCAGTACGCGTAATTTACCCAACTTTTCGCCAAGAAATCCTGATAATAACTGGCTCGCCGCGTATATCACCAGAAAACCACTAATGGTTAACTGAATAGCCGAATAATCGGTATTAAACGCTTTTTGTAATAGGGGCAGCGCGGGCACGATCATATCTGTCGCCAGCGCGGAAACCGATGCGGCGAGAATAAGGTATAAGTATATCCTGAGCATATTAAACTCTTCGGTGAATATGGGTTAAAACGTTAGATTATTATTTATGAATACGCCGCTGCTTTTTTAGCGAATGAGCAAATCGCGATTCCGGTCAAAATTAACAGCGAGCTCAGTAAATGATAGAGATGCGGCTGGGTATGTAAAAACACAATGCTTAATATGCCGCCGGAAAGCGGAATAATATGGGTATAAATCTCACCGCGAGTCGCGCCAATAGCCGCGATGCCTTTATTCCAGAACAGGTAGGCCAGCCATGAGGGGAAAATCACCAGATACGCCAGTCCAGTAAGGAAAGCGATATCGTGGTAGGCGGCGAATGAGGTGGCGGGGTGCAGCCACAGCCAGAAAATCACCACCGGAAGCAGAATAAGGGCGCCAAGAAGCGAACTGACGGCGACGAAAGCATTGGCGGGGATACGACGATCTTTGTTACGCAACAGCGAGCAGTATACTGCCCAGCTTAGCGCCGAGCCCATTGCCCACAGATCGCCCTGGCTAAACCCTTTTAGCCCCTCTGCGTTGCTCAGGTTGCCATGCAGCAGGAGCAGCAGCACCCCTGCGGTACTAAAGATCACGCCCCACCAGTTCCGCGCCGATACCCGGTCATGGAAGATCAGGCGATTAATCATCAGCACCATACAGGGGGTCGCAGACATGTAAATCGCCGCGTTCAGCGCAGACGTCGACTGCAGACCAATATAGAGGGTTAAGGGAAAGCTCACCTGTCCACACAGCGTTAGAACCAGCAGCGTTGCGCCATTCTGGCGGAACAACGGCCGACTGTCGCGGATTTGACGCTGATACAGCAATACCAGCAGTAGTGCGGTCAACGCCCATCTCGCTTCGGTCATGAGAATCGGATCCGCGCCCTGAACGAGAATATGCCCTACGACATAATTCCCTCCCCAAAACAGGGCCGCCAGCGTGAGTAACAGGTAAGGCATGCTCATTCCTTGCATCGCTTAGAACTGTACTAAATGGTAACTTTATTTTTTTTAATATATCAATTAAATTTTATGGTTATTGGGGGATTTTATTATTTTTTTATTTTAAATCATGTGTTTAAAAATTAGTTACCTGTGTGCAAAAAATCTGATTGCAGCATATTTGTCTGTACGATAACGTATACATACCATGCATTAAACAGGGATAAATCAATGCGTAAGACAGAAAATGGTTTCACCGGGAACGAACAACATTCCGCAATGGCCAGGCTCTCTCTGGATGACATGATTGACCAGCTTCTTCACAGCAACGCGCTTTCACTGAAACTGACGGCCAATCCGCTACTGGCGGACAGAGCCTGGTACCTGACCGAAAATACCTGTACTAAGGCTTTTACCGCCAACAATCCGCAAGCGAAAAAACGTGCCCACAGCGCGCTGTTTAAACTCTACCAGGCGTGGCTGGCGGAGCCGCTATCGGCGGCGGCAAAAAACCAGTTTCATCCATTACTCTGCGGGATCAGAAGCTACATCGAATCAGAATGGCTCCGGGTGGAAAAAAAACGTTTCAGTTTCCCGATACCCGCGCTTGACGCCGGGAATATCGTTGAGGAACTCCGTCATTTATGTCAGAAACACCCGGCTTCGCACCATCCCCTCTTTGATTTCCTCTCCTCTTCCGCCTCTGCTACGCAAATAGACTATTTCTTCAAAAGCGATAGCGCGCTCAATTTGCTGTTTTTCGATCTGGTCGCGATGGGGCTGGTCGGCTCTCTGCCAGAAACGCGTGCAGAAATTGCCCAGAACCTTTGGGATGAAATAGGCCAGGGCAGCCAGGAGTTTACGCACGTTAATCTGTATAAGGATTTGCTGAAGCGCAGAGATATTGCGCTACCTGAAAACCATTTCGCCCATCTGTATGACTGGCAGGGGCTCGCCGGGTATAACGCGTTCATGCTGGGCGGCGTTAACCGTCAGCATTACTACAAATCGCTCGGCGTGATGGCGATGACGGAACTGCTGGACCCGCCGCAGTACCAGAAGCTCGTGACCGGGTGCCGTCGCATTGGCCTTACGGATCGCGACGTGCATTATTACGCGGAACATATCGAGGTTGATATCGGTCACGCCGATGGGTGGCTGAATAACGTTATCGTTCCGATCGGCAATAAAAACCCGGCTGCGCTGGAGGAGGTCTACGTTGGCGCAGCGCTGCGTCTTCAGACCTGCTGCGATTACTACGATTGTCTGCTGGAGGCGTTACGTACCGTTGTTGAACGCGAGTCAGAGGGTGCCGCCCTCTGAATAAATAAGCGCTTTTGCCGCGCTCCAGGCCGTTATTCCGGGAGGGATCTCCCGGCATTCCGAGGACTCCGCCTGCTGAGCGGCAATGGCGCCGTCAATCAGCATGAGCATCATCATCGCCACCCGTTCCGCAGGTTCCGGTTTTAACAGCAGGGTAAGAATGTCGCGGAAAAACTGGTAGAGGCGCGATTTAAACCGTGAGCATGTCGCCCGGATAGCGGAAGACGAGGTTCCATATTCAAACAGGGCGCGGGTGAACATGCAGCCGTGGAAATCCTCACAGGTGAACCAGTTATTGTAATATTCGAAGACGGCAAACAGCTTCTCGCGGCCCGAAGGTTTATCGGCGGTAATCTCCTGCAGCGCCTGCATAAACTCACTCTCTTTCTGCTGTAAAATATCAAGAATGAGCGCCTCTTTATCCGCATAGTAGCGGTAGAAGGTCATTTTGGAGATGCCTGCATTCTCCGATATCCGGTCAATACTCGGCGACTGATACCCCTCTTTGTTAAACAGAGACATTGACTGGCGGATAATTTCCGCTTGTTTTGGCTTCATACTGTTTCCCGTGGAATGAAGTAATACAGAGGGTTTCTGGTAGCGAGCAGTCATTCATTTGATATGGCGGGCGGCACGCTGCAACGACGTATGCGCAATGTCATCCCGATGGCCGATATCCCAGCCCCTGCGGTGAGCGGCATCAGTGAACGCGTTGACCCATAAAAATTGTTGTCGATTCTTACATCCGGCTGCAAAAAAAGCAAAAATCCCTCAGGCGATCTTTGCGCTACGCGAATCAGGGCTGCGCTGGGCCGTCACGTTATGCCCTTAGCCCTCCACGCTGCGCGCGGGGAGGATAAAGAGAGGCCCGGGAGAAGTCAGCATCCCCCCCGAACAGGGGGTGATGTTTTTGTGATGCACATCATAAAATAACGCCTGGTTATTGTGATGTTATTTGCAGTCAATGGATTTGCATTTGAATCAACCCGCGCTATCTCTGCGGGTTTTTTTTCGTCCGGCGATGGTCGGCGGGCGGCGACTCCGCCTGCTGTAAATAGTCCTGATACCAGTCGCTGATACGTCGGGTCACCGGATTTTCGTTGAGGTCGAAGCGCCTGCCGTCGAGCCTGTTTACCGGGGTAATACCTGCCAGCGTTCCGGTGACAAAAGCTTCGTCCGCAGTGAAGGCTTCGGCAAGAGTAAAGGATCTTTCCTGCACGCCGAGGCCCTGCTGGCGCGCCAGTGACAAGATAGTGTGGCGGGTAATACCGTTAAAGCAGTACAGGCCGTTTGAGGTCCACAGCTCGCCCTGGCGTACGATAAAAAAGTTGGTGGAATTGCAGCTGGCGACAAACCCATGAGGGTCCAGCATCAGCGCTTCATCTGCGCCGGCGTCCAGCGCCTGCAATAGCGCCTGGATCAAATTCAGGCGGCTGTGGGAATTAAGACGCAAATCGAAAACATCCGGCGCGCTGGTACGATAGGTCGAGGTTAACAGGGCAAGGCCGCGCCGTTTGGCCTGTTCATCCACAACCTTATATTCCGCCACGCAGACGATAGTGGCGCCGCCGAGGATAAAGCGCGGGTCCTGATTTGGCGTGCGCTTTTTGCCGCGGGTGATCATGAGCCGCAGATGGGCGCCGTCCGTCATACCGTTGATCTTCAGCGTGCTGTACATAATATTGGTTAGCTCCTCACGACTATGGCCGATATTGAGCTGGATAGCGGCCGCCCCGGCAAACAGGCGATCGAGATGCGCCTGAAGGGCGATCAGCTTGCCGTTCACCAGCCGCAGCCCCTCCCAGATCCCGTCGCCGCAGACGTAGCCGGAATCGAAAACGGAAACCGTGGCGCGATCGCGGTGAACGAATTCGCCGTTGACGTACACCTGCACATTGTCGTTGCGCGTATCCTGCAGGTACGCCTGACTGCTTTGAGCGGAGAGAGCTAAACTCATCATGTTTCCTTGCGGTTAAAATGCCCGTTCAGCGAAACGGGAAAGGAAGGCCTGGGTGCGCGGTTGGCGCGGATGGCGCAGCACCTCTTCCGGGGTGCCCATTTCATGAATCACGCCGTTTTCGATAAAAATCACCCGATCGGCGAAATGCCAGGCAAAGCCCAGCTCATGAGTGACCAGCAGCAGCGTCCGCCCCTCATCTGCCAGTTCACGGATGGTATGCAGCACTTCCCCCACGAGTTCAGGGTCGAGGGACGAGGTGGGCTCATCGAACAATATTATCTCTGGCGCCATTGCCAGGGCGCGAGCAATAGCGACGCGCTGCTGTTGACCGCCGGACAGGCTGCCGGGCCAGGCCTGGTGCTTATGGCCCAGCCCCACTTTTTCCAGCTGCGCGTGGGCAACGCGCATCGCCTCTTCGCGACGCATCTTTTTCACCGATATCAGGGCTTCGCTGACATTTTGCAGCACCGTCAGATGCGGGAAGAGATTAAATTGCTGAAACACCATCCCCACGCGCTGGCGAACATCGCTCAGCTGTTTTTCGCTATAGCGCCGCTGACCGCGGCTGTCGATTTTACCGAGGGTAACGCCGTCCAGTTCTACGGTGCCAGCGCTGGGTATTTCCATAAAGTTCAGACAGCGCAGCAGGGTGCTCTTACCCGAGCCGCTGCCGCCAATGATGGCGATTTTCTCACCGGCATAGATATCTAAATCGATGCCCTGTAACACGCTTTGCGCACCAAAGCGTTTGTGCAGGGCGCGTATCCGCATGACGACTTTTTTCTCTGACATGGCCTTTCTCATCATATTAAGGATGTGGACGGTAGCGGCGCTCCAGACGTGCCGCCAGGTAACTTCCGGGCCAGATCAGCACAAAATAGAGCAGGGCGACGACGGTGAAAATCTCCACCGGGCGATACCAGGTACTGCTTAGCAGCCTGCCCTGATACATCAGTTCGTTAACCGTGAGAATCGAGGCCAGGGAGGTCACCTTCGCCAGTTCAATCATGCGGTTTGTCAGGGCTGGCAACATACGGCGAAATACCTGCGGCAGGATAATACGCCGCAGCATCACGCCCGGCGGCATGCCTAAGGCTTTTGCCCCTTCCCACTGCCCGCGTTCGATGGACTGTAGCCCGGCGCGAAAAATCTCGGTGCTGTAGGCGGCGGTGTACAGGGTTAACGCCAGCGCGGCGGCGCCAAAAGTGGAAAACTGAATGCCCACCAGCACCGGAAAGGCATAGTAGAACCAGATGAGCTGGATAAGCACCGGCGTATTGCGGAACACCTCGACAAAGGCGCTGGTAAGGGGATAAAAATAGCGCGGCCCGCGGGCACGGACGACGCCAACGGCAAGCCCGATCAGCGTGCCGACAATTCCCGCCAGCAGCCATAGCTCCAGCGTAACGCCCAGTCCCTTCAGCAGTACCGGCAAGTTTTGCCAGACAAGGGAAAAGTCCCACTGATAATGCATGGTTGTTCTCTCGTTAACGTGAGTCGGAGACGGCAAGGCGTCGTTCAAGCAGCTGGCTGCCCTGGCTGATAATCAGCAGCAGAGTGAAGTACATCACCGCAATAAGCGAATACACTTCCAGGGGCCGGTAAGTCTGACTGTTGATTTGCATCGCCTGATACAGCAGCTCGCTGTACGCCAGAGACGAAGCAAGGGCGGTGGATTTGAGCAGTTCGAAAGAACGCTCAAGGAAAGGAGGAATCATTCTGCGCAGCGCCTGAGGGAAAATGACCCGGCGGAGCGCGGTGGCGCGCGACATGCCCAACGCCTTCGCGCCTTCCCATTGTCCGGCGCCGATCGACTGGATGCCGCCGCGGTAAACTTCGGCATAAAACGCGGCCGACTGGGCGGAGAGCGCCAGTACCGCGGCAGCAAACGGCGAGAGCGTCAGCGGGCTGACGACTGGCAGAGCGTAGTAGATCCAGAAGAAGTGGACGATAGCGGGAGTATTACGATAAAAGCCGATCAGTATCAGCGCCGGAAGACGGAAGAACGTTAGCGGCGAGGCCTTCATCAACGCCAGCGCAATGCCGGCCAGCATGCCGAATAAAATACTGGTGACGCCGATCTGAATGGTACCCCACAGCCCCTCCAGCAACAGCATGCGATATGGCCAGATGGCGGCAAAATCCCATTGATACGACATAGTTCTGGAACCCCTGAAAAACGCAAAACGATGGTGATGGTTTTAGAACGACATCATCTTAGCAGTAGCGAAATGTGATAATTAAATAATAAAAACCATTGCTATTATCTCTTTTGGTTATAAATATTTACGCGAGAAAGCAATGCCAAACTCTGATTCCTTAACCGCTACGCTGGCGCGTTTTGCCGGCGAACTCACCCCGGCTGCGATACCGGCGTCGGTGAAAGCCAGGATCGCTCTGCATTTTATCGATAGCCTGGGCTGCGGCGTTGCCGGCTGCGAAGACAGCGTGCTGCGGAAAAGCGCGCGGGTTATTCGTAGCCAGTACGCGACCGGCAAAAGCGCGGTGCTCGACGGTGGAACTCCGCTCTCCGCCAGCGGCGCCGCGTTCCTCAACGCCGCTGCGATAAACGCGCTGGATTATGATGATGGTTTTGAAGTCGCCGGGCGGGGGATGGGGCATCCCGGCGCCACGCTGGTGGCCGGGGCGCTGGCCGCGGTGGGCCAGGGCGGGCCGGTCAGCGGCGGGGCGTTGCTGACCTCTCTGGTGGCGGCCTGGGAAATCAACAGCCGCGTGATTATCTCTCAGCAGCCGAGTCCTGAACGGTTTCAACAAGTGTACGGCGTGTGCCAGCACGAATCGCTGGGGGCGGCGGTGGCGTATGGTTTACTGCGCGGCTGCGATGCCGCGGGGCTGGAAAATAGCCTGGGACTGGCCGCCTCGTTAACCCCTTTGCCCACGTTGCATAAATACAACTGGCAGGCGCGTCCACTGGTTTCGTTTAAGGATTACAACGCGCCGGCGGCAGAGGCCGGCGTACGCGCGGTGGAGCTACACCTCGCGGGGATAGTGGGGCCGCGCGAGATACTCGATGGTGAACAGGGATTCTGGCGGATGTCAGGCTCCGACCGCTTTCAGCCAGAACGGCTGACGGATCATCTGGCGATGCACTGGCAGCTCAGGCACGCCAGTTTCAAAGACTATCCGGTATGTCGCTGGATGCATACGGCGCTGGCGTCGTTTGAGCGTCTGCTGGACCGTATTCCGTCGCCAGAGTCGATTGAGCGGATTCGCGTTTACGGTAGTTTTACCCTGGCGCGTTTTTTCGCCGACGCGCGTCCCGTCAGCAATACCGATGCGCAGTTCAGTCTGCCGCTGGCGATAGCCTGCCTGGCGTTTAAAATCGCGCGTCATCAGTGGAGCAGCGATCGGACGCGCGGCGCGGCGCCACTCCTTGCCTTCGCTGACCGGGTTGAAATCATCGCCGATGAGACCTTTGAACAGCTGATGCTGCAGCATCGCCGTCCCGCCGCGCGCGTGGACATTGTGGTAAAGGGAAGGACGATCGCCGGGGAGCGTATCGACTTCCCGCCGGGGTGTGCAGAAAATCCGCTGCCGGAACAGCGGATCGTTGATAAATGCGTGGCCAACCTGTCATCACGCCTCAGCGCGCCGCGGGCAGCGCGGCTGATTGACGCTCTGCTGGATATGGAACGCTGCGCGGACATTGGCGCGGCAATCTCGCCGCTTCTGTCCGCGCCAGGAGAGTAGTCGCTTATTTCCACTCTTCTTTAATCACCGAGGGCACTTTGCTGATATCCACACCGCGTAGCTTAAGGGCGTCTTCATAAAACTGTTTGCTCTGTCCCGACTGGTAAATTTTGGCAAACTCTTCATTCAGAAAGTTGCGGAAGCGGGGATCGCTCTCTTTGCGCAGCGCGCCACCGGTGCTGATGGCAATAATCGGTTTTGGCAGAATCAGGTTGCCTTTGTGCACTTTTGCCTGCTGCAGAGCCAGCGCCGGGTGAACGTACGAGAGGGCGTCGACGCGTCCGGCGTAGAAGGCTGCGACGCCTTCATCCATATTGGTAAAGCGCACCAGCTGCACTTTGGGTAATTTTTTGGTCAGTATCAGATCCGGGCTGCTGCCGAGCGTGACGCCAATCTTAATATCCGGGCGATTGAGATCTTCCCAGCTCTCGGCCTTCACGCCGTCTCGGATCAGGACCCCCTGCGCATACCAGAGGAAAGGCTGGTCGGAAAAGTCGGCGGCTTTGCGGCGTTCATCGGTGGGGTCCAGCACCAGCATGGTATCAATCTGCCCGGCCTGCAGCGCGGCGACCGCATTTCCCCAGGTGGTCTCCACCGGCACCAGTTTTACGCCTAAATCTTTTGCCAGTACTTTACCCACGTTATAACCAATGCCGTTCCACTGACCGGTGGCTGGATCTTTGAAATACCACGGTTCTCCCTGCGCGACGCCGACGCGCAGTTCGCCCGATTGCTTAATATGATCCCAGGTGGACTCTTCGGCATGGCTGAAAAAAGGCGCGGCGGCGATCGCCAGCGACAACAGCAATTTATGAATTTTTGTTGGCATATTTTTACCCTGATGAGAAAGTCATTTCTGAAAAACAACGTATTACGCGAACACGATAACGGAGTTTGTTATCAGTGCATTATTATTTTTTGGTTTAACTCATGCCCGAATGTTATTTGCTGATACCTAACCGGTTTCGCTTAAATTACGGCGCGTTGCACATATTATTCATAACTTAATGCGCTATTGTTCTAAGGTACTTTATTTCCGTCGCCGAATATAAAAATTCCGACCTGGTGGGAGTCATAGTTTGCCGGGACGTTAAAAATATCACTTCTGACAGCCAGGCTTATAAACGATCGACAATAATTGCCAGACGAGCGCGTCCCGGCCTGAAAATGATATCGCCGCGTCCCTCGCGCAGCGTCAGGCGCTAGAGTGCAGAAGATAAAAGCGGCTCTACCGGGTAAATTTCCCTATCCACGGGCTGCTTGTATCCTGTGACCAGAGTTGTAATAGCATCTCCCTGAACTTTTCCGCCGCAGGGCTCAGCGCCGTTTCTCTGCGCAGCACGAGACCGAGCGTGCGGCGAATAACCGGCTCAACGAGCGGACGGCTGACAAGAATGTGATGCTCATCGGTCGGCATGGCCAGACTGGGGACCACCGCCACGCCAAGCCCGGCCTCTACCATACCCAGCGACGTCGACAGATGCCTGACTTCATAGAACCAGTTGGGCTTCCAGTCCATATTCTCCAGCGCTTGATCGATCAGCGAGCGGTTACCGCTTGAACGTCTAACGCCAATAAGCCTGAAGTTGGCCAGGTCTTCCCATAAGATCAGCGATTTCTGCGCCAATTCGTGGTCCCGTCGGCAGGCTAATACGAAAGGTTCATTGACCAGCGGCGAGAAATCGATATTGGGATGTGTGATGTTTATCATGTTTATGCCGAAATCTGCGTCACCGTTTAAGACGGCTTCAAGACAATCGCTGGCGCTATGCTCGAGGATACGGATACGGATATTGGGGTAGTGATTGTTATAGTCCCTGATGACCGAAGGGAGGAAATAGAACGCCGCGGTGGGGAGGCAGGACAGGGTGACAACGCCGCTTTGATGGGTGGCCATTTCTTTAATACTCAGGATCGAGCTTTCATAAAAATCTATTAAATTCTTTGCCTTAGGTAAAAACTCTCTGCCTACAGCCGTGAGTTTAATGTTTCTGGTTGTCCGTTCAAATAGCGTAGCTCCCAGCTGCTCTTCAAGTTTTTTAATCCGGCGGGTTAACGCCGGTTGAGATGTGTGAAGAAAATGTGATGCTCTTGTGAAACATCCAATTTCTGCAATTTTAACAAACGCTTGTATACCTTGAAGATCGTGCAGCATGAGATTTCACTCCAGACTTTATCGCGATGCAAACACACTAACCTAACCGCTATTTATACGCAAAACGTATTAATGGTTGGTTTTATTGGCATTAGCATTATGTATTCGTCTGTGGAATCCTGACATTGCTCTTATCAATGCGTGAAACGAGAAACATAATGTTAAAGATTCCTTGTGTACTGATGCGTGGCGGTACTTCGAAAGGCCCGGTGCTTCTGGCCAGTGATTTACCGACAAAAATTGAAGAACGCGATGCTGTGCTGCTGGGCTTAATGGGCGCGGGTCACGAACTTGAAATTGATGGTATTGGCGGCGGCAGCCCCCAAACCAGTAAAGTCGCGATTGTTAGCCCCTCGGACAGTCCGGATGCTGACGTCGACTATTTATTTGTTCAGGTGATGGTCAACGAGCGCCGCGTCGATACCACGCCTAACTGCGGTAATATGCTCTGTGCCGTAGGGCCCTTCGCGATTGAAAAAGGCCTGGTTAAGGCGCAAAGTCCGGTGACGACAGTGCGAATCCGCAACCTGAATACCGGTACGCTGGTTGATGCGGAAGTACAAACGCCGAATTTTTATGTCAACTATGAAGGCGATACGCACATTGATGGCGTTCCCGGCTGCGCTGCGCCGATTGGCCTGACTTTCCTTAACTCCGCCGGATGCAAGACGGGAAAGCTGCTGCCAACCGGTAACGTCGTTGATGTGATTGATAATGTGGAAGTCACCTGCATTGATATGGCGATGCCGATGGTGCTGATTAGGGCAGAGCGGATGGGCAAAACGGGAGACGAATCACCGGCCGACCTCGATGCCGATCGCGCGTTTATGAATAAGCTGGAAACGATCCGGCGCAAGGCAGGTGCGAAAATGGGGCTGGGCGATGTCGCCGATAAAGTGATCCCAAAACCGGTTCTGCTGAGCGCGCCCGGCACAGGCGGGACCATCAGAGTTCGTTATTTTATGCCTCATACCTGCCATAAATCACTGGCTATTACGGGCTCTATCGGCATATCCACGGCCACGATAATTGAAGGATCGGTGGCCCATCACATTGTGGCCGACCAGCCGAGGACGCCGTATACCAATATTATTAATATTGAACATCCGAGCGGAAAAATTTCCGTATCTTTACTCAAAGAGGGAGATGATATTGAGAAAACGCGTGCCGCAGTGATTAGAACCTCCCGTAAATTATTTGAAGGCACGGTTTGCGTCCCGGAATATGTTTTAGCGGAGGAATTATAAATATTTTATATCATTAATGCGGTGCAATACTGATGTCCTCTCGCGTGTAGTTGCTACATAACTCTGTACCTAAAAAAATAATGTCGAGGATTTTATGGCTATAACCCATACGAAAGATAATCAGCTTAATTCTGCTCCCGTCAAGGTCAGTAATTATATTCGGATCATCCTGGCCCTGGCGCTATCCGGCCTTGCAGAATTAGCCTCACTCTTTTTTATTCAACCTCTGTTACCCGTTCTCGCCGTCGAATATGATGTGCCGGTGAGTCAGGTGAGTATCATTCTCTCCGCAGAAACGGCGCTTCTGGCTATCGGATTATTATTCACCGGGACGCTGTCCGATCATTACGGCAGGAAAAAATTAATTATCGTTTCGCTGCTACTTGGCGGACTGCTGACGATGCTCTGTCCTCTGGTCGAATCATGGGCGATGCTGGTGGCCCTGCGTGCGGTTATTGGCCTGGCGCTCAGCGGTATCGCTGCTGCCGCAACCGCCTATATCAGCGAGGAGGTCGCGCCGGTGGTGGCGGGGGTGGTCACCGGATACTTCGTCTTTGGTAACTCGATGGGAGGGATGTCCGGGCGTATTGTGGCCAGCCAGCTGATTGACCATATCTCAATAAATACCATTTTCTATGGTTTTGCGATCAGCCTGATTTTGGTGGCTTTGCTGGTTTACTTTTTACTCCCGGCATCTCAGAACTTTAAGCCAACGCAAAACCTCAACGTTCTTCGCGTGGTGAAAGGCGCGGCATCTCACTTTAAAAATAAAAAGCTGGCGTTAGCCTTCGTGATTAGCTTCATCATCTTTGGGGTATTCACCTCTCTCTATAACTACCTGGCTTTCTTCCTGAAAGGCGAACCCTTTCATATTTCTCCGGCGAATGCGGGCCTGCTCTCCTTTAGCTTTGCCTTAAGCTTTTTTACCGCCCCTCAGGCGGGACGACTTTCCGCAAAATACGGCAGTATGAGAGTCCTGCGCGCGCTGTTTGTGATGATGGCGCTGGGAATGCTGCTGACTTTAACGTCTAACGTCGTCACCTTTATTATCGGCGCGGTCATTTTTACCGGTTGTTTCTTTGGTTGCCACTCCATTGGCTTAAGCTGGGTAAGTAAAAATGCAACGCATGCACGTGGCCAGGCCGTCGCGCTGTATCTGTTCTTCTACTACATGGGCGGCTCAGTGATTGGTTTCGTGAACGGCTTTGTTTTCCACTCTATGGGCTGGCAGGGGATGACGGGATTCATTATTGCGCTACTGGCCGTGGGGGCGGTGGTTGCAACGTATTTGTCTTCCAGCGAAACAAAAGCCATGGTTCCGGTTGAGTCTTAACCCCTTCGTGGCGAAGTGAATGACTCACGTCATCTCCAGTGGCGTGAGTAAAGAAATTCAATGTTAGTAAGGTGTCATCATGAAATTAGCAAGCTATGTTCATCATGGTCGTAAGAGTTATGGAATTTTGACGGATACAGGCATTATTGACCTGGGTGGCAAGATTGGTCATCAATATCGTACGCTGAAGGACTTACTGCAGTGGGGCGCTATTGAGATCGCCGGCCAATATGTTAATTATCCGGTCGATGTCATGATGGCTGATATTACTTTTTTACCGGTCATTGAAAATCCAGGGAAAATTTTCTGCGTCGGTATGAACTATGCGGAAAAAAGAAAAGAGTTTTCTGAAACCAGCGATGCACCGACCCTCTTTATTCGTTTTCCTGACTCGCAAACCGGTCATGCAACGCCGATATTAAAACCCGCGCTATCCAATGAATTTGATTATGAAGGTGAGCTGGCCGTTATTATTGGCAAACCGGGTATGAATATCGATACTGACGCTGCCCTGAGCCATGTTGCAGGCTATAGCTGCTATATGGATGGATCGGTGCGCGACTGGCAGCATGCCTGGTTTACCGCCGGGAAAAACTGGCGGCAGACCGGCGCGTTTGGTCCCTGCCTGACAACCGTTGATGAAATACCCGATCCCCACCGCTTGTCTATTCAAACCTATTTGAACGGCATTATGGTTCAGAATGATTCGACGAGCAGTATGATCCATAAAGTTGCCGATCTGATTAGCTATATCAGTACTTTTACGGCGCTCAGCGCCGGCGATGTCATTATTACCGGCTCCCCTGGCGGCGTCGGTAAAAAAAGAACGCCCCCACTCTTTATGCACGAAGGCGATCGGGTCGAGGTGGTAATTGAAAATATTGGGCATCTCATGAATACGATTGTCGAATCAAAACCGCAGCACGAATTGCAGATGTCGTCGTCTCCGCGGGCTCAGACAAGATTATTTGACGCTCATTAAGGTATGGGTAGGAGAAACAAGATGTACACCGACCAAACGCTAGAATTCGAGAAAGTGGAAACTAGCAACGGTACCTTCAGAGACGAAATTATTCTCTTTCTGAAGAACAATGGATTAGGCATCGACGGCGACATTGAGCAATTTGTTGTCGCGCGCTGCCAGCGGCAGCTGGTTGCCTGCGCCGGGCTTGCGGGGAATACGTTAAAATGCATTGCGGTTGCCAGAGAGTGGCGCGGGACGGCGCTAGGCCTGAAGATCATTCATGAAGCGGAGCTGCAGGCTGTTCAGAACGGCGAACATCAGCTTTTTCTCCTGACGTGTCCAGATAATGTGCGGTCGTTCCAGGGATGCGGATTTTATCCTTTGGTCACCCTCGATAACAGGGCGACGCTGATGGAGAATTCGCCGGTTGGCATCCATCGCTACTGCCGCCAACTGCGGGGCCAGCATTTGGTGACGGCCGGAAATATCGGCGGGATTGTGATGAATGCAAATCCCTTTACGTTAGGGCACCAGTATCTGATTGAGCAGGCTGCAAAAGCGTGCGACTGGCTGCATGTCTTTGTCGTTGAGGAAGATCTGTCCACGTTTTCCTTTCGGCAACGGTTTGCCATGGTTCAGGAGGGGTCACGGCATCTGCCTAATATTACGGTCCATCCTGGCTCAAAATATATTATTTCTCGAGGAACATTCCCCGGTTACTTTCTCAAAGAAAAACAAATTATTAACGAGGTGTATGCCGCAATAGATTTGCTTATGTTCCGCCGTTACATTGCACCGGCTTTAAATATTAATCAGCGCTTTGTTGGTACTGAACCCTTCTGTAAGGTGACCGCGCAATATAATGACGCAATGCATCACTGGCTGGAGGATGAGATGACAATACCTGCCGCCAGTATCAAGGTGAATGAGATTCAGCGGATGACCGATATGAATAATCTTCCCATCTCCGCCTCTGCGGTCAGGAAATTGTTAAGTCACGAAGATATGCACACCGTTAAAAGTATGGTGCCTGCAACTACGATGCCTTATTTATATAAATGGTTATCAGCGAATCAATCTAAGCAGCCCGATTTAGATATGGTTGATGCTTAATAAATCATTGTTCAGGATATTTATATGAAAATATTACATGCGGCAATCGCCGGGACGCTGGAATCCAGCGACCTGGTTGTCAAAGTCAGCCCCTACGATGATGGGCTCGATATTACTATCAACAGCGAAGTGTACAAACAATTTGGTGAACAGATTACGGCGGTGGTTAATGAAACACTTTCCGCATTAAACGTTACGCAGGGGCAAATTATTGTTGAGGATAAGGGTGCGCTGGACTGCGTTATCCGCGCCAGAATGCAGGCGGCGATTTTACGGGGAACGGCCAGCAACGAAATTGCGTGGGAAAAATTATGATGAAAAAATTACGCCGTAGCATGCTTTTTTTACCGGGTTCAAGCGCCGCTATGCTTTCAACAGCCTTTATTTATAAACCCGATTCAATCATGTTTGACCTGGAAGATGCGGTCTCGTTGAAAGAGAAAGACAGCGCGCGGCTGCTGGTGTTCCATGCGCTACAGCATCCTATGTATAAAGATATTGAAACCGTTGTCAGGATTAATCCGCTGAATACGCCATTTGGCTTAAAAGACCTGGAAGCGGCGGTGCGCGCCGGCGTCGATGTTATCCGTTTACCCAAAACCGATACGCCGGAAGATATTTACCAGCTTGAGCGTGAAATTGTGCGTATTGAAGAGAGCTGCGGCCGCCCGGTGGGCTCTACGCAGCTGATGGCGGCGATTGAATCGGCGGTGGGGGTCATTAATGCCGTCGCTATCGCCAGGTCCTCTCAACGCCTGATGGGGATTGCGCTGGCGGCGTTTGATTACGTCATGGATATGCAAACGGAACGCGGCGACGGTACCGAGCTGTTTTACGCACGCTGCGCGGTATTACATGCGGCCCGCGGGGCAGGTATTGATGCGTTTGACGTGGTCTATGCCGATATTAATGACGAGGCCGGCTTTTTGAAAGAAGTGGATTTGATTAAACGTATGGGCTTTAACGGTAAGTCGCTTATTAATCCGCGGCAGATAGAGATCTTACATAATGCCTATGCCCCCACTCAGGAAGAAGTTGATTACGCGGAGCGTGTTATTGCCGCGGCCGAAGAAGGGGAGCGTAGCGGACTTGGGGTGATTTCACTGAACGGCAAAATGATTGACGCGCCGATCATCAACCATGCCCGGGTGGTTATTGAACGTAAAAATGCCTCCGGCATCCGGCAATAATCTCCATTCAGTCACCAGCAACAGGATTTAACTATGAATCAATTAACCGAAGCCCTTCATAATATATCCGGCGCCCAGCATCAGTATGAGGTATTTACCGGCGCAAATACCCATACGCCCTATCTTGCGGATACCCGGCAAAAATATCAGCGCAAACTTTTTGACACGCTGGATGAAGTTTTATCGCGCTGCGATTTACGCGATGGGATGACCGTTTCATTTCATCACGCCTTCCGCGAGGGTGATCAAGTGATTAACTACGTTATGGCCAGGCTGGCGGAAAAAGGCCTGCGAGGGCTGACGCTGGCGTCAAGTTCCCTGATGACCTGCAACGCGCCGCTGATCGAGCATATTAAACACGGCGTTATTAGCAAAATCTATACCTCAGGGATGCGCGGTGAATTAGCGGATGCGATTTCACACGGCCTGATGGAGGAGCCGGTACAGATCCACTCGCACGGCGGCAGGGTCAATCTGATTGAAAAGGGTGAAATTAATATTGATGTCGCGTTCCTGGCGGTCTCCTGCTGCGACGAATATGGCAATGCCAGCGGCAGCGGCGGCAAATCCCGATGCGGCTCGCTTGGCTACGCGATGGTCGATGCAAAATATGCCCGCAAGGTGGTTTTGCTGACGGAAAGCATTGAGCCGTTTCCGTATATGCCGGCCAGCATTATTCAGGATCAGGTTGATTATATTGTCAAAATCGACAGCGTAGGCGACCCGGCGAAAATCAGCGTTGGCGCCGCGCGCGTGACCAGCAATCCGCGAGAGCTGATGATCGCGCGGTCTGCTGCGGACGTCATTGAGCATTCCGGTTATTTTCGCGATGGTTTTTCTCTGCAAACGGGATCGGGCGCGGCGTCCACCGCCTGTACGCGATTCCTGGAATCCCGCATGAGGAAACACAATATCGTCGCCAGCTTTGCCTTAGGCGGCATTACCGGCAGTATTGTCGATCTGCATGAAAAGGGGCTGATTACTAAGCTGCTGGATACACAAAGTTTTGATGGCGCGGCGGGGGAGTCGCTGGCGAAAAATCCGCACCACGTTGAAATCTCGACCAGCGTTTACGCCAACCCGGCGGCGAAAGCCGCCTGCTGCGACCGCGTGGATATCGTCATCTTAAGCGCCCTGGAAATTGATACGGATTTTAACGTCAACGTTCTGACCGGCTCCGACGGCGTGATGCGCGGGGCATCGGGCGGACATTGCGATGTCGCGGCGGCGGCAAATTTAACTATCGTGGTCGCGCCCCTGATCCGCAGCCGCATTCCCACCGTCGTCAGGCACGTCACGACCCGCGTAACGCCGGGAGAGAGCATTGACGTGCTCGTCACCGACCACGGCATTGCCGTGAATCCTGCCCGTCCGGAAGTCAAAGAGAGGCTGACGGCGGCCGGTTTGCGGGTCGTTGACATCGAAGCGCTTTATCAGACATCGCTGGTGATTTCTGGCGAGCCCAAACCTATTGAGTTTACCTCGCGCATTGTCGGCGTCGTGCGTTATCGCGATGGCAGCGTCATTGACGTGGTAAGGCAGGTGAAAGAATGATCGGCGAAACAACCAACGCTTCCTGCGCCCCTCTCACCCTTGAGGAAGTCCTCAAAGCCAGAGAAGCGCGCGCGAGTGTACAACAGGCGTGGCTGCGCCGCTTCGAACAACCGATGGTATCCACCACGCTCGTCTGGCCCGGAGAGGTAAAAGATACGCCGCTTGCCCGGCAGGTTATGGCGGAGGCGACGGACGCGTTCAGCCAGCTGCTGCGGAAACATCGCTGGGGCGTTTCCAGACACGACGTTCGTTTTCAGCCCACCGGGCCCGAAGCGTTCTGGTCCGTAGCGGCGCCAGCCTGGATGATCAAGCACGTGACGGCGCATCTTGAAGATCATCATCCTCTCGGGCGTCTGTGGGATATCGATGTCTTTTGTCCCACATCCGGATTAATTAAGCGCAGCGCGATCCGACAGCCGATGCGCAAATGCTTCATTTGCAATGAGGCTGCCCACGTCTGTTCCCGTATGCGCCGCCATTCTCAGAATGAACTTGCGCAAGTGATTGAGGATTTAGCCTATGACTATTTTCGCGGTCAACGCTGAACGGGCTGAGCAACGGGAAAGCATCGCCTGGCTGGCCGCCGAGGCGATGTATCGGGAAGTGAGATTAACGCCAAAGCCCGGGCTGGTTGATGGCGAGAACAATGGCGCGCATCGTGATATGAACATCGCCCTGTTTATGGCCAGTATTCGCGCCGTCTCACCCTGGTTTCCGCGCTTTTTTGCGCAGGGAAAGGCGACGGCGGATTTGCCTGCCCCGCAGACGCTATTGGCGATAAGGCCCACAGGACTGGCCTGCGAACAGGCGATGTTTAACGCCACGGAGGGAGTAAACACCCACAAAGGCGGCATTTTTTCCCTCGGCCTGCTGTGCGCCGCCGCTGGGCGCCTTGTTAAGCGCAACCAGATGCTTAGCCAGCGCAATCTGTGCGAGGAAACCCGCGCGATGTGCGCGGGCCTGGTTAGCCAGGAACTGAAAAGAAAGGGCCTCGCTAAAACCAAAGGCGAGCATATTTTTCAGCGCTTCGGGCTTAGCGGCGCGCGAGGTGAGGCTGAGAACGGCTTTTATACCGTCAGGCAGTTCGGGCTGCCGCAGTGGCAGAAAGCGCGGCGGGAGGGGTTATCTGAGCAGGATGCGTTGCTCAGGATGCTGCTGGCCCTGATGGCCTTCAACCCCGATACCAATGTGGTGTCCCGGGGCGGGCTGAGCGGCCTGCAGTATGTGCAGCGCTATGCGCAACGCGTTCTGAATATAGAACACCTGGCGGGTGAAAAGCTCAGAAAAGCGCTGAGACACATGGATAAGGCGTTGATTGACAGAAATATTAGCCCTGGCGGCAGCGCGGATCTCCTTGCCGTTGGCTGGGTACTTTCCCATTACCCGGCCTGACGGGCGGTACTGAACGTGGAGAGGAAGGCTTTATGACTACCCAACGTCTGGAACAGCTCAGCGAGAAGTTGACGATTATTCTGGTGCCGGGCCTGCGAGACAGCGATGCGCATCACTGGCAAAGCTGTTGGAGTCGTCGTTTTCCTTTTTGGAAGCGGATAAGCCAGCGGAACTGGCTGGAGCCGGATATCGATGCCTGGGTATCCGCTATCCGTCGGGAGCTGGCTACCTGTCAGCGGCCGGCCGTGCTGGTCGGCCACAGCTTTGGGGCGCTCGCCGCATGTCGCCTGATTCAGACGCAAAAGGTGAACATCGCGGGTATCGTCATGGTTGCGCCTGCGGAGCCATCGCTCTTCGAACTGGACGAGGCGGTACTTCCCGAGAGGCTGCGGGTGCCCAGCCTCCTGTTTGCCAGCCGAAACGATCCGTTAATGACCTTTAAGCGAGCGCAGTACTGGGCGCAATGCTGGGGAGGGCGGTTAATCGATCTGGGTGACGTCGGGCATATTAATGCTGAGTCCGGATTCGGGGAGTGGAATTATGGTCTGGAGCAGTTAGCAGAATTTTGTGAAGGCTTACCGCAATTTATTAAAAGTTAATTTTACCACCCGATATCGCTATTACATAAACAACCTTCAGATAAATAACATCTGAAACGGAGAGCATATGTTAGAAGCTTATAATAAGCATGTGGACGAACGCGCTGAAAAAAATATTCCACCGAAGCCGTTAACCGCTGAGCAAACGCAAGAATTAATTACATTACTGACCAGCAAGACCTGCGATGATAAACATGCCCTTGTACAGCTGTTAGCGCATCGCGTGCCGCCGGGCGTCGATCCGGCGGCGAAGATTAAAGCCGATTTTCTTTATCAGCAGATCAAAGAAGAAAACCCGGCGAGTATTATTGCGCCTCAGCAGGCTATTGAACTGCTGGGCACCATGCAGGGCGGTTATAATATTCAACCGCTCATTCACTTACTGGACGATCCCCGCTGGGCCAGCAGCGCAGCGGAACAATTAAGCGCCACGCTGCTTATTTTTGAAAAATTTAAGGATGTGGAAGAAAAGGCGAAACAAGGAAATGCCTGGGCGCAAAAAGTGATTCAGTCATGGGCCGACGCCGAATGGTTTTTACGTCGTCCGGCGCTGCCGGAGAAGATCACGCTGAAAGTATTCAAAGTGACGGGGGAAACCAATACTGATGATTTGTCCCCTGCGCCCGAGGCATGGTCACGTCCGGATATTCCTCTGCATGCCTTGTCCATGTTGTGTCATCCGCGCGACGGCGTCAGCCCGGATGAACCGGGAAGCCGCGGGCCGATACGACAGCTAGAGCAGTTAAAGAAAGAGGGCTATCCGCTGGTCTACGTCGGCGATGTCGTCGGCACCGGCTCTTCGCGAAAATCGGCCACTAACTCTATTTTATGGCACCTTGGCAACGATATTCCATGGGTGCCGAATAAACGAAGCGGCGGCTTTGTTTTTGGCGGCAATATTGCGCCCATCTTTTTTAATACCCTGGAAGATTCCGGCGCGCTGCCCCTTGAAATGGATGTTTCCGCGCTATCCACGGGAATGCTGATTGATCTCTATCCGTATCGCGGGGAAATTTGCGAAGCCCACAGCCAGCGTCCTGTCACCTCATTTTCCCTGAAAACGGACGTTCTGCTGGATGAAGTGCGCGCCGGAGGGCGCATTCCGCTGATTATTGGCCGCAGCCTGACGGCCAGAGCGCGGCAATCACTGAACCTTGCGCCCTCCGACGTTTTCCGCCGGCCGAAAGCGCCGGCACCCTCCGCCGCCGGCTTTACGCTGGCGCAGAAAATAGTGGGGAGAGCCTGCGGCGTTGCCGGGATCCGACCAGGACAGTACTGCGAGCCGCGAGTCACCACCGTCGGTTCGCAGGATACCACCGGAGGAATGACGCGCGATGAGCTTACCGATCTGGCCTGCCTGAATTTTTCCGCTGATTTGGTTATGCAGTCTTTCTGCCATACTTCGGCCTATCCCAAGCCGGTTGATGTGAAGCTGCATGAAACGCTGCCCGAGTTTATCAGCCGCCGAAACGGCGTGGCGCTGAAGCCGGGTGATGGCATTATCCACTCCTGGCTTAACCGTATGCTGATTCCTGATACCGTGGGGACCGGGGCGGATTCGCACACCCGTTTCCCGCTTGGCATCTCTTTTCCCGGGGGCTCCGGGCTGGTGGCCTTTGCTGCGGCAACGGGCATTATGCCGCTGGATATGCCGGAGTCCGTACTGGTCCGTTTTACGGGAGAGATGCAGCCGGGGATAACCCTGCGCGATCTGGTTCACGCTATTCCGCTCTATGCCCGCAAGCAGGGATTACTGACGGTGGAGAAAAAAAATAAGATCAATATTTTCTCCGGCCGTATCCTGGAAATCGAAGGGCTCGGGATGCTGAAAGCGGAGCAGGCCTTTGAACTGGCCGACGCCTCGGCCGAACGCTCCGCAGCGGCGTGCGTGCTGCGTCTGGAAGAGGAGAACGTGGCGGAATACCTGCGCTCCAATGCCACATTGCTACGCTGGATGATTAATCAGGGTTATGAAAATGCCGACACGCTGGCGCGGCGAATTGCGGAAATTGAGGCATGGCTGGCGAATCCGTCGCTGCTGGTGGCCGATGAGAACGCCGAATATGCCGCGGTGATTGAGATCGATCTCACGGAAATTACCGAACCCATCGTCTGTGCGCCGAACGATCCGGATGACGCCCGGCTGCTGTCGGAAGTCGCGCGTACGCCGATAGATGAGGTCTTTATTGGCTCCTGCATGACGAATATTGGCCATTTCCGCGCCGCCGGTAAAATTATTGCCGACGCCCGCGAGATACCCGTACGGCTGTGGCTGGCTCCGCCGACGAAAATGGATGCGCGTCAGCTTGCCAGTGAAGGCTACTTTAATCAGTTTATAAAAACGGGCGCCAGAATCGAACCCGCCGGCTGTTCACTGTGTATGGGGAACCAGGCGCGGGTACGTCAGGGCAGTTCCGTTGTTTCAACATCGACTCGTAACTTCCCGAATCGTCTGGGCACCGATGCGAACGTTTTTTTAGCATCGGCGGAGCTGAGCGCCGTGGCGGCGATGATAGGGAAAATGCCGACCGTTGAACAATATTTCTGGCACATGGATAAAATCAAAGCAACAAGGGACGATATTTATCGTTACCTGAACTTCGATCGGCTGCCAGAGTATCAGTCAACGAATGATGGAAAAAATATTATTAAAACATTCTCTGGCTAATTCTTTACTGCATTAAGCAATAACGGTGAATAGCTCACTTGTTCAGCGGAAGCTTCAGAAGAAAGAGGCTTCTGCTTTTAATGACACGGATTGTAGCCGAGGTGAAGCATGTTGAAGTCAAAGCTAATAAAAATAGCGGTGCTTATTTTTATTATTATATTAGCAATCATCATTCCACCCCCCGCGGGATTAACGAAAGAAGCCTGGATACTGGCCGGTATCTACCTGGCATCCATTATAGGTCTGGTGAGTAAGCCTTATCCTGAGCCGGTTATCATGCTGTCGGCGGTAGGCTTGTCGTGCTTAACGGTGGCACGATTTGATGACTCCCCCGTCAGGTCAATGGATGTACTGAGCGGTTTTTCCTCGGGAACGACATGGCTGGTATTTAGCGCGTTTACTTTGAGCGCCGCTTTTGTCACCACCGGATTAGGGAAACGTCTGGCGTACTGGTTTATTTTAAAGTTCGGTGGGACAACCCTGCGGCTGGGGTATGTCACGGCGCTGTTGGATTTAATGCTGTCACCGGCGACGCCTTCTAACACCGCACGCGCCGGCGGCGTCGTATTCCCGATTATCAATAGCATTGCCCTGGTGTTAGGTTCAACGCCAAAAGAGAGTCCGCGTCAGGCCGGACGTTATCTGATGGTGAATATCTATATGGTGACTAAAACCACCAGCTATATGTTTTTGACCGCGTTTGCCGGAAATGCCTTAGCGTTACAGTTAATTTCCGATATTTTTCATATCCGCATAAGCTGGGTAGGGTGGGCTCTGGCGGGGGTACCGCTTGGGCTATTGATGTTAGCCGTCATTCCTTATATCACCTACAAAATAGTGCGCCCGCAATTAAAAGAAATAGACAATGTAAAAATAGCCACTGCGGGCCTGAATGACCTGGGGCCCATCAGTTCGAAAGAGAAAGGGCTGATCGTGGTCTTTATCTCCGCACTCTCCGGCTGGATATTTTCTCATTATCTGGGGCTGAATGAATCCTCCGTTGCGGTGATTGCCATGGCTGGCGCTTTGCTCACGAATGTCATTTGCTGGAATGATGTGCTGCAAAATAAGGGCGGCTGGAATACGTTAATCTGGTACGGCGGCATTATTGGACTGAGTGCGACCTTAAGCAAAGAGGGATTTTTTAAATGGCTTGCCGCCTTTATGTCCGAGCATCTGGATTTCCTCGGCGCCGGTAACACGACCATTGTGATTATTGTTTTTTTAAGCATCGTCGTGCGCTATTTATTCGCCTCCGGCGGTGCATACGTCGCGGCTATGGTTCCCGTCTTCGCCACCGTCGGACTGGTTACCGGAACGGCGCCTGCGCTGCTGGCGCTCGCCATCCTGTTTTCTAACTCTTACGGGGGCTGTATCACGCACTATGGCGGTGCCGCTGGGCCGATTATCTTTGCCGCCGGTTATAACGATATTAAATCCTGGTGGTTAACCGGGACCATAATCGCTTTATTAACGTTTCTGCTGCATATGGTTGTCGGCATTCCGTGGTGGGGCTTTTTGATTCAGCACGGAATACTCTGAGGCCAGCCTTGTTTTTTATTACCTGACGGCTCGCGATATAACGAAAAAACCCCGACATGATGTCAGGGTTTTTTAACTGGCGTGAGTCCATCATCGGCAGCGAAGCTGAAATCTACCGCCAGCAAATAAAGCGCAGCTTAGATGGCGAAGACGTTACCGGCAGAAGGGCCTTTCTGGCCATCTTCAATGGTGAATTCGACTTTCTGGCCTTCGTTCAGGGTTTTAAAACCGCCGCCCTGGATAGCGGAAAAATGTACAAACACATCTTTGCTACCGTTGTCCGGGGTGATGAAACCAAAGCCTTTCGACTCATTAAACCATTTTACTAAACCAGTCATTTTATTAGACATTGATAATACCTCAACATATCTGAGCCTTACGGCGAAAAGGTTTCGCACAGAATCTAATTAATAACGATAAGGAGACTCAAAAGGAAGAATTATCAACGGATAACACTTAAGATGAGGACTGCTTTACTGAACCGCTTTATTATGTCTGTGTACTTAACCGACCAATCATTAGTCACATACTTCACCGCGGATAGCAAGACTTATTTCAATTGATATTGCCGGGGCGGAGGGTGATTCGGGAAGAGGGGGAGTGATTCACCAGCGCCTTGCTGATGGCGTAATGATAATAACTTTCAGAATTTCATTGAGTTAAATCGATTTTTGGTTAAGGTAACGTGGATGAATCTGCAGAGAATGTTTTTTTATTTTTCCGAACAGGCTCACCCGGCGGTGAAGCCATATCACCGGTCGCAGCGCGATTAATTTAGGCCGTTTCTCATTATTTATCCCTATCGGGGTATCTGGACGGCTAAAATTTCATTTGCTTATTAATGGTATTCATGCCTTAATGAAATTATTAATCCGAAAAAACGCATGCACTTAAAAATTTTACCGGCCCGTTCTCATTACCAGGCGCTATCGCTGATACCCCCTTTCTTTTGAGTCCATACGTTTAATCCGACACGTTTTCTGTCAATTACCTGATGCGCAACTGGAGTCAGTATGTCCTCAAGAATTAAAGGTCTGGTCAAGTGGTATAATGAGTCGAAGGGATTTGGTTTCATTTCACCTCTCGATGGCGGTAAAGATATCTCGGTCCATTGCTCGGCGCTGCGTGGTGATAATTTTAATACCCTGTTTGAGGGCCAGAAAGTTGAATATGCCATCCTCCATAGAGATGACAAAGGCCCTGCCGCCACCCATGTCATACTGTGCGATAAATAACGATTTATAGCGTTACGCCCGCGATAGCGAAAGCCGTGCTGGCGATATCACGACGGCCTGTCCCAGGATTTTCCTCCCTTATTCCATGTCCTGTCCCTGAGCGCAACGACAGCCGCGTTGCGTACGGTTTTTCTTATCCGGCGATGCGGCAGAAATGCGTTCAACGGATTCTGGAAGCGCGTACAATTCATCGGCTTTCAGTCAGTATTTAAATCCGATGACAGGGGATAGTGATGGTCAGACGCTTTTTGGTGTGTTTCTTCATGCTGTGCGCATGCTCAGCCTATGCCGCTAACGGCGGGAATGGCGGCGACGGCGGGAATGGGAATAACTCGGATGGGGGCAATGGCTCTGATGGCAGCGCGACCGCATCGGGACGCGATGGTTGCCCCGGCGGAACGCAGCCTGACTCGTCCGGAAAATTTTATCTTCCAGGCACAAAAGAGCCGTGCAATCCGGGCAGGCAGGATGCCATGAAAAGCGCGCGCCATTAGCCTTATCAGCCGCTGTTTAGCGGCTGACGACAAGACCGCCGAACGAGTGAGGCAAGTCAGTTTCTTGTTAAATAAGGAGGAGTGTATGGGTCAGATGGTACGAAAAAATTACCCTGAACTGGGCGAGGTCAAGGCGCCCTACGTTCATTCGGTTAAGCACGGGAACACGCTCTATATTTCAGGGCTCACCGCGTTTGGCACCCGTGCGCAGCAGGCCGGTATTGGCGCACAGGCGGAGGAGGTTTTTACGCAGATACGAACCGTTGCCCGCGCCGAAGGCATCGATTTTTCCTCTCTTATCAAAGTCACGATCTTTATCACTTCTTTTGATGAAATCGACGAATTGCGCAAAGTGCTTTACCGGAACTACGGCGATCATCTACCCGCCAGCTCGCTCGTAGAAGTCAGCCGCCTGTTTTCTGCGGATCTCAAAATTGAAATTGAGGCAATATTCGGCCTGTGAGCCAGTGTTTATTGCCCGGGCCGCGGTCTGCGCCGCCGGGCAGACTCAATCAATTTATTTGATGCATTCGGTTAAACAAACAATATTTATTCTCACCTGGTTATGCGTAAAGTAGAGGCATAACGCGGCAGACACGTTTTTCATTATGCGCCACCTGCCAACGACCTCCCTGCAACCCAGGACACCACGTCATGAAAAAGATTGGCTTTTTGTCATTTGGTCACTGGACGCCGTCGCCGCAGTCCGGGACGCGTTCGGCCGCTGATGCGCTGCTGCAATCCATCGATCTCGCTGTTGCCGCCGAAGAGCTGGGCGCGGATGGCGCCTATTTCAGGGTGCATCATTTCGCCCGCCAGCTTAGCTCGCCGTTTCCCCTGCTGGCAGCGGTCGGGGCGAAAACCAAACGTATTGAAATCGGCACCGGCGTTATTGATATGCGCTATGAAAACCCGCTGTATATGGCCGAGGATGCGGGCGCAGCGGATTTAATCTCCGGCGGCCGTTTACAGCTGGGTATCAGCCGCGGCTCGCCGGAGCAGGTGATCGATGGCTGGCGCTATTTTGGTTATGTTCCCGGCGAGGGCGAAAACGAGTCCGACATGGCGCGCCGCCACACCGAAGTGCTGCTGGACGCGCTGCGCGGAGAGGGGTTTGCGAAACCTAACCCGCAGCCCATGTTCCCCAATCCGCCGGGACTGCTGCGGCTTGAGCCATATTCTGAAGGGCTGCGCGAGCGAATCTGGTGGGGCGCCGGTTCGAATGCGACGGCAAGATGGGCGGCAACGCTGGGGATGAACCTGCAAAGTTCGACGCTGAAAGACGATGAAACCGGTGAGCCGTTCCATATCCAGCAGGCGAAGCAGATCCGCGCCTATCGCGAGGCATGGGCAGAAGCGGGCCATACGCGCACGCCGCGGGTTTCGGTCAGCCGCAGCATTTTCGCTCGAACGATCGCGACCGGATGTATTTCGGTTCAGGCCGTGACGAGAGCGATTCGATAGGTTTTCTCGACGAGAAGACCCGCGCCATTTTTGGCCGCAGCTACGCCGCCGAGCCGGATAAGCTGGTCGAACAGCTGAAGCAGGACGAGGCGATTGCCGAAGCGGATACGCTGTTGCTGACGGTGCCGAACCAGCTGGGCGTGGAGTATAACGCCCACGTGATTGAGTCCATACTGAAGCACGTTGCGCCGGCAATGGGCTGGCGCGACGCATAAACCCGCGCTGAGCGACGCCCCGCAGGCGCGGGGCGAAAGGGTTTTACGCTGCGACCTTTGGCTGTAGCTGATAGATCCAGGCGGTCACGCGCTGGCCGTCTTCCATGGTAACGTCAACGGCAACGCGGTCGTAGCCCTCTTCAAACGCATCCAGCATTGGCCAGTGGGCGCTAAGATTCGCGGACAGGAACAGATAGCCGTCGACCCGAGGCCCGTTGTTGTCGAGCACGATCCCCGGAAAATCCGCCGCCGCTCCCCAGCCGCGTTCATAAAACAGACCCTGCACATAGCCGGGCAGCCACTCGCCGCCAATGTTGTCCATAATATGGGCATTGGAGTGGCCCGGACGCAGCGTGCCGTAGACAAATAAACGTTCCATTATTCCTCAATCACTCAAGCGTTGAAGGCCCGGACGGGCAGAGCAGGTCTTAAAATACGAGCTCTGGCCGGGGTTGGCAAGGCGCCCCGTAGGACGCCCGCTCTTCATCAGGGCTCAGGTCCGAACATCTCCAGCAGCTGTTTCTTGTCGGGCATGCCGACCACCTGCTGGAGTTCATTCTGTTCATTCATGTAATAGATGGCCGGCGTCGCGCTGGCGCCCAAATCATCCATCAGCTTTTGGTTATGCTGAAGAAGATTAAAGGTTTCGCGCGGCGTCACGCCGTCAAAGCGCGGCACTTTTTTGCCGCCGGAGAGTTCATACTCTTGCCAGGCGGCTACCGGATCTTTGGCATTCAGGATTGCCGTGGCGTATCGGCCGCTATTCGGGTTGAGAAAGGCAACCAGCAGGGTATTCAACTGGACCTTACCGGCTTTTACCCACGGCTGCGCCGCCGACCAGAACGTCTTGCAGTAAGGGCAGAACGGATCGGCGAAGACGATAACTTTTCGGGCCGCCGAATCCGCGCCCTCCTTGAGCGGCCGGGCATCGTTCAGCTTCTTCCACATTTCGCGGCCTAATGGGGTATAGATCGCTTCTTTAAAATACCCCTCGCTGAGGTTTTGCCCTTTATCATCATAAAGATACCCGGAAATGACGTGCTTTCCGTCCGGGGTTAAAAACAGGGTCACCCCCATATCCTGATACTGACCGACCCAGCCTTTTACGCCGCCGGGGGAGTCTATCTCCTTGATAATTTTGATCCCTTGCTGTTCACCAAAGTCTTTAACTATCTGGGGAATCGCCCCCTCCGCAAGCGCCAGGCCCGGTATCATCCAGGCCGCCAGCAGGAAAATATATTTCATCATATCGCCTCTCAATGCAGGGGGAACGCTCCCCCTGACGTGGGTTACTGTTTTTTCAGCGCATCGCCGATTGTGGCATCAAATTGCTCCCAGGGGATCCAGCCCGACAGCATCTCATCGCCAATTAGCGTGGCCGGCGTTCCCTGAATGCCGAGCTTTTCGGCGACAGAGAAGCTTTTCTGAATCGTCTCCAGGCTTTGCGCATCCGGCTTAGCCACGATGACGCCCGCCTTTTTTTTCGCCTGCTCAAGGCTGGCGCCGTCGTGATACCCCTTTTTTGCCATCAGGATCGCGTTAAATTTGGCGAACTGTTCAGGATGCGTGCGCCACAGGGTGAGCGCATCCCTGGCCGCGGTCATTGAGCTTTCGGAGCGCCAGGGCAGAAACTTAAAGATCACCGCAACATCCGGGTATTTTTCCACAATCTTCTCCAGATAGGGGTCAAACTTTTTACAATACGGACAGTTATGATCCGTAAAGACCACCAGCGTCAGCTTCGGCTTTTGCGCGCCGATTCGCGGTGAGTGGGGGTCGTGAAAGAGAAAATCGCCGTACTGCGACAGCACCTGCTTGAGCGATTCCTGTTCCGCCCGGGCATTCTGCCGATCGAGCTTATCGGCCGCGGCGATCAAAATTTCAGGATGGCTGAGCAGCGTCTCCTGGACCAGTGCCTGCACGCGGGCCTCCTGCGCCGGCGTGAGCGGCGACGAGGCTGACGCCGTCAACGACGCCGAGAGAAGCAGAAAAGTGAGCAGCGTAGTTTTCATCGTTAATTAACCTCTGGCATGAGTGAGCGCGTTCAGGACGCTTTGTTGATCGAGCAGCGGCGGGAGCGTCTCACCTTGCGGCACGCCTGGACCGTAGACCTGATTGAAGGGAATGGCGTAACGATTTCGGCTTTGCAGGAAACGGGCGATCGGCTCAGAGGGCTTGCTCCAGTCGCCGCGCAGCGCAACGACATCCGGCTCAGCCAACGCGCTGATGATGGCGGGCTGATTTAACACCCGGTGTTCATTGACTTTGCACGTGACGCACCAGTCGGCTGAGATATCGATAAACACCCGTTTGCCATCCGTCAGCGCGCTCTGGATCGCCGCCTCGCTGAGAGGCTGCCAGCGAATTTGCTGAGCGTTAGCCTCCGGCGACGAGACGATGGCACCCTCGGCGAGCAGGCCGCGAACCTGAAAGCCGGCAAACGCCGCCAGCGCGATAATCACCAGCCAGAAGGCTGGCGTCGCTCGCGGACGAGCGACTAACAAGGCGATCGGGGCCGCCACGGTGAGGGCCAGCGTCAGCATGCCGCTCGCCGTTTCGCCCAGGTGCAGGCCGAGCAGCGTCGTCAGCCAGAGGCTGGAGGCCAGCATCATGACGCCAAGCGCCATTTTCAGGGTGTTCATCCAGCGGCCGGGGCGGGGGAGCAGGGCGGCGGTTTGCGGGAACAGGGCGACGAACAGCCACGGCGCAGCCATCCCCAGCCCGAGCACCAGAAAAATCAGCCACAGCTCCTGAAGCGGAGCGGCAAGCGCGAAAGCGACGGCCGTACCCAGGAAGGGGGCCGAGCAGGGCGTTGCCAGCAGGGTGGCAAAAACGCCCTCGCAGAAGCTACCCGCCATCCCGGCGCCGCCGGCGGTCGCCATCCGGCTCACGGCTGCCGAGGGAAGCAGCATCTCGACTACCCCGAAAAGGTTCAGCGAGAAGAGAAAGGTGACGGCAACCATTAAGCCGATAAACCAGGGATTCTGAAACTGGATCCCCCAGCCCAGCGATGCGCCGGTGAGCTTCAGTATCGTCACCATCAGCGCCAGCAGAGCAAACGAGGTCAGAATACCCGCGCTGGTGGCCAGAAAACGCAGCCTGACCATGCCCCTGTCTGAACCGGCCTGCAGCACCGCGCTGAGCTTCATGCCCATCACCGGCAATACGCACGGCATCAGGTTAAGGATTAAGCCGCCGAGCAGCGCGAAAAGCACTATTTTCCCGAGACTAACCGTCGCCGCCGGGGCGAGATCCGCGCCAGTCGTAAGGTTTATCTGCTGCGCTTTTTCACCATTTGTCAGCACCAACGACAGCGCTTTTCCTGCCAGCGTGGCGGGTATTTCTCCCCATTCGTCGGTGACCGGTACCGTCACCTTGAGGTGGCTGCCCTCGGCGCGAATGTCCGGATCGCCGGCCACAATTCCCCCGTCCATAGGGTCAAAATAGATCCCGGGGTTTTTCCATTCGCCGGTTGCGGTGGCGGTGATGACCAGCTGGCTCCCGACCCGATGCGCGGCAAGATCGTTGGTCACGCCGGTATCTGCCGGGACAGTGCGCATGGCCCGGGCAAAGGCGTCCCGGAAATCGCCGTCCGCGGGCTGATTGAAATCGAGACGCAGCCGGTAGTCGGTCAGCAGACAGACGTTGCTGCAGGTCGATAGCGTAAGCGTGCCTTCCAGCACGTCGCCGGGGGCGGCGGCGATCGTCATCGGGATCGCGACCCGGTCATGGTAGCCCTGGGTCGTCAGGCCGGAAATCTTGAATCTTGACGGGGCAGGCCAGTACCACCGCGCCTGTTCCCCGTTGTTCCAGATGATTTGCGGGGCGACGCCGCCTTCGCCCGGCGAGCGCCAGTAGGTTTTCCAGCCGGAGGCCAGATCAATAGAGAGCAGTCCGTCGATCCGATCGTTTCCTTTTTCCGCCTGGAAGCGGATCCGGGCATGGTCGTTTTGCGGGGATGTCAGCCATCCGGTGTCCGCCCCGTGGGCAACGCCCGCGCAGGCCAGCAACAGGAAGACGAAGCCCCTGAAGATATTCAGCATTTTTTTCTCCGTGAATTAAAAAATTAATCGTCTAAGAACGATTTTTTCATTCACGGAAAACGCAGTTTTTAAGGTGTATTCGCAGCGTGGGCGGCCGGACGGGATCGTCCCGGAAAACCACCGGACGCCCAGCGGTGAGCAGCTGAAGCAGGGCGAGGAAGAGTATGACGGCAGGTAAGGCGCCATCAAAGAATAGCGGCTGCGCGCAGACCAGGGATTTAGCGCTCAGCTGACAGGGCGAGGGTCCTGGCTCAGCCTCCTCAGAAGACGGCTGCTGGGCCTGCGCGCTGAAGGGTATCGCCTGCGTGCCGGCGCCGACATCGGCCAAAAAATGGTGCAGATAGGCCGCCCGCTGAACAAGGCAGAATGCCATGACCAGGCAGGTCAGTATCAAAAACCATTTACCAGGAAGCCGACGATTGTGCATAGGGTACCAGGACAAGACAGAACCCGAGGATCATAAACAATCCTTATCAATGTACAAGAGGCTGGCGTGTAAGGTTTTGTCTGGATGGATAACGTTGCCGGCGTATGCGGCGGAAAGGCGGGCGTTCAGGTATTTCGTACATTTATATTATTTACAGCGTTGATGCATCCGGCTACTATTCGCGTCGCTAAGCGGTACCGGCACGCCGCTGCCGGACGTGACTGCTTAGCGCTTGACCGCCATTAGCTCATCTGGAAGAGCGAACGACGTACGTTGTAGGGAACGGGGTTCGAGGCCTCGATGGCGGCCCAACACTTGCTTAGCGAATCTGCGCGGTATCGGTAATAAAGCTTCCCGCTTCTGTTGAATACGCCTCTGAACATCTTTAATCATTCCTCTTAGATCTCTTTCCTGCTATTGCTACATAGCCGTTATTATTGCCTGTGAAATAATTTCTCTTCTCTCGCTATTACTCGCGACGGAATGTGATTGCCTGGTTTTATCGCGACTGCCCTGGCAAAGGAATATCTGAATTTGGAGTGTTTAAGATTTACCTAAGCAAATCTGAATAATTTTAATGTGAATCTACTTATTAGGATTTAGTCGCGTATTTTTCAGAAATTTCATCACTTTTTATATGGTATTCTCCCTTGTTCAAGGAGTGAACGAAGGAAAAAAGAATGCTTTACCGCTATGCCGTTTTCTCCAGAAAACATAATACGTTTCATATTCTTTTACTGTTTACCATTTTGATAATAAGTTTCATACATTTGAGCGTGCTGCTGGAAACCGATAACACATGGCTGCTGGGGCCGATGGTGATTTATCTGCCCATTTTTTTCCTTTGGCGAAAGGTCTCAGTGTTACGAAGCAGAATCGCTGATTAATGTGCTGGTGGAGTTCCCTACATGAGTGAAAATACAACATCTAAAGCAACCTCTGAACCGAAAGTCCGGCAGCCCGTCCTGCGGAAAGTCGATCTTAACCTGTTAACCATTTTTGATACCGTTATGCAGGAGCAAAGCTTAACCAAAGCGGCGCACACGCTGGGCATGTCTCAGCCGGCGGTCAGCAGCGCGGTCTCTCGCCTGAAGGTGCTGTTTAAGGATGAACTGTTCGTCCGCAACGGCCGCGGGATAAAACCGACGGAGCGCGCCTTTCAGCTGTTTAGCTCCGTTCGTCGCGCGCTGTCGCTGGTGCAAAATGAGCTACCGGATACGCTTTTCGACCCGCTGGACTGCGAACGTAATTACAACCTTTGCGTCTGTAGTCCGCTGGATAACTACCTGACTCCGCTTATTTTTAACAAAATCAGCGAGATTGCTCCCAGGGTCACTCTTTCCTTTAAATCTTCGCTAAGTCAGCAGGTGACAAATCAGCTGCGCTATCAGGAGGTGGAATTTGTACTCGATTACAACAAATTCAATCATCCGGAATTTACCAGCATCCCGCTGTTCCATGACCGAATGGTGCTGGTGGCCAGGCGCAACCATCCGCGTATCGCATCGCCGCTAAGCGAGGAGGATATTTATCGCGAGCAGCACGCCACCGTCGCGCTGGATCGCTACGCCTCCTTCAGCTATCCCTGGTATAGCTCTGAAGAGCAGCAGGCCTGCGTCGCTTTTCACGGTAACGCGATGGTCAGCGTGTTGAGCGTGGTGTCGCAAACCAATATGGTGGCTATCGCGCCGGAATGGCTGGCGAAAGAGTTTGAAGAGCAGTTTGCGCTACAGCTGCTGCCGCTGCCTTTAGAAATGGACAGCCGTACCTGCTATCTTTCGTGGCATGAAACGGCGGGCCAGGAGAGAAGCCATCGCTGGATGGCGGAGCTGCTAATAAAAATTTGCCAGCGCTAAATAGACCTGAAGAAATGCCTGGTAAGACGCCAGGTATTTTATTATTCACGCTCAACTCTCGCCCTGAAAATTAATTAAGATCCCTCCTTTATTCTTGTTCATCAGGCAATGATGACCGGATAAAATACGCTGTATTAATAAAATTAACCCGCCAGAATTTCATTAAAAAATCTATTTACCGAAAATCGCGCATTTCTCCGGCAGAGCCAACCGGCGGTTTCTGTACCCAATGGATTTCGAGTTGCTTTGAGGCGGCAAGAGAGAGACAAATTCGTCGGAACGAATTTGACCAGCCGAAGGCTGACCGCCGGTGAGCGGCAGGAGCCTCTCATTAATCCCCAGGAGTTTACTCAAGTAAGTGACTGGGGTGAACGAACGTAGCCAACAAAGAAGCCACTTGAAAGACGACGGGTATATACTCTTATTATCCAGCCGGGCCGACGCCTGAACCAGGGGATGATGTTGATGCGCAGAAAAATGATGAAGCCTGCGGTGGCCGTCGCCGCCCTGATGATGTCATCGACGGCCCTACAGGCGGATGAAATCAACCTGTATTCGGTTAATACCGGCTCCTGGATTTACCATCTGTCGAACAACCACGGCCAGTACACCGAAGGTTTTGACAACCAGTTTGCCTCCGTTGAGCGCAGGTTCTCCGAAGATTCGCCGTACAGCCTGCTGGCCGGAACGATGAAAAACAGCTTTGACGATCGCTGCATTGCGCTGGGGGTTCGCCGCGACTGGGTCTCGTTGGGCAACGGCTGGGTGTTTAAGGGAATTTATGGCTACGTTGGCGAGTTTTTTTTCTCGGCCTTCGAGCACTGCGGCGATCATGGTTCTTATAAGGATTTTAAAGACGCCACCGGCATCGGCTTTTCTCCCTATATTTATCATGGTTTTCAGTACAACTTTACCGATTATTTCGGCGTTGAAAGCGGAATTATTCTTCCCGCCGTCTTTGTGGTGAGCATACAGTGGAGTTTTCGCTAATACAGTGGCGAAAACCCGCCCGCTGTGGGGCTTTGAAAGAACCGTAATAAAAAATGAAGTCATCTTAAGGTTATTTTAATCTTCACCGCGACGGTTATTTTTTTATAGCATTTTTCTCGCCCTTATCCGCCCGCGCTCAGTACATTTCACTTTTTTCATTAGATGGTAATTGTTTGCATTATCATTCACATTCCTCTGTGATTTAATCCTTGCCGGCCGGCGGCCAGTGACTCTTCGCCCACCTCTATTAAGGATTAGTTTATGCGTTTTCGTCTGGTGTCTTATTGCTCCGCTGCATTGATGGCTTCTTCCGCGTTTATTGCCCCGCAGGCGCTGGCGGCGGCCAGCAGCGACGGGATTGTGGTCTACAACGCGCAGCATGAAAATCTGGTGAAGTCCTGGGTTGACGGCTTTACCAAAGAGACGGGAATTAAAGTGACGCTGCGTAACGGCGGCGACAGCGAGCTGGGTAATCAGCTGGTGCAGGAGGGGACGGCATCCCCGGCGGATGTCTTTCTGACCGAAAACTCCCCGGCGATGGTGCTGGTGGATAACGCGAAGCTGTTTGCGCCGCTGGCGGCCGAGACCCTTCAGCAGGTCGCCCCGCAGTACCGCCCTGAGCACGGCCGCTGGATAGGCATTGCCGCCCGCAGCACCGTATTCGTCTATAATCCGGCGAAAATCAGCGAAGCGCAGCTGCCGACATCCCTGATGGATCTGGCGCAGCCGCAGTGGAAAGGGCGCTGGGCCGCTTCGCCATCCGGCGCGGATTTTCAGGCCATCGTCAGCGCCATGCTGGCGCTGAAAGGCGAGCAGGAAACCCTGGCATGGCTTAAAGCGATGAAAACCAATTTTGTGGCCTACAAGGGCAACAGCACGGTGATGAAAGCGGTGAATGCCGGTCAGATTGATGGCGGCGTTATCTATCATTACTACCGCTTTGTCGATCAGGCGAAAACCGGCGAGAACAGCAAAAATACCCGTCTCCACTACTTTAAAAACCAGGATCCGGGCGCCTTTGTCAGCATTTCCGGCGGCGGCGTGCTGGCCTCCAGCAAACATCAGGAACAGGCTCAGGCCTTTATCAAGTGGATCACCGGCAAGCAGGGACAGGATGAACTGCGCACCAATAACGCCTTTGAATACGCCGTTGGCGTCAACGCCGCGTCCAACCCGAAGCTGACGCCGCTGAAAGCGTTAGAGGCGCCGAAGGTTGAGCCGTCTTCGCTGAACAGCAAAAAAGTGGTTGATTTGATGACCCAGGCTGGCCTGCTGTAATCGTCCGTTAAAGTGAACACGCTATGTCTTCTCTGAGTTTCGCGCTCGGAAAAAAAGCCCAACGCCTGCCCGAGCGCAGGCGTCCTGCTTTTCCGATGATCGCGTTAGCCGTTCTGTTTTCTCTGCTGGCGCTTTTGCCGCCGGGTTTTGTTATTGCCGTAGGGGTCGATACCGGCTGGGAGACAATCCAGGCGCTGGTCTTTCGCCCGCGCGTCGCTGAGCTGTTGAGCAATACCCTGTGGCTTATCGCGCTGACGGTACCCCTGTGCATTGCGCTGGGCGTTGGCCTGGCCTGGCTGACGGAGCGCACGCTGCTGGCGGGGCGGCGGCTCTGGTCGGTGCTGGCGGTAGCGCCGCTGGCGATCCCGGCCTTTGTGCAAAGCTACGCCTGGGTCAGCGCGGTGCCGGCAATGCACGGCCTCTCTGCCGGGGTGTTTCTTTCGCTGCTGGCCTACTACCCGTTTATCTATATGCCGGTTGCCGCCGTTCTGCGGCGGCTGGACCCGACGCTGGAAGATGTTGCCGCCTCATTAGGTACGCCGCCGTGGCGGATCTTTTTCCGCGTGGTTTTGCCCCAGCTCAGGCTGGCGATATGCGGCGGCGCGCTGCTGGTGGCGCTGCATCTGCTGGCGGAGTTTGGCCTGTTCGCGATGGTGCGTTTTGATACCTTTACCACCGCCATCTATGACCAGTTCCAGTCAACCTTCAGCGGCCCGGCGGCGAACATGCTGGCCGGAGTGCTGGCGCTCTGCTGTCTGGCTATTTTGCTGCTGGAAGGGGCGTCGCGGGGGAAAGCGCGCTATGCCCGCATCGGTTCGGGCGCCGCGCGCGAACAGCAGCGGCAGCCGCTGGGCCGGCTGGCGACGATCCCTCTCCAGCTCGCGCTGCTGACGCTGGTGATGCTGGCGCTGGGCGTTCCGCTGATGGTGCTCTGCCGCTGGCTATGGCTGGGCGGCGTGGAGAACTGGTTAAACGCCGACCTCTGGCTCTCCCTGCGACAAACGCTGCTGCTCGGCGCGGTGGGCGCTCTCCTCACCACCGCCTGCGCTATTCCCATTGCCTGGCTGGGCGTTCGCTATCCGCAGCGTCTTATTCGACTGCTGGAGGGGTGTAACTACATGACCAGCTCTCTGCCCGGCATCGTGACGGCGCTGGCGCTGGTGACGGTCACCATTCACTATGCGCGCCCCATCTATCAGACCGAGGTCACGCTGCTGCTCGCCTGGCTGCTGATGTTTATGCCCCGGGCGCTGGTCAACCTGCGCGCCGGCATCGCGCAGGCCCCCGTGGAGCTGGAAAACGTCGCCCGCAGTTTGGGCCGCAGCCCCGGCCGGGCGCTGTGGAGCGTGACCATGCGGCTGGCGGCGCCGGGCGCGGCGGCAGCGGCGGCGCTGGTGTTTCTCGGCATCACCAATGAGTTGACCGCCACGCTGCTGCTCTCTCCGCTCGGCACCCGCACGCTGTCGACCGGCTTCTGGGCGCTAACCAGCGAAATTGATTACGTCGCCGCCGCGCCTTACGCGATGCTGATGATTCTGCTTTCGATGCCGCTGACCGGCATTCTCTATATCCAGTCGAAAAAAATCGCAGGCCTGTAAATGCTTGAACTCTCCTCAATCTCAAAATCTTTTGCCGGTACGCGGGTGCTCGAAAACCTGAATCTGACGGTGGCCGCAGGCAGCCGGACGGCGATCGTTGGCCCCTCCGGCTCCGGTAAAACCACGCTGCTGCGGATCCTCGCGGGTTTCGAAACGCCGGATAGCGGACGCATTGTTATGCAGGGGCGCACGCTGTTTGCGCAGGGGACATTTATTCCCGCCCACCTGCGCGGGGTGGGCTACGTGCCGCAGGAGGGCGCGCTGTTTCCCCATCTGAACGTCGCGGACAATATCGCCTGGGGCCTCGACGGCAGCCGGCAGGAGAAATATCAGCAGGTGGCGGCGCTGATGGAGAGGGTGTCGCTGGACCGTCAACTGGCGAACCACTGGCCGCACGAAATCTCCGGCGGTCAGCAGCAGCGCGTAGCCCTGGCGCGCGCGCTGGCGCAGCGGCCCGCGCTGATGCTGCTTGATGAGCCTTTTTCCGCTCTCGATACCGGGCTGCGCGCGGCCACGCGCAAAGCCACCGCCGATTTACTGGCGCAGGCCGGGGTCGCGTCGATTCTGGTGACTCACGATCAGAATGAAGCGCTCTCCTTTGCCAGCCAGGTCGCGGTGATGCGCCAGGGACGTTTTACCCAGGTCGGCACGCCGTATGAGGTCTACAGCCGTCCCGTCGATGAAGAGACCGCGCTATTTCTCGGCGATGCGCTGGTGCTGCCCGCCGAGCTTCGCGGCGGGCGGGCGCGCTGTGCGATTGGCGAAATTTCAATCGATGATCCGCATGCCGTCGGCCAGGGAAGGGTCATGCTGCGCCCCGAGCAGTTGGTTATCTCTCCCTCTCCGGCGGATGGACAGCCGCTCACCGTACGCGATGTGGACTTTAGCGGCCACCTGTCAACGTTAACCCTGGCGATGCCCGGCCAGGGCGAGCCGCTGATCGTCAAAACCGTCAGCCGGCAGTTATGGCGGCCGGGGGCGGCGGTACGCATTGAGGTGGTGGGCGAGGCGCGGGTCTTTGCCTGCTAGCGCCGACGGGCTATAAATCAATGCACAGATTCGCCGACCGGCTGCGGGAGCAGCACAGGGCGATCTGCTGCGCGCCGGCGGATTTCTCCGCCTCCGACTGCACGGTGTCGCGGTGGTCGACAACCCCCTCGAGAACCGGCGTCAGGCAGGCGCCGCAAATCCCCATCTCGCAGGAGAGGGGGACGGCGACGCCGTTCTCCTGGAGCACCTGGGCGATGGTCTTATGCGGGGGCACCGGCCACCGCTCTCCCGAGGACGCAAGCGTCACGCTAAACGTTTCTCCCTCCTCAGCGCCGGCGGGCATCGCGACAGGCTGAAAGGCTTCGCTATGGATCAGCGTTTCCGCCCAGCCCTGTTCAATGGCGACCCGGCGCGCGGCGGCCATAAATCCCTCTGGCCCGCAGAGATAAATCGGATATCCGGTATGCGTCTTGTTCAGCGCGGCGGCTAAATGCTGCCGGGCGCTGTCTCCTTCGCAAGAGCTGTGAATCACCACGCTTTCGGCGCGGAATCGCCGCTGTAGTTCGCGGACAAACGCCCCCTGGGCGCGATTTTTCAGGTAATAGTGCAGCGTAAACGGCACGCCCTCCGCCTCCAGCCTTAGCGCCATTGCGTACAGCGGCGTAATGCCGATACCGGCGGCCAGCAGCGTCACTCGCTCCGCCGCCCGTAAGGGAAACAGATTGCGCGGGGGAGAAATCAACAGCGTCTGGCCGGGGCGCAGCTGCTGATGAATATAGCGCGAACCGCCGCGTGACGCTTTCTCCAGCGCCACGCAGATCAGGTAGCCGTCGTCTGCGTCCTCCGGGCCGGTCAGCGAATACTGGCGGATAATGCCGCACGGCAGATGAACGTCAATATGCGCGCCGGGCTGCCAGGCGGGGAGCGGTCGCCCGTCCCGCGCCACCAGCCTGACGGCGAGGTTCTGGCTGCCCTGGCGCCAGAGGCCGTCAACGATAACCTCTACTACATCGCTCATGATGGCTCTCCACTTAAACGAGGAAAAAGTCGCCGAAGCCCATTTTTTTCAGTCCGCGGCGATAGGCGATGGAGCTGCGATCGGCGGGGATATGCGCTTCGAGCGTTAAATCCAGCGGCAGTCTCTCCGGGCGCTGGGTCTCCACCATCAGGCGATCTTCCTCAAAGACGCGCAGGTTAAAGGCGTGAACATCCTCTACCGGCACGTGCAGATCGAAATTACGCGCGATGGGCGCGAACATCCGGGTTATCCGCGAGGAAACCGGCGAGGCGGCGTTCATAATCACCAGCCTGGCCTCACCGGGAAAATGAATCGTCAGGGTGGCGGTAAACGGCAGATGCATCTCGAAATGACGCAGCCACTGGAAGCCCTCCGGCGCGCGAAACTCGGAGCTGGCGGGATAGTTGCCGACCGAACTCCAGTAATCGGCGATAAAACCAAACGACGTCTCCTGCGGGTTATAGTTCGGCACCACCTGGTTATCCGGGTCGGCGAAAGTATCGGTATGGATCCAGGCGAAATGGGCGACATCCAGAAAGCCCTCGACCTGGCGCCCCGCAAAGCCGTTGACCTCAAAGGCCGGGCAGTTGATTTGCTGAAAGCCGTCGTCGTGCCAGTGCGGCATCACCGGCAGCGGCATCGGGTTCTCCGGGTCGAAGGCCAGGCAGGTCCAGATCAGGCCATAGCGCTCCTCAACCGCAAAGCTGGTGAGGTTGAGCTTCGCCGGTACCGGCTGGTCGGGGCTGGATGGGATACGGTTACAGCGGCCATCTTCGCCGAAGCGCAGGCCGTGGTACGGGCAGACGATCCCTTCTTCATCGTGAAAGCCGAGCGTCAGCGGCACGCCGCGGTGGGGACAGACGTCGCGAGCGACCACCACCTGGCCCTTAATACGATAGATCACCAGCTGCTCATCAAGCAGGGTGGCTTTTACCGGCGCGGGGCCGATATCGCAGGCGCGGGCGACCGGGTGCCAGCATTTCGCCAGGCGCAGCCAGTCCTCCGGCTCAAAGGTGCAATGGGCGGGTGGGGTGGGTTGTGGTCTGTTCATGGCTTCTCTTCCTGCTCACAAAAACATTTGTTTAATTGTTGTGAGTTTATTGTTGTCATATTAGGGTGTTGACATCCATCAGCAAGAATTCATCCAGCCGTTGCAAAAAAGAGAACAGGTCACCGATGAGCCCATTTTCACGTTTCGCCCTCTATTTTGCCGAGGTCGCCCGCAGCGGTAGCCTGCGGCGGGCGGCAGAAAAGCTGCATATTTCCGCCTCGGCCATCAACCGGCAAATCTTGCAGGCGGAAGAGGCCTTCGGCACGCCGCTGTTCGAACGCCTGCCGGAAGGGCTGCGCATGACCACCGCCGGAGAGCTGCTGTACGACAATCTGCTGCGCTGGCAAAAGGAGTTTCATCTGACGCGGCAAAAGTTTGATGAGCTGCAGGGGCTAAAGCGCGGCACCGTTAGCCTTGGCATGGTGCAGGCGCTAGCGGAAGGGAGCTTTGCCGCCGCGCTGGCGGAGATTATCGGCAGCTGGCAGTGGCTCGAGCTGAATTTGCAGGTCGCGGATAGCCATACCGTCAGCCAGAAGGTGCGGCAGGCGGATCTTGATTTCGGCCTGATTCTGGATCCTGAAGGCCAGGCCGGACTGAGCGTACTGGCCTTTGCTGAGCTGGAGATGGGCGCGGTGATGCGTCCGGATCACCCCCAGGCGCAGGCTGCGATGCTGTCGCTAGGCGAGCTCAGCGAGGAGCGGCATATTGTTCCCGGCGCGCCGCTGATCGTCCACGATCGGGTCGCGATGCTTTATCGCCATTATGATTTTTTCCCGGCGAACAGTATCAGCTGCAACGATATCCGGCTGATTAAATCGCTGGTGCTTAAAGGCGGCGGCGTGACCATTCTCAGCCGTCTGGACGTGCTGGAAGAGGTGAAGCTCGGGCAACTGGCGTTTGTCCCGCTGCGCAACAAGCTGCTGCGCCCGCTCACCCTGGCCCTGTGCACCGCGCCATCGCGCCAGCTCTCCCGCCCGGCGCAGATGGCGATCCAGAAGCTGACCGCCGTGATGGAGGAGATGCAGGCCGGGACAGCGGCTTCCCCCCCGTCTGCGTAATATGCCCGGCCTGAAATACTCTGCGGCCTGCTTCCCCGGTGGCGCTGCGCTGACCGGGCTACGGGTTCACCTACGTCTGCGATCCGGTAGCCCGGACAAGCGCGCAGCGCCGCCTCCGGGACGGTGTCGGGGTGATGCATCGGCGTGGCTTCTTCCCGGCTCGCGCTGCGCTTAGCCGGGCTACGAGCTGACCGGGGCTACGGGTTCCCTGGCGTCTGCGATCCGGTAGCCCGGCTAAGGCGTTTACGCCGCGAGCCGGGAACAGGCCCGGCCTGAAATATTCTGCGGCCTGCTTACCCGGTGGCGCTGCGCTGACCGGGCTACGGGTTCACCCACGTCTGCGATCCGGTAGCCCGGACAGGCGCGCAGCGCCGCCTCCGGGACGGTGTCGGGGTGATGCATCGGCGTGGCTTCTT
>NZ_JBEAIG010000006.1:0-99369 GCF_040064575.1 Klebsiella sp. CN_Kp106 | reverse complement strand
TCCGGAAAGACGAGGATCTCTGATTTAGCACTGCACTGAATTTGGGCCAGGGTCAGGAGAAAGACTATTTTCTGGCTCCTCCAAGGCGACCAACGTAAACACCGGTGGGCGTAGCTTATCGGGATCAAAGGATATATCTTCCTCCGCTAGCACAGCTCTGCCAATAGCTTGAGATGATAATACTAAAGAAAGGTAAAGCATTGACTTTTGGCCATCACTCAACCGCGAGAAATCAACAAGTGAATCATCGTGCCCTGGTGTAAAGGAAACGGATAAATGCCGCAGCAGTGCTTCAATCTCAGAAGCAACAAATGTGATTTTAGGATCAGCGAAAAATTTTCCCTTGTGAAGGGTGGTCCAGGTTGTTTTTAATGTTTCACTAAATGCATTTACTGAAGGGTTTGCAGCAAGGCTGTTGCTTATTTGATCGGTCAATTGTTTAATTGTATCGCGCTCAGCATCCCAACGTACCGCACGAAGCAAACGGCCGAGTAAAGCATTCGTGCCGTAAGTAATATGGTCAGCAGGATCACGTCTGGCAGGCAGATAGTGGACTTGAATATGATTACGCTCAGACCGGGGAACCTGTGCGGTATTAAGAGGCGAGCCATCAGCATTGATATCAAGAACATACATTAAGGTTTCATCAATATCTCCATCAAGTCCTATCGTAGCCGTGAGGCGAAAACGCACTCGTGGGATACCTTCTGGCTCGTCCAATCGCATATGGCCAAAATGAGGTGCTATGGTGCTATTATCCTCATCACCTGCAAGTTCGGGAAATAAAAAATCGGCTTCTATCCACAACTGGCGCTCCGAAGGAACCTCTACCTCATCAAAAGGGACATGGAAATCTGAACGTTGGAGGCGTCGCAATGTAGGGTCAAACGCAAAGAGTCGGCATAAAGCCTGTAGTGCAGCGGTTTTACCTGAACCATTAGGACCAATTAAATAAGTAATATCTTCTAAGCCCAGTTCAGTTGGTTCAAGACCAAAAGACTGAAAACCTGATAACCGAATTGTTTCCAGCTTCATTCTACCCCTACCTTCAGCTCCTGCTATCGACTAAATTAGCCATCGAGCCTAGTTGTTGTCAAAATTGAGATACCCTCTATTTAATTATCTCATGTGGAAAATATAATTAATTGATCTTATTCACAAATATCCTGCACATGGCTGTTTGTTTACTAAACGTGTGAGAGTCCGTTCCTCGCTCAAAGCAGACCTTATGACCTCGATTTCTGGCAGATCCGAGCCAAGAGCAAAAATTAATATCATCAATCGGCCTCAAGCTTAAGGGGAACATCTCCCCCTTTTTATGTAACCAGTTTACTGAAGATGTTCTTTCAGCCAGGTACACGCGCCTTCAATGTCATACGCTTTTTCCCCAAATCCTTTCGCAAGCAGAAACTCTGGTAAATATTCATCATATTTATCTAAGTACTTTTCTGGAACATTTACAGCAAGATCAAACGCTGAGGGCAAGCCTGACTGCAGCAGGTCTTTAAGGGCCTGTTGAACAGAAGTGATACTTGAGCCGTCAATTTCTATAACTCCAGCCAATGAATTAGCTTTAAAGCCACAACGTATGAGCAAGGCTGTAATCGTATTGACAACCTTATCTCCCATCCATGGGAGGATGTAACAGTATTGGCCGCTCGTAAGAAAATACTCATTTTGCAGGTTATAACTCTGGAAGTTACGGCTGCCTTCCGCAAATAGGCTTCTGGCGGCAGAATCGGCATAATCTACTCTCTTGCTACCTATTGCTATGCGGTAATCACCTTCCCTATAGATAGCGAGCATTTCCTGACGAACGGCATCATGAACAGACATTCCCCCCCCACTAAATTGTGGTGGCTGACCGCCTTTGGTCGCCTCTACATAGATAACTTTTTTCTCTGTCTCGATCTCTGTCACTCTCCAGCGCCGCCCACCGAAGATGATGTGTTGATCTGGTAGCAGTGGGGAGTCCACAGGCACTGTTCCAAGGGTTCTGTTTCCGGTGACAATGCGGAACTCTTCTGGTGTGTTGAACACGGCATAAAACGTGTAATGGTTAGTCAGTTTCTCCCCCTCTGCCCCAACAACCATTTCTCCACTAGCGAGTTGAGTGAGCAGGCCACATGCCCCCATATGTTTAAGCAGGCTTTTGAAATCGCCTATATCCACATTACGGAACGGGCCTGTTTGACATAGCTGCGACCAGAGTTGATCGGCACGAACTCCGCCCCATTGCGCGGTAATTGCAAGAATCTGGTGTAGCAGCGTGGAGTAATGCATCTGCTGGGAATCGGCAGGCTCAAACCATTGTTTAGAGATCATCAATCTGATCATTGCCATCGACTGGACCAAATGCAGCCGTAGGTGGTCAACGATACTGCTAGTCACAGTGAGCTCATTTTCTGTAATTAGCATTCTTAGAACTGATGGGGAGTCGCGTCGCCCAGAACGTCCCATACGCTGACGCAGACTGGAAACAGTATGCGGAGGCGTAACTTGGATAACCGACTTAACCTTACCGATATCAATTCCCAACTCAAGCGTCATTGTACAAACAGCTGTTGTGGGCAAATTTCCTTTCTGAAGACGAGTTTCAAGCGCTTCCCGCAATTCCTTGGCAAGGGAACCATGGTGGGGAAAGAATTCATTGGGAACAATATGTTCCTCACACATGTCGCTCAGCGTGGCAGCAATGCTTTCAGTCCGCTTTCGACTGTTTGCAAAGACCAAATGAGAATCGCCACGGCAAAGTCTAAAAATGTCAGCGCAAACGTCATGTTCAGCTGAACTCTGAAGTTCTTCTTCTTTTTGGAGCACTCGCTCCAGATAACCTTTGACCTGTACCTGAAGAGTGGCCTCGCTCTTACTATCTGTAACAGTTACGCAGGGTAGTCGTTTGTCCGGGCGCAAAAGTTCGGGTACTTTCTCCAGTTCCCCAAGCGTGGCACTCAACGCAACGCGGGGAATTGGATTTACCTGGCGTCCTAGCACATGGTCAATTCTATTGAGCAGAGAAAGCAGCTGTACACCACGCTCTGAGCCAATGAAAGCATGAAACTCATCAATAACGATGTATGCGACTGACGAAAACGCCTGTTTGAGCCAGCCCATTGAATTTATGAGCAAAGACTCAAGTGACTCAGGTGTAATCAGTAAAATGCCAGCAGGGTTTGTCCGAGCCTTCTTCTTTTTGCTTTGTGGTACATCCCCGTGCCAAGGAGTCACTGGCATTTCCAATGCATCTCCAAGGCTCTCAAGACGACGGTACTGATCGTTAATCAATGCCTTCAACGGACTGATATAGACGATGCCAAATCCATTAGTGAGATCTGCAACTGCCGAACAGGCAGGAAGAAAGAAAGCCTCTGTTTTACCGGCTGCTGTGCCTGCACTGATTAGCACGTCTCGATCACGGGCTAAAATTGCCGGGATAGAACTCTCCTGCAAGGGCCTTAATGTAGACCACCCCTGCTTGTAAACCCACTTACGGACGCGGGGATCGAGACTATCATAGGCACTGCTCATAATTTGAAGTTCGCCAGTCCGTCGTCGTCATCGCTTTCCTCTATAATGACGTCATCCATTTCGCTGGGCCTGTCCTCTTCAATCGCCACACCCTCGATTAGTGTTTGCCAGTTCATCGTTCTGTTTTGTTCCAGCACGGCCAGCATGTCCAAGAAACCTTTTATGGTATTACGGGGGGTACGGAAGTAAGCGTCTCCAATGGTTTTACTACAGTGATGCAGAAATCCAGTCAGTGCCTCATCTGGAACCAGATAATTCTCTGGATCTCCGCCTGCATAAACATGACGAAGATTTCTCAGTAAAATATACAGTTCCTCAGGGGTGAGGCTGGCAAGATGCAAAGTGGGAGACGAGTAGTCAATCACTCCTGCTTTTTGCGCGAACCGATTTTCCGCCAGACGTGATTGGAGCGCCTCATAGCTGTAAAGACCTTTGCGCGGATCGAAAAGGAACTCTGGCGTCCCCCCGAGGATAAAACCAATATTCTCGGCTGAGCCTTGCAGGCAGTCATTCAGGATCCGCAAAATCTGTTCGTAGTTCGCTGTTCTTGCTTGCGTATTATTCAGTTTAAAGAGGTTCACCATTTCGTCGAGGCTGACCAAAAGACCGGCATAGCCTGCCTGGCGGACAAAAAGGCTCATCAGCTTCAAAGAGTCATAGAATGAAGCGTCTGAGATAATAGTCCGAACGTCGAGATCGTTACGGGCATCAGTTTTAGTGGTGTACTCTCCCCGCAACCAGCGAATAGCATTGGATTTTAGTGTTTCGTTATCCTGCTCATGCCCGCGCCAGAATGAATCAATGACCTTCGCAAAGTCATATCCGCCGACCATATCTGATAGTGCTGCCAGGCGTTTATGAATAACTGATGAAACCTCGGAGCCGTCCTTGTCAGCTTCCTTCCTTGCCTCCGTAACGAATCTTTCAACAACGCTAAGTAACGCATTACCATCCAGCTTGTTTCTGGTGGACATGTTTTTCATAAGCTCAGAATAGAGATTACGAGCCTGACCTCCCGATGAGTGAATGCGTCTGTCAGGAGAAAGGTCTGCACTGATTGACACCAGCTTCTTCTCTAGCGCAATAGAGCGCACAACACTCAGAAAGAACGTTTTACCAGAACCATATTCACCGATGATAAGTCTGAAGCTTGCACCACCGTCAGCAATCCTCTCAATATCCTGGTGGAGAGCGGTGATCTCATTCACGCGGCCAACCTGGATATGCTGAATGCCTATCCTTGGCGTTACACCTGACTTAAGTGACTGAATAATAGCGTCGCGTTCTTTCACTCTTATACGTGTTACAGACATTCACTATCCCTCTAATTCTTTGGCAATTTCCAGGTCAACCCAGATATCATCATCGGCATCGTCCAGTACCGGAGCATCAACCACCGCATAGGACCAGTCATTAATCACCTCAAGCGCACCGCCGAGCATCAAATTCAAATTTCCACACAATTCTGTCGCCTCTTTCCGGGACCACTGTTCTTTCTCCAGCAAACTGCGATAAAGCTGGCTATGTGCGGAGTCTAGCCCCCCCGCCTCCGTTAATGAGGCTGGAGCGCTTTCTGGCTCTTCCGGTTCTTCTTCGGTGAAAATTGTGTTCAGCAATTTACGAACATCATCCGTGGCAGATTCGTGGCGGGCAAGTACATTAGCATCCAGTGTGAACCCTACTGCTGGCTGATCAGTTGGTACAGACGAGACGAGATCATGTTCAGTTGCGGAATGCTGATGGATATTGCTCGAGACAGATGAGGGATCCAGCCCCAAACTTGAGTAAATCTTCTCAAGCTGTTTGATTTCGGCAGGCGCTATTGTCCCATCCGAACAGGCAACACTAACGATAACTTTACCCACAGCAGCTTTTTCCGCAGCCCCCATCAACTCAATCCTGCTTTTCATTCCTGTCATATTGGCTGGGGTATGAAGTTGCCACGTTAAATACGCATGTAGAGAGCGTTTTTCATCATCGGTGAAGCCAGTATTGTTGTTGATGGCATTCTCAAGCACTTTCTGTTCAGCTTGATCAAGAGAATCGTCAATCAAGGCGACCATCGCCCCTAATCTGAGCGTCATTACTGCTGAGATAAATTCAGAAGAAGGTGAGAAGCGTCCACCTTCGGCGGCAGGGAATAGAACAAGTGTCCCATCAACATCCGCCTTCACATGGTGATAATACGGGTCAGGTGCCAGACCGTAACCCATCTTCAGAGCAAAGGCCTGCATCAAATCGGCCTCTTTTTTATTGATTTTATTGGGGCAAATGGCATTCATATGTGCCCAAAAGTCAGCAACTGAGACTAACCCCTCCTTGACGAGGATCGCCTCATCAGCCCAGCGTTTGAATGAGCTTAATATTTTTTCTGCGCTTTCATTAACGATCTCTGAAGGGAGCAACATTATTGCAGCCGTATCATTGACTGACGTACCTTTCCTACCAAGGTAGCGACTATAAGCATCAAGTTCATCCGTACATATGTCGGCAAGAGCCATAATTTTCTGGACAGGGCTCTTCAACGCACTTGGATCAGGCAGGTCGGGAACAGGGAGTCGAACACCTCGCAAACTAGGACTTGCTGGTGTGTAATCTAACCTTAGGCGCGTTTTATTCGCCTTAACGACCATCCCTTCACCATATTTGAGGGTGTAACGCCGTTTGAAAAGCGCAGCAAACTCTTTAGCACAGCGGCGAGCCGGGGTACGCAGCGAATACTCGGTGTGGTTTATTACCCAGCTCAACGCCAGTTCAGCTGATACAGGGACTCCTTCATGTACAGTTTTTGCCAGAGCCAGCTTAAATTGCATGCTGTTGCTGAAACCTGAATTGCTATCGAGCTCAGTGGCTAAGCCCATGTTCGGGCGCAGAATAGACATGGCTTCGAGTAACTGGGCCGAATATCCACGGAATGAGCGGTTCTCAATGAATACGGATCTTAACCGAGCTACTTCATTGAACAGATTACGGAACTCAGCATCAGGGAATTTTGGGTCAGTGGAATCTATGAGCGCTTTTCTTTCCAGGCCGTAGAGGTAGATAAAAACATAGCCGATAGGACACGATGGATCAGACCTATCGCTGGCGAGCCAACTGACATACGCACCGCGTGCTTCTGGGGAAAGAGAAGAAAAACTGGGCCAGTATCCTAATGAACTGTCCTCGTAAAGATAAGAAGTAGGTTTTATCTTACATGTGTCATCAATTAATGATGCCTCATTTCCATCGTCATAATAGCCGCCTGATTCCTGACCGGAGGGCTTCATACGTTGCCCCAAGTAAATGTGGCCACCGCTAATTGCTACACCAGCTACAGTTATCATCTCACCCGGAAGTACCCATCGAGCTAGTGCACCTGCTGACTTTGAGGTGTTCCGGTAATGATTGGTTGTCACCCGAAGTTCAACACCCCGGCCACCGCTCAATGTAAAAGTTGCAAGGTTATCGTCTTCACTATCATCGTTTCGCACAACCGCCTCTTTTTTCTTGATGTCAGCGAGCCATTCTTTTGGCGGTGCTTTCACGGGGCTTGAAGCATAAGACTTTGAAGATTTACGTTTTTTCTTTCTAAAAAACAACAAGTAAATTACTAAAATCGCCGCCAGAAACTTCAATAACTCCATGATATATAACCTTAAAATAATTCTTCATTCACATTTGAAATGTGGTAGGGAATGCATGGCAAGTGGATTAATCTCAAAATAATACGTCTAAATCGCTATGGTTAAAAGCAAATCGCAATTAAAATTAACCAATTGATTTAAATGACAAAAATCATTGAATAATTTACTTCACCAGAAGTGAATTTTTAAGGAGTAAAAAGCCTGCTGGGCCATTCGCCTAAGAATGATGTTGTACTAATGCTAGGTTAACATACGAGCAAATATACTGGGGATGCAGAACTGACCGCTGTATGATGACATTTACCTATTCGTTGAGAATGTCGGTAACTATTGGAAAGCCGTTAGAGACTGTACATTCTCGGATTTTAAGAGTAGCTGGTTTAGTTTTGTGTAATAGCTGCGTCAGGTCAAACCTGATCTATGAGCAGATATAGCGAGGGGCCCCACGCTGATTTTTATCAACTAATTAAGCTATGAGCTGAGTTGTGCCGAAGTTAAGATATCCTCATCGCCTACGTTGATGAGCTGAAGAGCATCTCTGACGCCATTAATGCAGTTTATCCGGAGAGCGGATTAAGTTCTGTATCATTCACATGGTGCGTAATAGCCTGCGGCTCGTATCTTAGAAGGACTACAAAGCATTAACCCATGACCTGGGGTACCTGCGGCAGAGGCGGTTTTACACGACGAATACCATTGCCAGATTGGACAGTGTGATCCGGCATACTATTAAAAAGTGCAAGGTACTCCCGACAGATTACTCATTAAAAAGTTGTATCGCTATCAACCCTGTCAGTATCGCTAAAAAGACGATGATGTTCAGGGGAGCTCGTATCGTCTTATTATCAGCTCTATGCTCTTCTGCACAGCCACATCTGAGAAAAGGCAGTCACATTGAATCACGTACGCGCTCTCAAGGTACCGGACTATCGATTTTGCGACACCCCGATACGTTTTTGTACTGCCTTCGCAAACGCCGCCTTCACTCTTTTGTCTTTGACTGACCATTCAGCCAACAACTTGATCTGGCTTGCCTCCACCATTGCCGCGTCCCGTGAGTCGTTTTTATCCTGTGCGGAAGGCCATCCATGCTCCTCAATATAGGGCCTTAACGCTTTAATAATTGCGTTGATGGCATCGGTTTTAGTTTCCCAGCCCTCAGGTTGCGCTTCCAGGTGTTTTATCACTTCGTCTTTAACGCCATCAAAACGTGTCGCTTTGACCTTTCCGCCATAAGCAGAATTGAGTTTATGCCGTTCCTTGATTCTTTTACCTGCTGCGGATTCACTGCGTTTCAGACCGCGATCCAACAACGCGATAGCCTTCAGCATTAATTGCACCGCATGATCTGGATCCGATTCGAGAGCCGATGTTCCCTGCCTCCAGTATTGTTCAGCCTCAGACATATCGTTCCTGATCCCCTTTATCATCCATTCTGAAAGACTGAAAATTTTCAGATAACGCCGCCATTTTTTCTCTCCGTGCTCATCAGCAAGTCGCCGCGCTAAATCTTCATCCTTCGTTTGTCTCCCTGTTTGTAGCACGATAACAATTTCAGTATCTTTATTCAGCCATTGCCTGGCGATATGTTTCTGTCTGATCCCGAGATGAAAACGTAACGCTTTCCTCTTTTTACGAAATACGATGAGTAACTCATCAGGGGTAAAATCCCTGTCTAAATCAGCCATGAAGTCCCTCTTTTCGAATGACAATTTCTATACTCCAGTAAATTTCCTTGCCTGACACCTGGAACGACTCATTCTTGCCCTTAGCCAGACGCTTCCGACACCATTTTCGAAAAAAAACATTCTGTCACCAACAAAAAACGGGAAAAAACCCTAAAAAAAACCCCTATCTCGTTGTTATAAAATGTCTTTTTTGCTACAGCCACCAGGCGGGTGCCATTACCTGTTCCGGCACCATACAATTGCATCCATATCGAAAGAACAGGGGGAATTAACAGATATGTCTGTACAAGGTATCAGGATACTGCGGATACGCGCCGTTGTTAACAAAACGGGCATTGCCCGCTCAACCATCTATGACTGGATCAACCCGAAGTCGCCGCGCCACGACCCGACCTTTCCGAAACAGCGCAGGCTGGGTATGCAGTCCGTCGGCTGGCTTGAGTCAGAGCTGGATGCATGGCTGCTGGAACGCCAGCAGGCATCATAAGCGATGAGATAGTATTGGTAAAAATTAAAGGAGGATACGCAGGTTATATAACAACGTCTCTGATTTAAATATGTACTCGCTGCGACATATTTTTGCCAGCTGCAAGGAAACTGAATGCGATTATTTATTGAGTAAAATTATTACTTTAAATAAATTTTGACGCTTGGCTATTTTATTATATTCACAACTAACCCGTTACTGAAAACAGTAACCAAGGAGAATATTACATGCAGAATATACTGCCACACACTGTCATTCCGAAAATGCCGGAGCCTTATATTCCCGTACAAAACAGAACCCCGGAGGGTTATCCTGTCTGCGCGTTCCCGCCGGTGATGCGGGATGTCATTGATGCTCTTTATAACGAGACGGGTATCCCGGCGGAACTGATAGCGGGGGCCGTACTGGCAGCCGCTTCCCTCGCCTGTCAGGCTCATATTGAGGTGGTACCACCACACTCATCGGATCCGATGCACTGTGCACTGTATTTACTGACGTTGGCGGTCTCCGGTGAAGGTAAGACCAGTATCAGCAAAAAAGTGATGAAGCCTTTTTACCGATTCGCTGAGCAAATGAAGCAGCAGCACGACGGTCTGATGAAGGCACACCTGCGTGCTGACAATATCTGGAAAATACACCAGAAAGCATTGACCAGTAATCTGTACACTGCCATCAAAAGCGGTTCTGAGGGGACGGAGGAAGAACGGCTGTTAGATGAACATGCAGAAACCCGGCAGCAGCCTCCGACCCGCCTGGCGATGCTTTATGACGACACCACCGCAAAGGCGCTCCTGGAAGGTTTGAGCCGGTATTCTGAAGCCGGGGTGCTCTCAGATGAGGCAATTACCTTTTTTAAAGGGTATCTGAAAAACAACCTCGGTTTACTGAATAAAGCCTGGGACGGAGAGACCTATGAATACCACCGCCCGGGCGGTGAGGAGTACGATATCAACGCCTGCCTGACCCTAGCATTAATGGTTCAGCCCCCGGTCTTTGAAAATTACCGCCGTAACCACGGTGAACTCAGCAAGGGAAGTGGTTTTCTGTCGCGGTTTCTTTATATCAATACCATCAGCACGCTGGGACGTCGCCGCACAAATACGGACCACGCTCATTCTGATGAAGCATTAAATGTGTTCCACAGTAAAATTAACCAGTTACTTGATAAGCAAAAGGCGCGTTTTTATAGTCACGATACGCAAAAACAAACGCTCAGGTTATCTGATGATGCGACCACTTACTGGGCAGATAAACAGTCAGAGCTCAGCCGTAAAACAGCCCCCGGACAGCAGATGGAGCATATCAGTGAAATTGCAGCCAAAGCGGGGGCGAATGCCCTCAGGGTTGCGGCCATTCTGACATATATGTATTCACCTGAGAGTTTATGTATTTCGCGGGGGGTCATCCAGGCCGCCTTCAAAATTGTGGAATGGCATCTTGAAGAAGCGGAAAGGCTGTTTTTCCCTTCTTCTGAACGGAATGCATTTATGGAGGACGTTTACGAGATGTTCAGGTGGCTTAAGGAGAAATTTCTCGATAATGAGGGATATCCACTCAGGAAAAATGAGGTAAACCGGAACGGCCCGAACCGGCTGCGTGACGCCAGTAAATCACAATCTGTTCTTGAGCAGTTAATCGCACTGGGTCTGATTTGTTTTATTCGTCCCGGCCGTCATTCTGCGGTGTATATTGCCATGCCTTCCCTGGAATGTCGCCACTCATGGTGTATTCCACCGGCATTCCTGGAGAACGGACATAATCCGATTATTGCATCGCCAGAGAATGTCACTGGCAGGTATGGTTTTGAATACTTCGACTTTAACAGGCTGGAATATTAATCGGGACATCTCACTACAGAGGCCCGGATGGCCAGAGCGTACACTGGTTAAACGTCTTCGAAAACAACCACAGAGGCAAAAACCCCGCGCCAGTCGCTACTGGTCGCGATCTGCGCGGGGTTTTCTCAGAATACAGTAGTAAAAAAAGATAATGACGACAGGTGTAAAGCTCTGTGGATATGAATCATTAACAGCCATTAAAACCTGTAATTTAATAAAACAGTTCTGCTGGTGTATTTCTTACTCATTTGAGACAAATACATTAATATTTAATTGATGTTAAGCAATAAATATATTTAATGATACGTAAAATATCATCACCGCTATTGTCAATAAAAACATAGATATTATTATATTAAATAAGAGTTTCATTATGGCCGTATGTAAAAGAAATAACTGCATGGCACAGATCGGCCATTCACCCGCTGAACGGATATTACGGCTATGCCCGACACATTATCAGGGCAGACAGTTAAATTCAGCCAGACGAACGGAAAGAGCAGCATTAATATGCCAGTATCCCGCCTGTGGTATCAGTATATCTGAAACCCGCAATCAGTTTTATTGTTGTAAGGAACATCGGGATAAAGCCCGGAGGTTAATCGATGACGATGCTATTATAAGACTGGTTAAGCACTCTTACTGGCTCAATGTGGAAGCCATGCTAAAAAATAATTCCCTTGGACTGGGGAGTATCACCGGTCCGACGGATATTGCAGACCTCATTCGGTTATATCAGCACAAAGCTGGCCACCAGAAAACGTATAATACGCTGAACGGGCACAGAGTTGCTGATACGACAAAAAGGTTAATCCCCTGGCTGGATCTTGAGCTATGCCACATTTACCCTAACTCTAAGGGCGGTGCAAATATCGCCAGAAACATTATCATCGCACCTGCTGCTATAAACCGGATGATGAAGGATTTTATCCCCTGCTGTCAGTCAGGAGTGCTGAGTGGCATAAAAGCAATGGAAACACCTCAACCGGTTAAATCGACCTTACTGAAAGCGTTAACGGATAAATACGGTTCAGATGCTGTACAGGAAGCATTGTACGGAGTTAAGCATCTTGCCTTTGCTGATTTAAGTCTGTCACGCAGGCTATTTGACACTGATATTTACGCATTCCCTCCACTAACCCGTCTGTTAAAAGAGGAAGCCTTACGCCTGAATTTGATGTCACTATGGGAAACGCTGGTTTGTACCGAAGTCAGCGTCTGGCTTAATGCCGGGCCTGCGAATGAATTATTTGCCGTTGCCGCGTTTCATGCGTTGCTGAACGGCGACGGCGACCACCTGCTGGAGCAATGTTATCGTTTAGTCGATGAAATCAGGGTGAAGCACAAGCGGGGGTCTCAACAAATCTACGACGAATTTCAGCATATACTCAGCCAGTACATGGCAAAATATTTTCACATTGACACCAGCGACCACAGAGCCTGTAATCTCTTCTATAACCGCTTTTTTAGTGTTCCTCCTGTCACAGAGGACGGTGTCTGCGCCATACCGCCTCAGTGATGCATTTCCTCAGCCTGTGTTCAATAAAATCTCAGATATATATCACCCTTCTGAAGTGAAACCGGACCATCGATAAACTCGGGCGAGGTTTACGGTAAATATATTTACTGAACCACGATCAATTTTGTCGATCGGTTCGATCGAATTTCATCGTTATCCCCTTCTTTTTTGCAGCTATAAAATCCCAACGGGATGCTTATGACTGTCTGTCTTCTACTAAAAATCATGCAGATACCCATTCCGGGTAGCGTTTTACGAAAACCAGAGGTGCACAAAAATGAACAGAAAAATGATTCACCCTTTACTACTGACCTGTGCGCTGGTACCGGCAGTGGCAATGGCCTTCGGTAATCAAACCACCTGGACCCGGGGCTGGGGCCAGGGAATATCAGAGTTTGTTATCAATGGGGAAAGTCAATCGCAACTGTCTCTGACCTGTGAGGATTACGGCTCGCAACCGGCCACGGTCATATTCACTGACGCCAGCGGGCATCAGGTCAGTATGGATGAAGATAAAAGCCTTCAGGTCAGTATCGACGGTGGAGCCCCCATCGACATCAGCGAATCTGGCAGTCGAGTGGGCGGTAATAACCTGGCGCTGGCCTGGGCTCAGCTACGTAATGGCAAACAGGTCTCAGTAACCGGAGACGGTGTTAAGGATGCCACATTCACGCTGGCTGGGGCAGCAAAGGTATTGCCGGTATTCGGGACCCACGGCTGCGTGGGTAAAGATGCACTCTAGCCTGCATCTGAGTTTGACGCCTGTTGATTACGTTATTTTAAAAAGGAACAGATTATGAAATTTAAACATATGCTGGTACCCGCACTGCTTGCACTCTCAGCTCATACGCTGGCAGAGCCAGCGCCGACCATCAAAGTGGAGACCAGTAATCAGGTTCATCCTGCCGGAACACGCTATGTCACGGTCGTGGTCACCTCGCTGGATGATAGTATCAAAGTTGAAAAGATAGATGTGAACCGGGGTAACTGTCGTATTGATAACCAGAAGTACCTATATTCCAGCAATAAGGAAACTATTCTGCCCGCCTCCTTGCGCTACGGGGAGTCCGTCAAAGTAAATTTTTATAATAACTGCGTTGCTTCAGAAGTCGTCGTCACCACTGACAAGGGGGGATGGCGTTACACCTACCACTGAGCCACTTTCCTGTATCAGCTTCCTCAAATAAATCTTCACTCCACCAGAGGGCTGCCGCCAGGCAGTCCGGAGCAAACCCTATGACCTTTCTGAAAATGCTGGTGACGGCCCTGAGCCAGGCACTGACCTGGTGCGGCGGGCATCAGGCCCGGCAGTTTATTGAAATTCGCCTGCGTCAGGCAGGCTACGATGACAGCAGTATTGATACAGCCCGGGAAGCGGTCACGTTGCTGGTCACTGCACTTATCACCGCCCTGATGGCGCAGATACTGAAGATTCTGGATACGCTGTAGTCCTGCCCGCCATATCCCTCCCACAGTGAACAACATATCTGCCCCTGCCTCCTCACGGAGCAGGGGCTTTTGCTTTTATGCCTTCAGATTAATCAGATGAGGAATCAACTATGCGATTAGCCAGCCGTTTTGGTCGGGTGAACCAGATTCGCCGTGACCGTCCCTTAACCCACGAAGAACTGATGCAGCATGTCCCCAGCGTCTTCGGGGAAGACAAGCACGACTCCAGAAGCGAAAAGTACACCTACATACCCACCATTAGCCTGCTGGATAACCTTAAACGTGAAGGGTTCCAGCCATTCTTTGCCTGTCAGTCACGAGTGCGCGACCAGAGCCGACGGGAACATACAAAGCATATGCTGCGCCTGCGTCGTGCCGGTCAGATAAACGGTCAGCAGGTACCGGAAATCATCATTCTGAATTCGCACGATGGCGCATCAAGTTTTCAGTTACTGCCGGGAATATTCCGAAGCGTCTGCACCAATTCGCTCGTTTGCGGACAGTCGTTTGGCGAGATCCGCGTGCCATACAGGGGCGACGTTGTCGGGAAGGTGATTGAGGGGGCCTATGAGGTTCTCAGCGTCTTTGACCGGGTGGAAGAGAAACGTGACGCCATGCAGTCCCTGCAACTCCCGTCACCCGCACAACATGCACTGGCTACAGCGGCGCTGACATACCGTTTTGGGGAAGAGTACCAGCCAGTAACCGAAGCGCAAATTCTTGCACCCCGCCGCTGGCAGGACGAGAGCGATGACCTGTGGACCACTTACCAGCGCATTCAGGAAAACCTGCTGAAAGGCGGGCTAAGTGGCCGTACCGCGCAGGGTAAACGTACCCACACCCGCGCAGTAAACGGGATTGATGGAGACGTTAAGTTAAACCGTGCGCTCTGGGTGATGGCGGAGAACATGCTGAACCTGTTGGACAGGTAATCACCCGCGCCCCGCCACCGAAATCAATCCCCGGCCCGACACTTCCATTCAACATCTCCATGCATAAGGAAAATTAACATGACCGACATTATTAATATTAACGATAACCATCAGCGACCTCTGCAGGCTGGCGATAACGTTTCTGCACCTGCTCTGGCAGCCACGTCCGTACCGGACGAACAGCGTGTGGAATTCTGGCCGCAGCACTTTGGCAACATCCCGCAGTGGATAACCCTTGAACCGCAGGTCTTTGCGTGGATAGACCGGTTCTGCGCTGACTACAGCGGCGGTATCTGGAATTTTTATACTCTCAGCAACGGCGGGGCCTTCATGGCTCCGGAAACGGACAACGATGCCTTCTGGTCGCTGTTCAACACCATGAATGGCAACGCCGCAGACATGAGCGCCGAAGCTGCAGGGATTGCGGTCTGTCTTATCGCTTACAGTCATCATGCATGCCGCACAGAATGCGATGCCATGACGGAGCATTACTGGCGCCTGCGTGACTATGCGCTGCATCACCCGGAATGCAGCGCCATCATGCGCATTATCGACTGAGCGTTCCGCCATGCCCTATGAACTGTCTCACCTTAATGACCTGTGGGATGCGCTGGGGAAAACAACGGTCGGGGATGAGGACGGTGACCTTGTGACCGACGAACCCTTCCTGCATTTCCCGACAGGTACCCCTCTCTTCCATATCTGGTCATGGTTTGAATCCCTGCACGACGGGTTCGTCGTTGCCGTGAAACTGTACAACACATCTGCGCCCGACGCGTCAACCGACAGGAAAAGCAAATGAATACCACCACGTGTCTCCCCGACAGCGGGGAAATATCTCCCACCGCACAGCGCACCATCAGACGCGCACTGACCCTGCTGGAACGCCAGTTACGCGAACCCGGCGAGGCATTCACCTCCTGCCAGGCGGTCCGTGACTGGCTCCGTCTGCAACTCACCACGCTGGAGCGTGAAGTCTTCATGGCGCTCTTCCTTGATAACCAGCATCGTCTTATTGCTCATGAAACGCTCTTCACCGGCACCATCAACCATACGCAGGTACATCCCCGTGAAGTGATAAAGGCAGCACTGAAACACAATGCGGCTGCCATCGTACTTTCACACAATCATCCTTCAGGTTATGCGGAACCCGGCCATGCCGACCGACTGCTCACTGACCATCTGAAACAGGCACTTAAACTCGTGGATATCTGCCTGCTGGACCACCTGGTCGTGGGAGGCATGAACATCGTCTCGTTTGCCGAGCGTGGCTGGCTTTAGGGAGAGAATTACGATGAAAATCATCAGCAAACGTCAGGCAATGGCGATATACCGCCAGCATTCTGAGTCCCGGCTGTTTCGTTTCTGTACCGGGAAATATAAGTGGTCCGGCAGTATCTGCCATTACCACGGCAGGGAAGTGCAGGATATCTGGGGTGTGCTGGCCGTGTTTGCTGAACGCCGACAGGACCGCAATGGTCCGTATGTGATCCTGCGCAGCGTCGTCCTGAACTGACTTACCGTTAAGGAGTACTTACATGAAGAAAGCAACCCGTGTAATCAACCATAACATCACGGAACCCTGGTGGGGCCTCAGACGCAACATCACGCCGTGTTTTGGTGCACGGCTGGTACAGGAGGGTAACCCCCTGCATTACCTTGCTGACCGCGCCAGCATTGCCGGGACATTTAATGACGCAGATTTACGCCATGTGGACCAGGTATTTCCGGTACTGATGAAGCAGATGGAGCTTATGCTGGCCAGCAGCGAACTCACGCCCCGCATTCAGCGCTGCATCACGCTCCACGTAAAAGGGCTGATATGTGAGGCCGATACACTCGGCTCCTGCGGTTATTTGTACATCGTAATTTATCCGGCGTCTGTAACAACCGAATAAACCCCGGACGCTTTTCCTTAGTCAAACTAGCCAACAAAGAGCGCAAACCATGCAAATACATTCCCTGTTCCTTCAAAGGGCGGCGTCGTCACGTCTGTCGTCAGTCGAAATCTGGCAAAAATTACTGGAGTATCTGCTGGAGCAACACTACGGCCTTACCCTCAACGACACACCGTTTGGCAACGACAGTGTGATCCAGAAACACATTGATGCGGGAATCTCACTGTATGACGCTGTGAATTTTATCGTGGAAAAGTACGACCTGGTGCGTACTGACCGTCACGGCTTCAGCGTGAAAGAGCAGTCTCCTTTTATCGGCAGCCTTGATATTCTCCGAGCCCGGAAGGCTACCGGGCTGATGACCCGCAAGGGATATAAAACCGTTACTGACATCACAGGTGGCAGATTCAGCGGAGGGAAATAATGACGTTAGCCCTCATCGTTGACGACGACACCGTCAGCGATCAGCCCCTCAGGTGCCAGTACAAAGACTGGCGCTTTTATCAGATCTCCATTAGTTCAAACAGATGTTCGCTCAGACAGCTGGTATGGCGGTAACACCTTATCGGAGATATCTGTCTGCAGTAGAAGAGGGTGCGGCAGGACGCCACCAGAACATCAGGGGCCGTATCGTCTGCCAGGAGAGAGCTTAATTCCGGGGCGTTCAGTAAAATGAAACATTTCTCTGGGAGCATACCACCGGCATTCCCTTTCGGAAAACAACCGCCCAGATACAGTAACACGGTCAGCAGCCGGAACTGTCGCGTGAGTACCGCTTCGGTATCCCGGTAATGTACGGCTATCCACAGGCATTCCCGCAGCATAAATCGCCGGGTCCGTCGGGTGAGGTCACCGCCTTTGTCATACCAGCGTTCGACGATATCCCTGGCAGAGCGAACTGAGCCATCACCCTTTGTCGCAGTTTGCCACGACCGTGCCAGAAGCGTTGAGATATCCATGGATTAACGCCGCAACTGCGAAACGGCTGCGGGAGTATTGCGGACACCAGGCAGATAAATATTGCGAACCAGCTTCAGGAGGAAAAAGACATCGCTCAGGTTGCTCACGCCTGGTACCAGATGGCGAAAGGCTATCCGCACACGAAAACGCGCCCGGACCGCCTGCCGGTCATTCACCCTGCGCCGGTACAGGCCCAGAAAATGACGGCTTTCCACCAGCGCATGCCTGACCAGCGCTCGTCTGACAGATCGGTACTGCGTCTGTGTACTGAGTGCCAGAATATCTGCAATCACGTCGCAATAGCTGAACGCGCGGATATCGTAATAATCCGGGCGGTGGGTAATTGACGCCGGGTTATTAACCCACAGGTAATCCTGTCTGTCAGAGAAATAAAATCGGCCATCTGCGGCGGCAAGCTGTATCGTCCAGAGAATGTCCTTGTGGCTTTTCCCTTCCTGGAATCGCAGGTCATGCTCGCGAATATACGCTGAACGGATTATCTGCAGCCACAGATAATGCGGCCATTCCCTCTGACTGACGCAATGGCGTATCCACTGCTGACCCGTCAGCGTCTGACCGTAAGGCTGTCTGCGGTGAACGGTATGCCGCAGATGTCCGGCGCTGTCTGTATGCCGGGCATTGAAAAGGACGACATCGGCCTGTGCTTCGCGGGCTGTGTGCAGCCGCTCCTGCAGAAAATCTGCCGCAACCCGGTCATCCGCATCCAGGAACACCCCCCATTCACCACGGTGAATCGCCAGTGCAGCATTACGGGCAGCATACACGCCCTGATTTTCCTGACGAATGAGAATAAGCCGTTCATCTGTAATGGCGCTGAGTAGCGTCCATGTTTCGTCGGTTGAACCGTCATCCACAACAATGATTTCAGTACTGAGCGTTGTTTCGCCAAGCAGTGTATGGACCAGAGCCCCGATGCTGTCAACTGCATTGAAGGCAGGAATGATGACGCTGATATCGATGTTGGTTTTCATTGATCAAAGGGAATGTAAACAGAGGGAAGCTTCAGAGTTGTTACCCCATCAGAGGCAATAACCTTCCGGGTAAGAAACATTGTCAGGAAGAGCGTCCCGGTGATTTTCGTGCTGGTGTGGACACCACTCGTTTTTCTCTGATTTCCTGGTTAACCACCATCAGACAGCCATCGCAAAATTCTTTATCAAGCCCGAATATCCGGTCCAGAATGCTTCTTTTCTTGTTACATCTGGCACATCTTTTCATTCCATCACCTGCTGTCGCATTCCCATGCCGTGCCCGCAGGACAAAAGAAGGGCGCCCACCAGAAGACAGGAAATAAATTAATAAACAATACGTTAAATGAATTGTTGGGAATTTAGCACAGGCACTAGCGTGCCGGATAATTCATTTTGCAGATCAATTTTATAAAATCGATCGGTTTAATCGATCATCTTTTTCACTCTGCTTTACACGCCATCCGTGTGCCTGCATACCCTATCGGAGCGTTCGGTTTGTCGAGCTGTAAAGGATGCTATGCCTGCTGGATAGTCAAACCATTCCCGATAACTGACATCATGTGGAAGAGAAAATATACAAAAATTATTATCGCTTTGAATGGCAGCTATAAGCGAGAAGCGGACCTTCAAATCCGAGCAGGTTCAATTGATTAACCTTGGTTGTCAGTTACGCCATCGTTAACATGAAGCCGATCGAATAATCCCCTGTCCCATTTTTTACAAATACGCAGTGGCAAGAAAGATAGATTCTGGCTCATGACAAGAAGAGTTGTTCATTTGTATAAAGAGACTTCGCCTTCAGGACGCGTTTTGAACCTGCGATGCATCCACAGGTATTGCTCAGGAGCACGGAGAATTTCACGCTCGATGATCTTGTTCATATAAGCCGCTGCGGCGATCTTGTCTTCCCCTGGATAGCCTGACAACGGATTGCTGATATACATGTGATAACCTTTTTTATCGCTACGTCGAATCATGCTAAGTGTGATCAAGTGTGCACCAGCGAGTTTTGACAGAGCATACGTTCCGTTCGTCGTGGCTGCTTTTTTTACCGAGAAAAAAGGTGCAAAAACGCTTCCTTTAGACCCATAATCCTGGTCTGGTGCAAACCAAACGGCTTCACCTGCTTTTAGCGCATGAACAAAACCTGATAAATTACGTCGATTAATCATAGCCTTATTTGAACGCATACGCCCTTTTGTCTGTACCCATTCCATTAATGGATCATTGTGTGGGCGATACGTTGCCATCATAGGATGGCATAACCCCATTACTCTTCCACACAACTCAAGGGACATAAAATGAATCCCGACGACCATTACTCCTCTTGTCGCACCGGTCAGGTTTTCAAGCCCTTCGACATCAAACCATTTTTTGACTCTCGCATCGCTCCAGAACCAGGCCATTCCTGTTTCCATCAGTCCCAGCCCGAGAGAAACAAAGTTTTTATTGACCATCTGGCTCCGGGCAAACGGTGTCATCTCGGGAAAGCACAGTTCGATATTTCTAATCGCAATCCGTTCCCGGCGTTTCAGAAAGGGTCTGGAAATTTTTCCAAGGCCAGAGCCCAGAATATGTAAAATCGGGTAAGGAAGTTGAACGAGAAGCCACAGCAGACCCAAACCAGACCAGGTAAGCCAGTGGCGAGGATGAAGTAAATTATGAGTAAAAGTCTGTGCCATAAATTTCCTTAATGCTAATGAAGGTTATAACGCAAAAGGAAAACAATGAGGCAATTCGTCTTTAGCGATACATTTTGTTTTAGATAATTTAAATTCATCTAAATTCAGGAAAAAAATATTTCCCAATGACTGGTGAATAATTTAAAGAGCCAAGGGTGAATTGTAAGCCAGAAAATTTATTCTGTTATAAATCCATGGTTTTATCATTGATACTCAAGGAATTGTCTTCTTGATTCATCATCATCAAGGTACTCAAAAGAAAGAAGCCGAATTTTGGTAAGTTTATAAAACCACTCACAATCGTTTCGTTGAATAATTTCGCCTGGTTTGAAACATATCCCGGATGCCACCCGAATAATCGCATATTTACCATTACTAAACCTGACCCGGTGAATACAGAAAGGTTGGCCAGGCTGTCCGTGACAGCTGTTCGACATGATATGCCCTTCAATAAAAACAGATTTTTTAGATTTCATTATCATACCCTCGACAACAGCAGTACAGGAGGAATGTTGTCATTTTCCGACATCACTGACGTTAAGTGGCAGAAGCTGATCAGCCGCCGATACACCAGCATTCTGAAGGTCTGAACAACAGTCCGCAGGCAGGGCACTCAAGAACCGCATCTTTTCTTAGTTTACCTGCTTTCTGATCGGCTCTGTGTGCACATACCGGGCAGGCAACATGAACCGGTCTTTCTTTAAAATACCTGAGCCCATTTGTATAAGACATAAATAATTCTCTGAGGAACACAGTAATTATTATACGCTTTAATATAAAAATAACTGGCATAAGTTATGTTAAGTTGTGTCTGAATCAGGATATCAGATATTGAAAATTGAACGTCTTATTTATGATACACTACCCTTCCGTGAGAAATTTAAGATGAAATCAGAAGACACCCTTGACTGGTATCCGGCACAACTACCGCCTGTGAAAATTATTCTTGGCGAAGCCGTGCTGGCTGTGGGTAAACAGGGCCGACCGATTAATACCCGCACCTTGCTGGAATACCTTCAGGTCATGCAGGACAAACAAAAAAGGCGGGATGACAAAATCGCCATGCAGACTGCGATTGATGTTCTCAGGGATAATCAGCGCATTAACGGCAGACGTTAATGCACCTCCGGGATCAGTGTCAGTTCTGAATGATCTCAACCGTATGGTTTTGTCCATCATCCTTCAGCGGTATTCTGTCATCAGGGAGGAGAACACCATCCAGCGTCACGCAATATTCTGCATCGCCGCGTGAAACACTAATCTGATAATGGCTTTCACCATATTGATATGCCATAGAAAAAGACGACCACTCATCCGGTAACCTGGCATGAACACTAAAGTCAGTGCCGGAACGTTTTATCCCCAGTAATTCCTCGGTAAGTAAACGCCAGGCCCAGCCTGCGGAACCGGTATACCAGCTCCACCCTGCACGTCCGGTATGGGGAGCGACGCTGTAGACATCAGCACTCATGACATAAGGCTCAGCTTTATAAATCCCGACAGAGTCCGCATTCAGGGTATGATTTATAGGGTTGAGCATTGACCAGAGTTGCCAGGCTCGTCCGGCATTCCCCATTCGGGCAAAGGCCATCACTGCCCAGATGGCGCCATGCGTATACTGCCCTCCGTTTTCCCGCACGCCGGGCAGGTACCCCTGTATGTAGCCCGGATTTGGACCGTGTCCGTCGAAAGGAGGCGTTAACAGTTTGATCAGCCCTCCTTCGTTATCCACAAGGTGCTTATCCAGCGCCTGCATGGCCTTTGCGCACCGTCCCGGGCTCGCGGCGCCGGACAATACAGACCAGCTCTGCGCAATCGCATCAATCCGGCAGTCCTGTGAGGTTTTCGATCCCAGGGGAGTACCATCGTCAAAATACCCGCGCCGGTACCATTCCCCATCCCAGGCGTGGGCTTCGAGATTACTTTGCAGGCGCAGAGCCTGTGAACGGCACATCGCGGCGACGCTTTCATCCAGCCTGCGCTCCGCCAGCGCTGCAAACCGCTGCAAAATGTCGTACAGGAAGAAGCCCAGCCAGACGCTTTCACCTTTGCCTTCGATACCCACCCGGTTCATCCCGTCATTCCAGTCACCAGCCCCCATCAGCGGCAGGCCATGCTCCCCGAAGCGAAGTCCATAGTGAATAGCTTTGACGCAGTGTAACCAGAGTGTCTCTTCGGTGCCGCTGATGACCGGCGTGTCATAGACAGACTCTTCACCAGGCTGAAGCGAGCGTCCCTCCAGATAAGGAATGCGTATTTCCAGTGCATCCATATCCCCCGTCGTTTCAACATAGTGGCAAACAGCAAGCGGCAGCCAAAGATAGTCATCGGAACAGCGGGTACGCACACCGTTGCCGTGTGGCGGGTGCCACCAGTGCTGCACATCCCCCTCGATAAACTGCCGTGATGCACAGAGTATTATCTGTTCACGCATCCGGTCCGGAGCAGCGTGGCTCAGAGCCAGCGTATCCTGCAGCTGATCGCGAAAACCAAATGCACCGCCAGACTGATAGTAGCCACTCCGGGCCATAAGACGGCAGGCGACCGTCTGATACAACAGCCAGCCATTAACCAGTAAATTTACGGACGTGTCGGGGGTGTTAACTACGATTTTATCGAGAACATTGTGCCAGTGATTATGAATCCGGTTCAGCTCCTGGCGGACCGTATCCTCGTTCATGTAGCGGGCCAGCGTCTCCTGAGCACAGACATCATTCTCCTCTGCGCCGAGGATAAAAATAAACGTCCTCTGGTCCCCGTCAATTAATGTAACCGCCGATTGCACCGCTCCGCAGGGATCCAGACCGGCCCCCGTCTTACCAGAAAGCTTTTGCAGTTTCATAGCCGAAGGGGCGTGAAGGGAACCATTACGGCCAATAAACTCCCGGCGGTCCCCTGTCAGAGAACAGTCATTACCGCTGACGGCAAAAAATGCAGTTCGGCCGCCACCATTATCACCATAAAAGTTATTCGCAAGTATCCCGCAGCCGCCGGGCGTTCTGGCCACATGTGTCACAATGTGAGGGGCTGAGCGCGTTCGTGTTTCTCCGAGCGTCCACTCTACATAGCCTGTGACGGAAAGTTGACGTGTCCGTCCCGAAGAGTTACTGAGCGTCAGTAGCACCAGTTTAACCGGATCTTCTTCAGCAACCAGGACCGTCAACTCGCTGTCTATACCACTCTCACGATGGGCAAAAACGCTGTAGCCAAAACCATGGCGGGTCAGGTAATCACCGTGTCCGCGAACAGGTAAAGCCGTCGGCGACCAGCACTCCCCGCTCTCTTCATCGCGCAGGTAAAATGCCTCGCCGCTGCGATCGCTCACCGGATCGTTCTCCCACGGCGTCAACCGGTATTCATGGGCATTCTCATACCAGGTATAGGCCTGCCCTGCCTCTGAGATCACACTGCCAAAACGAGAATTTGCCAGTATGTTCGACCAGGGAGCCGGTGTAAGCGCATTTTCCCGAAGGACGATCTGATACTCCCGCCCATCCTGAGAAAATCCACCGTACCCATTGAAATGGCATAACTGACTGGTATCAGGGCTCCAGTCCGTATGTTGATTACGCTCGCGCACAGCACGCGGAATGAATGCCCTTGCCGGCGATTTCAGGGTATGAATACGCTGGTTAAGCTGCTCATTAATACCCCCTGCGCGGTCATCAAGATAAAGACAGGCCACGCTCATCAAAAGCAACTTATCCTCAGCGGAGAGATGCTCACCGTTGCGGACAAAAAGCCCGCCCTTTTTATCCAGCAGACTGGCTTCAGACCCGGCATAAATTAACTCCATAATCTGATTTTGTAATCCCTGCTGGTAGCCGCCGGGGCTGTTATTCAGGATAACTAAATCAACATCCAGCCCTTTCTGTCTCCAGTAACGGTGTGCCTGAATCAGTGTGGTCACTGAGGTGATACTTTCCTCGCTGGTTATAGTCAGCAGCACTATCGGCAGATCCCCTGAAATTGCCCAGCCCCACAGTCCGGACTGGCCACGCCGGTTGCGGCCGATCGCCTGGCCTTCGGCGCGCAGCTCCTGGACAGGGTAAAGCACAGCGCTGGCGAGACTATTGAACAACGTGGCATCATCTTCACTGGCGTTCATCTGGCGCAATACCACCAGACTGTGAGACCAGGCCAGTTCAAAGACGCGATCGGCGATAGGGTAATCGCGATATTTCTCCAGCAACGCCAGGCTCTGCTGACGGGTCTCGCTGATGCCATAAATGATATCAATCGTAACCGGCTGCCCCGGCTGCAGAATAATGGCGTTGCGAATTGCCAGTATCGGATCCAGCACCGAGCCCGACGTGTTGCCTAGCATCCCTCCCGTCTCTATTGCCTGGGCATTCGCAGGGTTTCTGCCACGTCCAATAAACCTTGCCCTGTCCGTTTCAAACGACACGTTATGTCGGTTATCGCCGTGCACCACCATCATGTGAAACAGGCAAGGGCCCGGTTCATCCGGTGAGCGCGGGCGCCGGTGGCAAAGAATAGCGTCACGCTCAGGAGCCAGCTCAGTCTGAATAAACAAATTGCTGAATGCCGGGTGTGCCAGATCGCTGGCATCAGGTGCCAGTACCACTTCAGCATAGGTTGTCAGCTCCAGAGAGCGAGGCTTGCGACCACGATGAATCAGTGTGAGCCGTCGCAATTCAACATCATCCTCCGGAGAGATCACCACCTGAGTTTTGACGCTGAGTCCCCCTAAGCTGCGTCTGAATTCTGCCCCCGCATCGGTGAACAACACTTCCTCGTCTTGTCCGCTGGTGTAGCCTGTTGGTTGCCAGGTATTGCTCCACACATCTCCCGTCTGGGTATCGCGGATGTAGCAGAATGCTCCCCAGTTATCACGGGTGGTATCACTGCGCCAGCGCGTTAGTGCAATATCATTCCAGCGACTGTAACCGCCGCCGCCCGCGGTCAACATCAGATGATAATGGCCGTTGGACAGGAGTTGAATATCCGGGGCGGGGGTATCCACGCTATAGAAAATACGGGGTTCATAGCGAACGGGTTTGACCATGCCCTCATGAGATTCAAAATGACGGCGCGGACTGTACAGATCGACCGCATCCGGCACGCGCTCCTGTAACAGCAGACTCGCTGACCGGAATACCGTACTGGACATAAAGCGTTCAGTCATGGGGGCATCAAGCAGCACATGAGCCAGCGCCTGAAATGCCATACCCTGGTGATGCGCCATCCAGGACTGTACCACCGCATAGAGCTGACCGGTTGCAAGACGTGAGGGGGTATAGTCCAGCGCTTCATAAAAACCGTATTCTCCGCATGCACCATTTTTTTGCAGCCTGAACAGGTTCTCACAGGCTTTCTGCGGGGAAACCATCAGCGCCAGCAGCGTGGCGTAAGGAGCGACAACCATGTCATCGGCAAGTCCCCTGCGCAGACCGAGCCCCGGTACGCCAAATGCCTGATACTGATAATTATGCTGAACATCAAAAGCATGATAGCCAGACTCTGAAACACCCCATGGTACCCCGCGTTCTTTCCCCCAGTGAATCTGGCGCATAACCGCCGACTGACTCATTTCATCGAGCAGGCTGCCGGGCCAGGTGGGCATCACCAGATTCGGCATCAGATATTCAAACATGGATCCGCTCCATGACATCAGGGCAGTTTCATTATCAATCGTGGTAAACAATCGACCCAGCGCGTACCAGCTTTTAAGAGGCAGCTGATTAGTCGCAATGGCAAGAAAACTGGTCAGGCGGATTTCAGACGGCAGGAGATCGTAGTGGCTCTTGTCAGGCATATTGGTGTCACAGTTATAACCGACGCTGAGCAGACTGGTTGCTTCACTGTACAGAAAGGCGAAATCCATCCGGGCATGCTCATCCAGCCGCTGTTCCAGCTCGGTGATAATATTGAGTCGCATTCGGGCCTGCTCCGCCACTGACGCCGGAGGCGTTCCTGTACCGGTTAATGTCGGACGGGCAAGCTCGCTCAGCGTCGGCAGCATCTGTTCATTCCAGGATGCAGGCAACCAGCCAAGCAACAGAGACCACTCATGGCAAAGCTGAACCAGTTGATGCTCCAGATGTCCAGCCCAGCGCATCTGAAGAGGAGATCCCTGATGACATGCGCTGGTCAGATGGTTGCACTGGGTGCGCATGCTTTTCAGTTCGCTGAAAAGCGCCTGCGGAGAGAGCGACACCGCGTTCAGGCAATGCTTGCGCAGCAGTCTCAGGCTGTCAGGTGGGTTCTTACCCCACTGTTTTTCCAGAATATCCAGCGTATCGTTCAGTCCTGCCAGTATCTGTTGGTTGCTTAAAACAGGCTGATGACGCATGGCGGACAGGCCTGCACGCAGGGTCAATAAATGCCCGGCCATATTGCCGCTGTCGACGCTGGAGATATAGCGTGGACTGAGGGGGACCAGCGTACGGGTGTCATACCAGTTGTAGAGATGGCCCCGGTAGTGCTCCATTTTATCCATCGTGTCGAGCGTGAGCGACACGCGCCGGAGCACCTCTCCGCCAGGCAGGTAGCCAAAGTCCCATGCCGTCAGGTTAGCCATAAGTGAAAGACCAATATTGGTAGGAGAAGTTCGGTGTGCCACCGTCGGTTGTGGTATTTCCTGATAATTATCAGGCGGAAGCCAGTTCTCTTTTGCTGTGGCAAATGTTTCAAAAAAAGCCCAGATTTCACGGCTTGTCTGGCGTAACAGCTGTTTTTGTTCCTGATTAGGCGAAAAAACCTTTCGCACGGGCTGGCGACTCAGCCAGCTCATCAGCAGCGGTGCCACACACCATACCAAACCGATCGGTAACGCAATCCCCAGCAGCTGTGGGGCAAATTGTCCGGTCAGTATTGTCAGCGCCACGCCACCGGCAGCGTTCAGCCACATCGCCTGATAAAAACGTGCAACAGTGGGTCTGGCCTGACTGCTGTCCTGGCTGTGGCTGACCCACTGGCTGAGGTGACGCCTGCTTATCCCCAGTCGCCATAGCGTCACGGCGATCGCTTTCAGCGAATATCCGGCTTCGTGCGGCAGTATCGCAAAATTAAGGCTGATACCTGACAGACGCTTTAGCGCGCCCGCCCCCACCAGTAACAGATGCGGCTTCACGCGGCGACGCAGAGGTTTATGCAGAAGGTCGTGGCTAATGCCGAGGATGGCTGGCAACAACCATATCAGCAACAGTATGCCCAGCCAGTAAACCGGATTGGGTACCCAAAGCAGAGTGAAGAACAGCAATATCAGTAAGGAGGGGGCGACCAGACTGCGACGTAGATTATCGAGTAATTTCCAGTAAGAAAGCGCGGTCAGCGGATTCCTGACCCGGGTTCCATCGGCTTTTCTGACGCGTGGTTTTAGCCAGTTAAGCAGTTGCCAGTCACCCCGGATCCAGCGTGAACGTCGTGCAACATCCGACAGATAATTATTAGGGTACTGTTCGTACAGTAACACCTCGCTCAGCAGACCCGAACGTGCATAGCATCCTTCAAGCAGATCGTGGCTGAGTACCAGATTTTCCGGGCAGATGTTGGTAGTGGCCTGCATAAAAATATCAACATCGTAAATCCCTTTGCCCACAAACGAGCCTTCCCCAAAGAGATCCTGATAAATATCCGAAGACATCATCGAATAAGGGTTATTGCCCGGTACGCTGCTGCGCAGGGCTGCGTAACGCCCCTGACCGTTGCGTGGTATCTCCTCCGCAAGACCGGGCTGTAAAATACCGAATCCTTTGACAACCCTCTGGCGTACCGGATCATACTCAGGCGTATTCAGCGGATGCGCCATCGTCGCGACGAGTTTGTGTGCCGTATCGCGCGGGAGCACCGTATCGCTGTCCAGGGTAATGACGTATTTTATGTGACCCGGTAAAAGGTGGGCAGGCATCTCTGCAACGCTGACGAATTGCGTTCCGGGATGGCGCAACCAGCTGTTCAGTAACGCCAGTTTTCCCCGCTTGCGTTCATAGCCCATCCACGCGCCTTCCGAGGGGTTCCATTCAGGCTGGCGATGTAACAGATAAAAACGTGGTCGGCCGGAGGGGTAGCGGCGATTAAGCGCCTGCGTATCGGCGATAGCCTGTCTGAGCAGCGCGTGACTTTCCGGCGAGGGTTCATTTTCAGAATCAGCAAAATCAGTGAGCAGCGCGAACCTGAGATTTTCGTTTTCATTCCCCAACCAGCAGACTTCAAGACTGGTGAGGAGCTGGCTGAAACTTTCGTGGCTGGTCAACATGCAGGGAATGACTAACATGGTGGCACTGTCAGCGGGAATACCGGCTGAAAAATCCATCCCCGGCAAGGGTCGAGGAACGCGAAAACGGGTGGTTGCATCACTGAGCAAATCGCTCATTAACTGAGTTAATGCGATAATCAGAGGTAATATCACCGCGATCAATAGCCAGTCTGCGCCCTGCATGGCGGTTTCGTGCAATATTGCTGCGGTCGCTGCGGTTGTCAGCAACGCCAGGCTTCCAAGCCATGACAGCAGGGTTATTCTGTTGAAACTGTGCCGCAAGCGTATGAGCCTTGAGGCGTCTGCCAGGAGATGAATATCCAGCGCCTGTCGACCTTCGCCCGCAAGATAATAACCAACATGATGTTCCGGTGTATCAGGCGCTTTTTCCTCTGAAAACGCCAGCGCCTTCTCAGCAACCTCAGGCTCGCTGAGACCGCTGTCTCTGGCCAGAACCTCAACTACGTGCCGGTAATGATCCCGGGTATTGAAATGCATCCGGGGATAGATGCCGGCAGGATCATTGCGTAATGCCTGTTCGACAACGCTTATCGTTTCGGCGAAATCAGCCCAGTCCGTTTCACTCAATAAACGCAGGCCCGCGATGCTGTTACTGACGGACAGCTGGCTGGCGGCAAGCTGCTGATTGAAACTATGTATGAGAACATCAGTGGTGATCCCCTGTTCCCGAAGGCACTGATCAACCCAGGTCAGAGGTAACGACAGCGCGTTGCCATGCCCCTGCAGGCGCCGCACCAGCTCTGCGACAAACGCACTGGTTAACGGAGGTCGGGAGCGCGCCATATCGGCAACCACCATGATTAAATCACCAGGCGCACTCTCTGCACATTCGACAATCCTTGTTATCCACGTATCAGCAAGGTTTCTGTCCTGCTGCGCTTTTATCACTTCCATACTGATACGACGAAGATTTTCAATCAGCGCAAGGCGCAGCATTCCCGGTAACGCCCAGACTTCACCCAGCGTCAGCGGCGTCACCTGTTGATAGGCAGTGAGATAGCTGGTCAGGCTGGCGGCATCCCAGCGGCCATCGCCGTGAGCAATGGCCTCTGATGCAATATGATAAATTCGTGGGCAATTCAACGGCGATACCAGCGACGGAAGACCTTTGCCAAAGCTTTTCGGCAGATGCTGGCGGACAGTGCGGATTTGTTCCTCAATCAGATAATAATTGTCCAGCAGCCATTCACCGGCGGGCATGATACTGGTCTTTTTACCCGCGTTAAGCTCATAGCAGTTTTGGGTAATGACGGCCTCATTGTCGCCAAGCCGTTTCAGAAGATAATAAGGATGCCTATCCGGTGATACTTTATGAGTCCGCGCCAGCTTCTGGCCGTAGCGTTCCATCTGGACGGTCGAAAAGAGTTCTGACCGCGGCGAGCTTTCACCGGCAGGATCGTTCGCCGAAAACGTTATGTTTTCGGCAGCATTAATCAGAATACGGGAGCGGTTAAACCACGCTCTGGGGATCATTTTCATAGCATTGCTCTGATGCGACGTTAGCGCGCAGGAGCAGTTGCGAAATCAGTTCAGAAACGTTCTCTCAGGATGGGCGTCAGGCATCAGGGATTTAACAGCTGCCGGAATCTAACATAAGTATAGGACATGAGCTCTGTTCTGCGATTTTGGTCGAGCTAGCGTCGGGAGATAAACAGAGCCTTACATCCGGGGCAAAGCATGGTTTGGTTGAGCCGGATTTTTGACAACGGTTGTACTGATTTTAAGCCACAAACAGGACAGGCAGCAGTGGCAGTAGACGCACTGCTGAAGAATTTCATTGCGTAATTGATAACAGACATAACCATTAACCTTTCAATGAATGAGCTTCACCGTACCACATGTGGTTAAGTTTTAATCTATCTATTTTGACATACTGAAAATCAGGAAAGATAAATGTTCGCAGCCACAGGCCCCCTGAGACCGTTTATCCGGCAAAACTCTATGCGGCTTCCAGGGATGCGTAATTCTGATTAGCGAGAGTTAACGGCTGAAATGTGAAGCAGAACGTCTTTTCGTCCATCAGATGGGATGATGAGGCCTTTACCACTAAGAATATCAAAGCTTTTGACAATTCCTGTCATTTTATGGGACAAGTCAATTCCTTATTGAAAACACTTAAAGACTATACATTGAAAATGGCATTCAGCCACTTTTATTTTCCCTACAGGACCTCTGGACGGCTAAAAGATAATTTGCTTATATCGATTCCCTGTGCCTTAATGAATCCCATCAGTTCGATGTACTAATGAAAGTTAGAAATTTTCCGGGCAGTTCTCATTACCAGGTGCTATCGTTGATATCCCCTCTTTTGAGTCCATACGTTTAATCTTATACGTTTACTATCAATACAATCATGTATAACGGAGTCAGTATGACCTCGAGAATTATGGGCCTGGTTAAATGGTTTAACGAAGACAAAGGTTTTGGCTTCATCTCTCCTCTTGATGGCAGCAAAGATATCTTTGTCCATTTGTCTGCACTTAATGGCGACAACTTTAAAACTTTATTTGAAGGTCAGAAAGTTGAATTCGCCATTCACCGCGGAGACAAGGGTCCTGCTGCTGCAAACGTAACACTTTGCGATAAATAAATCATTGTGGGTCTGCGATAACGATGAAGGATTATTCCTGAGTAGACAGATAAATAACTTAAATCAGATGAAAGTCGTTTATTTTTAATATCTGATCAGCATATTTTTCAAAATTATGAGTATGCTAAGCGATGTGATGAAGTGCAGTACTACTGCATAAAAAGTCTAAAAGCACAAGCTAACCACATGTTAAATAAGAAGTGCGTAATGGCTTTGACCTTAATGGCATCTGCCAGTTAATATCCATGAGAGAACAGGGTAATAGAATATGATTAAAGTCCTTGTTTTCTTTAATGCTGAATCCTGTAAAGTCATGACCGTTCTGGAAGGTATATCCTCTATCAGGCAGGAATATCCAAACGGTGAAGAAACACATCTTCGGATTATGTCTGCAGGTTTTCCTTCCTTAACTGGCGATCATGGTATTGTTTACGTGGCTACTGACAGGGAGTTAACGTCACAGGAGATACTTGATGCGGCCAGGAAATATTTATAAAATTTTTGTCATGCTCTCTGCTCCACGTTTAATTGCATGCTTACCCTATTTATCAGAATCGAACAAAAAATGAGTTAAAAGCATTTATGGCCTGCTAACAGCAGGCTTTTTTTTACATTACACTTTTTTAGAAACGCCTCTATAAAGAGAGAGTAATTCGCTACCCTCTGACAAAATGCAGGTGTCTCCCCCCTGCGTGCCATCTTGCCATTTGTGAAAAACCTTGCTAAGTGGCGGCGCTGCCTCTCCTCATTTTAAATCTCATCAGGTGTGACTGAAGCAATAAGTTATGAGGGTATAAAAAGGCTCTCCGGATAACTCCTGGCATCATAGTTTTAAGTACCTTCAAAAATGCATGGACATTTCGTAGGAGTTGTAATTTAGTTCTTGCACATTCTTCTTAATTTTGTCTTGCGATAAGAGATTTATATAAGTAGTCTAAACCTCGTTAATAACAATATGTACCAATCGGATTAAAATGCTCAGTAAGAAAAATCGGGTTGATGAGCAACCGTCGACATTGGTATTTGCTGAACAACGAAAAAACTTTAAAAGGTCTCTTTATGTCAGATGCTCTTACACAGTTAAACAATATCCGTACCTTACGTTCTCAGACTCGTGAAATGTCATTAGATGTACTGGAAGATGTTCTGGAAAAGTTTAAAATTATTCTTATAGAACGACGAGAAGAAGAGACATTACGTCTTGCAAATGAAAGTCAGCGCCGCGATAAACTGGAAACACTTCGTCAGATGATGCTTGATGAGGGTATCGACCCCTCCGAACTTTTAGCTGCTATTGGCTCTCCGGGTAAGGCTAAAAGGACGCGCTCCCCCCGCCCCGCGAAGTATCGATATACTGACGAAACTGGAGAGTCAAAAACATGGTCAGGTCAGGGGCGAATGCCGAAGCGGATCTCAAATCTGATTGCTGAAGGTGGGGAATTAAAAGATTTCGAAATCAGCTAAAAAAGAGCCGGGCATACCCGGCTCTTTTTACGGATAGCCCACAACCATCCTTAGAGGATCGTCGAGAAGCATCTGGTTCGTAACCGGCTTCAACAAGGTGTTTCATGAAGAGATTATGTTGCGCTATAAACTGGGTAAAGAAGGTATTAATGGTGACATTACGCAGTTGTAATGCAGCCAACACCACAGTATTTCCTCTCATAGCATAATGCGGACGGGGTTAGTAGGCTGGAGGTCTTTAGTGAACGGCAAGCGGACGCCCTCGTAGATTAAACAGGCGTCCGATATCTTGAAGTGGACAGATTACCTAACCCGCTTTCCCGTTTCGTCAATGACCTTCTCGCCATCCTCTTTGGTAAACGCTCCTTTCTGACCTTCCGGAAGAATATCCAGCACTATTTCCGAAGGGCGGCAAAGACGAGTACCGAGCGGCGTAACGACTACCGGCCGATTAATCAGGATTGGATCTTGAAGCATGAAATCAATCAACTGCTCATCACTAAATTTCTCTTCATCAAGACCCAGGCGTTCATAAGGTTCAGCGTTTTTACGCAGCAAGGCGCGCACTGTAATCCCCATATCTGAAATAAGTTTAATAAGCTCATCACGGGTCGGGGGAGTATCGAGATAATAAATTATTGTCGGTTCGTTGCCGCTGTTGCGGATCATCTCCAGCGTGTTACGTGAGGTGCCACAGGCCGGGTTGTGATAGATGGTAATATTGCTCATATCAATATCTCGCTACAAGGTGACAGAGAGCCGCCACGCCAGCACGGCCAGAGTGACGAAAAGCACGGGCAGGGTCATGATTATGCCGGTGCGGAAGTAATATCCCCAGGTGATGGTCATGTTTTTCTGTGCCAGCACATGTAGCCACAGCAGGGTTGCCAGACTGCCAATCGGAGTGATTTTCGGGCCTAAATCGCAGCCAATCACGTTGGCATAAATCATTGCCTCTTTGACGACGCCTGTCGCCGTACTTCCGTCAATCGACAGCGCACCAATCAGCACCGTCGGCATGTTATTCATTACCGACGACAGGAACGCGGTCAGGAAGCCGGTGCCGAACGTTGCTGCCCATAACCCCTTTTCTGCCAGCAGGTTTAGCACGTCAGACAGAGACTCCGTGAGCCCTGCATTGCGCAGGCCATAGACCACCAGGTACATGCCCAGTGAAAAAATAACTATCTGCCATGGTGCATCGCGCAGGACTTTTCCTGTGTTGATGGCGTGACCTCTTTTCGCCACTATGAACAGTACTGCTGCGCCAGTAGCGGCTATCGCACTTATCGGGATCCCAAGAGGTTCCAGAACAAAGAAACCGACAAGCAGCAAAAACAGGACAATCCAGCCCGCCCTGAACGTTGCCGGATCCTTTATCACACTGGCAGGCGTCTTCAGCAGCGAAACGTCATACGTCACCGGAATATCCCTGCGGAAGAAGAGATGCAGCATGACCAGCGTGGCCGTAATCGCGGCCACATCTACGGGGATCATCACGGAGGCATACTGCGTAAAGCCCAGACCGAAAAAGTCCGCCGAGACGATATTCACCAGGTTAGAAACAATGAGCGGCAGGCTGGCCGTATCTGCAATAAATCCTGCGGCCATGACAAAGGCCAGTGTCGTGCCCTGACTGAATCCCAGTGCGAGCAGCATCGCAATTACGATCGGCGTCAGGATCAGTGCGGCTCCGTCATTGGCAAACAGTGTAGCAACAGCAGCCCCAAGCAAGACTATCCAGCTAAACAAAAGGCGGCCACGTCCGTTACCCCAGCGGGAGACGTGCAGTGCGGCCCATTCAAAGAAGCCGGACTCATCGAGCAGCAGGCTGATGATGATGACCGCAATAAATGCCGCTGTCGCGTTCCAGACGATATTCCAGACAACGGGAATATCAGCGATATGGATGACTCCAGTTACCAGCGCCAGCACAGCCCCGATACTCGCACTCCAGCCAATACTCAGGCCTCCGGGTTGCCAGATCACCAGTATCAACGTCAGTAAAAATATACTCCCCGCCAAAAGCATCTCAGACTCCGTTATATATGATTATGTGAATTTGTTTTCTTTTCTCAGCAGGAGGTGCAGGCTGATTTATCCAGCCATTTACACAAATCCTCCCGCATACACTGCCAGGACGTCGTGATTGTCTCAGCTGCCCATGCCGGTATGTGGGGTGACAGACGATAGTGGATCCATTTGCCTTCACGACGGTCCAGAACCAGCCCGGCCTCACGAAGGATAGCCATATGTCGCGAGACTTTGGGCTGTGATTCGGAAATGGCTGCGCAGATATCACAAACGCACAGTTCTCCTGACTCCCGGAGAATCATGACGATGGCGAGCCGAGTTTCATCCGACAGGATTTTGAAAAGCTGAACAGGTTGTAGCATTTTTCACTCCGTTCCCTTTAGAATATATATATGATAAATCATATGTGTTAAATTTGAAATCATCTACTCTCTCCGGAGGAGAAAAATGGAACAATTTCCTGCCCTTAATATTGAATTCTTTGATCAACACATCGCTGAACGCATGAACCTGCAAGCGCCACCACGGATTCTTATCCTGTATGGCTCAGTAAGAGAGCGCTCCTACAGCCGCTTTGCCGCGGAGGAAGCCGGTCGTCTTCTGACTGCAATGGGCGCGGAGGTGGAATTCTTTAACCCCTCTGGTTTACCCCTGCCTGATGATGCGCCAGACACGCACCCTAAGGTCACCGAACTACGCGGCCTGGTCAGATGGTGTGACGGGATGGTGTGGAGTTCCCCTGAGCGGCATGGGACGATGAGCGCGGTGATGAAGGCGCAAATAGACTGGATACCCTTAAGTGAAGGCGCGGTTCGTCCTTCGCAGGGCAAGACACTTGCAGTGATGCAGGTCTGCGGTGGTTCGCAGTCCTTTAATGCGGTGAACCAAATGCGCATTCTGGGCCGATGGATGCGGATGTTCACTATCCCCAACCAGTCCTCCATTGCTAAGGCATGGCAAGAGTTCGACGAAAACGGCCGAATGAAACCTTCGTCATGGTATGACCGTATCGTCGATGTAGCCGAGGAGCTGTTTAAAATCACGGTGCTGCTTAAGGGACAAACTGGTTATCTTGCAGATCGTTACAGCGAGAGAAAAGAGAGCTATCAGGAGCTTTCATCCCGTGTCAATCAGGACAAAATTTAACGTATATTTTTCGTGAATCCATACTGCATGAGATTAATAACATCCACTATGGCACAAAGGAGATATCCCATCCTGTGTCAGAATATGAAAAACTACCTTGAGGTGAACTAGTAACTCTGGTTATGACGTGGCGCTTGCGCGTCATGATGCAAAACTAATTTTGATGTTTAATGAAATCCTGGTTGCACCCAAGCTAAGCGCTTCATGCTAAATTTTAGGCGAAGGAATAACAGAAGTCCTGTCCATTGCGTGTTATAACCGAGGTTGAAAACCGGCACACTGGCGGTTGAGAGGCATCGCATGAAATTACAAATCACAAGAGCAATTGGCCTCAGTAAGCTCTCTCCACGTTGGGTTAAGGTTATCTGCTTACGGTTAATTAAAAATGATATTGAACGCTCTCTCAACGCTCTTCTGGTCAAAATTGATGAATCTGAACTCTCTACGGAGCAACTTAAAGCGTTTAAGGAATGCGTTGAAAGAATTAACCTGGCACGGGGTAAGGGGATGCAGGCGTGAGCATTTTTAATTAAGCATTTTTCGATGCTGCATTGGTGATGATGGCTTTTATCCAAAAAATTTCGCAGGCGAATAGTAGTCTAAGCGTTTGATAAAAGGTAAGCCCAAACCGTATATGCGCGGCGCGTTTGCTGCGCAAGAAATGGTTACCAGGTCAAATCTGTTTTTCAGTGTGACGACTCAACTAGATATCACCACGCACAGTCCCTATCTCGTCTTCTTTCTCATCAAAGGGAGAAAAAACTTTTAGGCACCCAAATAGGCACCTAAGAAAAGTTGAACTAGCAGTTATTCAAATTAATTCAATGAATTACACAACCAATTCAGACTCCGCCAGCCCACCAAAATTCTCCAGCGGTGATTACCAGAGTCATCCGATGAAGTCCTAAGAGCCCGCACGGCGTAAGCCCTGCGGGCTTTTTTGTGTCTATATCGGTCTGGCGGGAATGACTGAGGACCGCAGCCTTGTGGTGCCTTTTTGGGCTCCAGGAGAAAGAGCCAAAAAACGCGGGTCCTAAAATGGTAAAACTCATTAAGAGGCTCATTGCGGCTGAAAGCACAAGCATGAAGCCTTCAGAGCAGACAGCCCGAATATCTGTAATGGGTCAGGCAACGGTTGCCTGCACAATATGAGAAACCGCTGCGACTATTCAGGCAAGGCAATCAACGGCATGGAAAAAGAGCTCTTCCGTCATGATGGCATTCTCTTTTTCGCTCTGATGTTCGCGGCGGATAAACCAGCCCGTTTCCGGCGCCATGCTCAGGTAAAACAGCTGAGTGATTCCAGGAGCATTAACCCGCATTGTCATGCAGCCCGTTTCCACACCTCGACAGAGCTGTTCAGGTACTATGCTGACGTGACGATCGCCGTTCTGTAGCCGGATTGTGGTGATGTCATAACGGCATATACCGCTGTTCAGGCTATAGCCGATCGTGCTCAGATCATGAATATGCTTTGTTGATAGAATGATCTCAATGCCGGAACCCGCAAACCACTGGCTGATTAGCTGCACCAGCGCATCCATCCGGCGGCGGAATGCCTGAATTTCCGCCTCAGCGGATTTATTGCCGGTCGGTGTGCTATCGGAGTTCTGCTGCACTTTCTTAAAAAAACGTTCTCTGGCCGACACTTTATCGCCCCCGTTAACTTTTAATACGTTGTGAGATATGCGCTGAGCGGCATTCTCTTTTTTTCATCGCCGCTCCCGCCACCTTATTTTTCGTAAACAGATTAAGCGCACAGCACTACGGCGCGGGCGGGATCGATGGCAATCAGCTCGGCAAGCAGGCGGTCCATAGCAGACTGCAGGCGGTTTTTGTCGGTTTCACTGCGCCCGGCCTTCAGGCGTAGCAGCCTGAGGTGGCGGGCTTTGACTTCGAACAGCAGACCTGTCTCCCATTGTGCCAGCGGAATTCCGGCAGCATCCGCGCCCAGTTCCGCCAGCAGGTGTTGCGCCAGCTCATTTTTGCCGGTCTGCTCGGCAATACGCGCCATCAGCAGGCGCAGCAGCCAGCGGCTGCGCACGCTGGTGATACCCGGGCGGTTCTGCAGCCAGGCCAGCGCCGCCTCCGGGCCGTCGCTGTCGGCAACCGCGAGGGCCTCCGGCTCCAGCAGCAGAATATCGTCATCGCCGGATGCGGTAGCGGCGCTGGCGGCAGTATCATCCCGCCAGCCTGCGGCGTTCTCCAGCACCTGCTGTTGTATCCAGTTCAGCGTGACCTCATCGGCAAACGGCGTGCCGTCGTTAAATGCCAGTCCTTCCAGCCCCGTCAGCCGGGTCAGCAGCCCTTTCAGGTCATTCTGAATAATAGCGGCTTCCGCTTCCCGCCCAGCCTTCAGCAGAGCCTGGTGGATATACCACTGCAGGTCCAGCCACAGATGATTCGCGCCACGAGAAAACATCCCGTCAGCCTGTTCCAGCAGTTCTGTCCAACTCTGCTGGAGATACAACCGCTTCAGCAATGCCCGCTGGTCCGGCTTCGGCGGTTCAATACGGGTTCTGCCTTCTGCTGATAGCGGCGGCAGCTGATATAGCGTGTCGTGGCGGATGCTTTTCATCAGATGGTGAGCGGCCAGCCAACCCTCCGGCTGGTCACCGAGATATTTCGCCAGGATACGCGCCTGCGTCAGCAGTTCCTGGCCGGAGGTGATAGGGCTCAGCGCCGGCGTATAGTTGTTTGCCTGAGAGGGCGAAACATCGCTGACATTCTGCGGCACGACGGCATCCGGCCCGCCCGACTTCAACAGACGGGTCTCGAGGACGCCGCACAGCGCATCGGGGACAGTCCCCTCCTGCGCCTGCTCCATCAGCAATAATGCGCCGCTGATACGCAAGGCATCAGTACTGCCGGCCTCGGGGTACAGCGACAGGCTGTCAAGCATCCGCTGTCCGGCGAGCCAGTCAAATGCGGCCCTTCGGCTGCGCTCCCGCAGCGGGTGCAGCTGCTCGCCAAAACCCTGCATCAGCCCGGCCAGCAGTTCCAGTCCGTCCGCCAGACCGCTTTCGCCATCCCGGTGCAGCCGCGCCCACGCGTAATATGAGGCAACGCGAATATCTTTGGTCACGGTGGTGAGCAGTTTTTCGGCCAACCTACAAATCAGATCGCTATCCGCACCGGTGATCTTGTTCACCTCTTCGCGCATCTGCTGGAAATCATCATCGTAGCCGGGATCGTCCCCCGCGGGTTTATCGGCTGACAGCGGCTGCAGCCAGTTATTCCACAACAGCAGACGTTGTTGCGTTTGTACCGCCAGCGCATCAGCAGCGGCCTGACAGACTGAAATCAGAGTATAAACATTGGCCATCAGTACATCTCCTCTCCGGTCAGCGCCGGGCCGGCTGCCAGCGCCGTTCGGGCCACAGAATCAGCCACCTGCGCGTCCAGCATATTCCCGGTTAATCTATTAAATAACGCACGCCGTTTATTTCGGAGCCAGCGCGCTGATTTCGTCGCGTAATTCCTGCGTTAGCGCCGGGTCTTTCAGGATATTTTCGAACTCTTTTCTGAAAATGCGTGCCCTGGGCACCTCATTCTGGAACGTATCAGCCATAGCGGTCCCTTCCCGTGAGGAATAATGAGTTAAAGATAACGGCGTGTGATGACCAGGATATAGTAGAGCAAAGCGCCAAAAAATATCAACCTGCCGGCCCCAAAGTCCATTATAAGACTTTCCTCAGACACCTTAAGGCAAATGTAAAAATGAAACGCATCAGACAAACAAAGCTGGTATGTAACAACAACCTTTTGCTTACAATAAAGGCTGAGTGTATACCTGGCAGAGGAATATGAATTAAATTCATATCTGAATAGACGGAGTTGATTGATGCAAATCAATGTGCCGCGGAAATAAAGATCACTCCTGACACTGAAAACATCGCGAATAGCGGAGTGTGAAATAAATTATTTTTTTATGGTTTACAGTCTGTAAACCGCCCAGCTCTGGGCATAAATATGGTTATAATTAATGACTGGCAAGATTAATATAAAATTCACAAATAATATCCGGCAGATATCAAGTCGGGATTCATTGGGAAAGCAACAGGGACAGGATCGCAGTTCCGTCTTCATACTCGTTGAGAATGGTAATATGCTGCTTTTCACACCTCGCCCCGTATGACGAAGCGGCGCATTACGCCGGAGAGGCCTCGGGCGTCACCGCCTTTGAGTCAAACCTCATGCAGCTGGATTGACTGCTGCCGGAAGCGATCGGTTGAAAGCGCGATGGGCAATATTCTGCCCGCCAGGCGATAGTTGCAGCCATGATGTCCGTCCCGGACATCTGACTGCCCCCCAGGTATGCGGGCGATGGCTTTGCGGATACGCAAGTCGGCGGGGAGCCGCGATTGATCGCTCAGGGAATGAGTTCGAAGGTAATGGAGATTAAGGTATCCGGGTTCAGGTCCGCAGGCGTGCTGCTATACAGCGAGCCGGCCTGTCCATATAGCGTGACCGTTCCCCCTTTTAATCCGGATGATAATACTTTGGCCATTAGCGGATCGATTTGCTTATCGTAAACCATCTTTGAATTCATCGTATTGAGTATCGGCGTACCATCAAGCTTCTTCTCAAGGATATTCATAGACAAAGTCTCATTCGACTTGTACGGCTCCTTTCCTTTTTTATCAACCACAAAATATACGCCATTAGGCAAAATCTCATATTTTTTATTTTTGATTTTTGCCATGATTCTTTTTTCAATATCGACGTACTTAGACGATAGTTGTTCGTTAAGCATGTTAACGATACTTTCTATTTCATTTTCTTTAATTTTAATTTTTTTATTATAAGCGTCGTTAAACCCGGAAACCAACGCTGAAGGCGCCAGCTTGACATTATTGTCGGCCATTTTATTCACATCGGATAGCGCCTGGGTAAGGTAGAAAACGCCGAGCGCATAGGCATTTTTATGACTTTTATCCGCAAGGCTTAAATCACTTTGCTTGATGGCCAGGCTATCGAGCGTAGACTGTAATTTTTTATTTTTATCGTTTAAAGCAGCGACTGAAACATCATATTCTTTCTGCGCGGTTGCGGCGGCGGCGTTCAGCTCGGCGTTCTTTTTGCTCAGCGCATCAAGCGCGGTTTTCTGCTGCTCTTCCCTCTCCGCGTGCTGCTTGTTCAGCATGGCGATCTGCGCCGTCAGCGCGCGGATGGTCTCATCCTGCTTTTTCTGCGCCGCTTCGGCGGCAGCGGCCAGCTCGGCGTTCTTTTTGCTCAGCGCATCAAGCGCGGTTTTCTGCTGGCCTTCTCTTTCCGCGTGCTGCTTGTTCAGCATGGAGATCTGCGCCGACAGCGCGCGGATGGTCTCATCCTGCTTTTTCTGCGCCGCTTCGGCGGCGGCGGCCAGCTCGGCGTTCTTTTTGGTCAGCGCATCAAGCGCGGTTTTATGCTGGCCTTCTCTTTCCGCGCGCTGCTTGTTCAGCGCGGCAATCTGCGCCGACAGCGCGCGGGTTGTCTCATCCTGCTTTTTCTGTGCAGATTCGGCAGCGGCGCGCAGTTCCAGATTCTTTCCCGTCAGCGTATCGATCGTCGATTTCTGCAGGTTCTCACTCTGCTCCTTCTGCGTTTTCAGCGCGGCAATCTGCACCGACAGCGTGCGGGTGGTCTCATCCAGTTTTTTCTGCGCCGCTTCGACAGCGGCGGCCAGCTCGGCGTTCTTTTTGCTCAGCGCATCAAGCGCGGTGGTCTGCCCGCTTTCGTTCTGTGCACGCTGTGCCGTCAATGCGGCGATCTGCGCCGTCAGCGAGCGGGTGGTCTCATCCAGTTTTTTCTGCGCCGCTTCGGCAGCGGCGGCCAGCTCGGCGTTCTTTTTGCTCAGCGCGCTCACGGCGGCAGTTTCGCCGATCTCTTTCTGTACACGCTGTTCACTCTGAGCCTTCAGGGCGGCGATCTGCGCCGACAGTTCGCGCGTCGTTTCAGCGCGCTTTTTCTCCGCCGCTTTGGCGGCAGCGCTCAGCTCCGCATTCTGTTTCCGCAGAGCGTTAATCGTACTCTCTGTTTTATTCTGATGACTTTTTTTTCTGACGACGTCCTGCTTCTGAGGCGTTTTTTTATCAGGGCTATCGTTATTTTGCTTAGACGAGACCGACTCCCCGCTGGCGGCGCCTGAGGCCGGCGGATTGTTTATTTCGAGTTTCGATATATTATCAAGGAAGTCTCCCGGCTCAGCACGAGCAGGAAACACAACAATAAGGGTAAAAAGAGCAAATACAATCGCAGGACCTCGTAGATTGCATATATTCAGTTTCCCCTTAGCGTCCATCATCTGGCCAGCCCATCCTTGAGTTCAGCTTTTCTTGCCCGGCTTTCAAACTCTTTAATTAATTTCTGCGAAATGCTATTACACTTATCGTTTATCTTGTATTCAAAAAGCGGTGTAATCGTTGATTTTACGCTGGCGGAGGTTTGGTCTGAAACAGAAGCATAAAACTTAGCGTCATTGATTAAACCATATAGCTCGTTTGAGTCCTGCTGAAACTTTTTATCGAGCTTAACTAAAGCGTCGGCATCCTGGATACACTGCTGTAAAGCAGGAACCTGCGCGGGCTGTTCATTTTGAATGACATCTTTTTTTATGAGTGCGCTCTGCGGTTTTTTACCATTAGTACACCCCTGTAATAAACCTACAGAAATGCACACCAATGCCAATAAGCTATTTCTTATCATCTTCCCATCCATTAGAAAAAAAATACGTCAAAAATATATTTGTCGATTGCAGCAGAAAAAATTTTAACAAACAACGTCAGGCGTTGGATTTAACATTAATTCAGAAAAAACACACAAAAAGGTCATTTTTTAACCAGGTCGGGAATGGGAATTATCCAGGTGCAGGACGATATTTTTATCTAAGCTTTTTCTTAGCCACATATGATTAATGGCACATTACCTTTTATATGCCTGATATTGAGCGGTCTTTTTACAATTCTAATCAGGCATAAGCTGTTACTCATTCAATACGAATCTCATTCGCTCCACTTCGGTCTGGCCACCGTATTCTTCTTGAGTAGATTGCGAAACTCCTTCAGGTAGGGTTCGTTGCTGCGCCCGCGCTTGCATATCGCCGAGAAGGGAGATTGAAAGCCAAACTCATTGGGCAGCAGTACGCGCAGGCGATTCTCCTTAATCCACGGCCAGGCGTAGTGCTCGGGAAGGTAGCCGATGTATTTCCCGGAGAGGATGAGCAGCAGCTGCGCATCGACGGTTTCAACGGTCGCGCTGCCCTTGCTGAACCCGCGCCGCCGCAGATCGCTGGTATTCCAGTAGCTGCGCGTCACCAGCGGACACTGGCTGATCAGCTCTTTATCGAGCTGTCGACTGAAGAACATGGGATGCAGGTCGCTGCAGTAGAGCCAGTGCTGCTCGCGATAGAGCGGTTCGCTGATGATGTTATGCACCCGCGAGTTGTAGCTGCCGATGGCGAGATCGATATGGTTATTCAATACGCCGTTAAGCTGTTCCGCCGGGGTACGGATAATCAGCTTGATATGCACATTAGGAAACTTATCGCTAAAGCTGCGCAGCACGACCGGCAGCGACAGCGCGGTTTCCGTCTCGATGGAATCAAGCGTTGAGATACAAATCGTGCCGCTATGCTCGCCTTTCAGCAGCGCCGACTGGCGCTCCAGTTCATTCAGTTCGCTCAGCACGCGGATCGCCTGCTGTAAAAAATGCTGCCCTTTTTCGGTCAACGCAAAGCCGCCGCGCCCGCGCTGACACAGGCTAAAGCCAAGCTGGCCTTCCAGCTGCGACATCGCATTGCTGATCGCGGAAACGGAAATCCCCAGCTCCTGCTGGGCCCGGCCATAGCTCTCAAGACGGGCCACCGCCTCAAAAACCTGGAGCTGTCGAATGTTAAGCGTCGCGTCGTTAAGCATGGCGTCTTAGTTCACTAATAAATGAACTAAGTATTTGCGGCAGACGATTTAAAGTCCAGCACATCTTTCGCACTATCCCTGCTGTTGAGTTTTGTTTGTCAGATTCAGGAGCTGAAATGGATAACGTCTTTCATCAACCGCAGGGTGGCAACGAGATGCCGCGTTTTGGTGGCCGCGCCACGATGATGCGCCTGCCATTTATCGAAGATTTACAGGGACTTGATGCAGCGTTTGTCGGCATCCCGCTGGATATCGGAACCTCACAGCGTTCCGGAACGCGCTACGGACCGCGCTATATTCGTACCGAATCGGTAATGATTCGCCCGTATAACATGGCCACCGGCGCCGCGCCTTTTGATTCCTTGTCGGTGGCAGATATCGGTGATGTACCGATCAATACCTACAACCTGCTCAAATCGGTGCAGATTATCGAGGATTACTACACCGGTTTAAATAGTTTTCCGCTTATCCCTCTGACGCTGGGAGGCGATCACACCATTACCCTGCCGATCCTGCGCGCGCTGACCAAAAAGCACGGTCCGGTTGGGCTGATTCACGTCGATGCCCACACAGATACCAACGATGAAATGTTCGGCGAAAAGATTGCCCACGGCACCACCTTCCGCCGCGCCGTCGAAGAGGGGCTGCTGGATCTTAAACGCGTCGTGCAGATTGGCCAGCGCGCGCAGGGCTACGCCGCCGGTGACTTCCAGTGGGGCGTCGATCGCGGTTTTCGTCTGGTTCAGGCCGAGCAGTGCTGGCACAAATCTTTGACTCCGCTAATGGCCGAAGTGCGCCAGCAAATGGGGGCTGGCCCGGTTTATCTCAGCTTCGATATTGATAGCCTCGACCCGATCTGGGCCCCCGGCACCGGAACTCCGGAAGTGGGCGGACTGACGTCGATTCAGGCGCTGGAAATCGTGCGCGGCTGCCGCGGTCTGAACCTGATTGGCTGCGACCTGGTCGAGGTCTCGCCCCCCTATGACGTCAGCGGCAACACGTCCCAGCTGGCCGCCAACCTGCTGTATGAAATGCTCTGCGTTCTCCCGGGCGTGAAATATCCATAGAGGAAAAACCATGCAGCTTAACGTCTTTCGCACGCTGTGGGGCGTCACCACCCCGTGGCAGCAAACGGTCAGCGAACTCCGGAGCGTCGGCTGCTGCGGCATTGAAGCGCGGGTTCCGCTGACGCCAGAAGAGCAGCGGACGCTGGCCCAACGCATCGAAGCGTCCGCGCTTGAGTATATCGCCATTGTGTTCAGCGGCGGCGGAGTTATTCCGGCCCAGGCCGAGACGCCCGCGCAGCATCTGGAGCGCTTAAAAGAACGTTTTGCGGCGGCAAAAGCGCTTAATCCGCGCTTCGTCAATCTGCTGGCCGGTAACGACCGCTGGCCGCTGGCGCAGCAGGTGGATTTTCTCGGCAGAGCGCATGAGCTCGCCGCCGAATATGAACTGTTCTGCAGCTTTGAAACCCATCGCGCCACGTCGCTGTATAGCCCGTGGCTGACGCTGGAGATAATTCAACAGCTGCCGCAGCTGCGCTTTACCGCCGATATCAGCCACTGGATCGTGGTAAGCGAACGCCTGCTGGATGACCCCTGCGATGACTTCAGCGCCTTTATCGAACGGGTCCACCATATTCAGGCCCGCGCCGGGTACGACCAGGGGCCGCAGGTGCCGCACCCCGCCGCGCCGGAATATCGGGCGGCCCTGCGGTTTCAGCAGCGCTTCTGGGAACAGATCTGGCAATCGCAGCGCCGGCGCGGCTACCAGTACACCACGCTTACGCCGGAATTTGGCCCCGATGGCTACCTGCATCACCTGCCGTTTACCAACGTTCCGGTCGCCGACCTGTGGTCGCTGAACGCCTGGATGGCCCAGCGTGAACAGCAGCATTTTGTTGAATTCACCTCGCAAACTGAATAAGGAACGGAAGAAATGACCGCTGCAAAAAGTTCGTTTACTGAATTACCGACCATCGATATCAGCGACCTGGCCTGCGACGATCTCGTCCGACGCCAGGCGGTGGCCGACGCCATCGGCCAGGCGGCCCGCGAAGTCGGCTTTTTCTACGTTACCGGCCACGGCATCGCGCCTGAACTGATTGCCGGGATCCGCGCGGCGGCCAAAGAGATTTTCGCCCTGCCGATGGAGCGCAAGATGGCGTACTACATCGGACAGTCGAAAAGCCATAAGGGCTACGTTCCCGAAGGGGAAGAGATTTACGGCTCCGGCAAGCCGGATCACAAAGAGGCGTTTGATATCGGCTTTCAGGCCGCCGACGACCACCCGTTCGTCGTGGCGAAAACGCCGCTGATTGGCGCCAACGAGTGGCCGGACGTGCCGGAATTTCAATCCCGCGTGCTGGCCTACTATGACGCGGTCTTCGCCCTTGGGCATCGCCTGTTTGACGCCTTCGCTCTCGCCCTTGGCCTGCCGGAGGGCTATTTCAGGTCGATGGTTACCTGCCCGCCGTCAAAGCTGCGTCTGATCCACTACCCCTTTGACGCCAGCGCCGAAGATGTTCCCGGTATTGGTGCACACACCGACTATGAATGCTTCACCCTGCTGCTCGCCGACCAGCCGGGTCTTGAAGTGCTGAATGAAGATAGCGACTGGATCGACGCCCCGCCGCTGAAGAACGCGGCCGGAGAAGAGGCTTTCGTGATTAATATCGGCGACATGCTGGAAGTCCTGAGCGCTGGCACATTTGTTGCAACCGCACACCGCGTACGCAAGGTGCCGCAGGAACGCTACTCCTTCCCGCTGTTTTTCGCCTGCGACTACCACACGCTGATTCGCCCGCTGCCGGGCTTCCTTGAGGCAGGCGAAGCCAGCGAATATCAAGAACTGAGCATTGGTGAGCATATGTGGAGCCAGGCGTTACAGACCTATCGCTACCTGCGCGAGAAAGTCACCCGAGGCGAGCTCCAGCTCCCCGAACGCGCCCGCGGCACTAACACCTTTGGCCATCTGAAAAAACAAGCACAGCAAAAAACCGTAAATAACCCGTGAGGATAAATGATGAACAAAACGCTAAAAAAACTCTCGCGCCGTGTGGCTTTATCCATCGCCGTCGCCGCTTGTTTTTCACCGCTGGCTCAGGCCGCTGAGCTGCTGACCGAGGGCGTCTTTAAAGTCGGGATGGAGGTGACCTATCCGCCTTTTGAATCCTATGACAGCAATAACAATATTGTCGGCATTGACCCGGAGTTCTCGGCGCTGATCGCCGAACAGCTGAAGGCAAAACCGCAGCTTATCGACACGAAATTCACCAGCCTGATCTTAGGTATCGGTAAAAAATACGATGCGGTGATCTCCGGGATGTACGTGACGCCCGAGCGCCAGAAGCAGGCGGACGCCATCCCTTACGCCCTGTCCGGCGCGTCCATTATTGCGCTGAAAAGCAGCGCCATTCAGCCAAAAACGGAAGACGAACTGTGCGGCGTGAAGGTAGGTCTGCAGGCGGGTACCGCCTGGGTTTCCAGCCTGAAAACGCACTCCGACGAGTACTGCCTGAAAAACGGCAAACCGGCCATTAGTATCCAGGAATTCCCGACCGCGCCGGAAGCCTCCCAGGCCCTGCTGTCGAAAAATATCAACGCCCAGTTAGAAATCGCCCCGGCGGCGCAAATTATCGTCGAGAAAAGCCGCGGCCGCCTGGCCATTAGCTCGAACCGTCTGGTCTATCCGCTGCCGCTGGGAATTTACGTCGCCAAAGGCAACACCGAGCTGGCCGAGGCCATTAAATCAACGTTAGCCACCCTTAAAGCCAACGGCAAATATGACGCCATCATCAAGAAATACAACTTAGAAAGCATCAATTAATACAATAATTAAACGGGAGTCGGTATGGAGTTCGATTGGGGATACTTTTTTTCATTATTTAGCGTTGGGGCATTCTGGCAGGCGTGTGTCACCGTGGTTGTCGTCAGTTCATTGTCCTGGTTTATTGGCCTGATATTAGGTTTTCTTTTAGCCTGCGCGAAGCTCTCCGGCCCGCGCTGGCTGAAGGTTCCCGTCGAACTCTATATTTGGTTTTTCCGCAGCGTACCGCTGATGGTCCTGCTGGTCTTTGTCTATAACCTGCCGCAGCTGTTTCCGGCCACCCAACCGCTGCTCGGCGTTCCGTTTATTGCCGGGCTGGTCTCGATGACGGTGACCGAAGCGGCCTACATGGCGGAAATCCATCGCGGCGGCCTGCTTTCGGTCGCCAGGGGGCAAAGCGAAGCCGGGCATGCCTTAAGCTTTAGCTTTATCGGGATTCAGCGCTTAATTATTATCCCGCAGGCTTTTCGTATTTCCCTGCCCACGCTGATTAACGAATACATCACCATCATCAAGCTCAGCTCGATTCTGTCGGTTATTTCGCTGCCGGAGCTGCTGCTGACCGGCCAGCGCCTGTACGCGCAGAATTTTCTCGTCATGGAGACGCTGCTGGCGGTCGCCATTTACTACGTTATGGTCGTCACGATGTTTAGCTGGCTGTTCCGGGCGCTGGAAAACCTGCTGGATATTCAGCGTAAGCGCCCGCAAACGCTCAACGAGCATGAATGCGAAACCCTGCGCCAGAACCTGAAGCCGCCGGTACAGACGCAAAAAGCGCAGGCCGCCAGCGGCAACCCACCGGCGCTGGATCTGCACGCCATCGAAAAATCCTGGGGCCAGCACCACGTGCTGAAAGGCATCGACCTGAAAGTGGAAAACGGCGAGGTAATCAGCATCATCGGCCCGTCCGGCTCCGGCAAGACCACCCTGATCCGCACCATTAACGCTCTTGAAAGCATCGACGGCGGCGAGATCATTCTTTACGGCGAGGATTACCTGAAGGGCGCCTCCGTTGTGGATAAACAGCAAATGCGCGCGGGCGTACGCCGCATCGGCATGGTGTTCCAGGGCTTCAACCTGTTTCCCCACCGCACGGTGCTGGATAACGTGATGCTCGCCCCGCTCTATCACAAGCTGCTCGACCGCGCCGCCGCCAGAGAGCAGGCGCTGTGGCTGCTGGATCGCGTCGGTCTGCTGGCGCACGCCGAAAAGTACCCGTACCAGCTCTCCGGCGGCCAGCAGCAGCGCGTGGCCATCGCCCGCGCCCTGGCGCTGAAACCGGACATCATGCTGTTTGATGAACCCACGTCGGCGCTGGACCCTGAACTGGTTGGCGAAGTGCTGAAGGTCATTCAGTCCCTCGCCCGCGAAGGCATGACGATGATTATCGTGACCCACGAGATGGACTTCGCCTTATCAATTTCTGACCGGGTGGTGATGATGGAAAACGGCGTCGTGCAGAGCGATATGCCGCCGCAGCGCATTCGCAGCGATGCCGCCGATCCGACCCTCACCCGCATTCGTGAATTTATGGGAGTGCAATAAATGGCAACTGAACGGGAACTACGCCAGCAGCTGGCCGCCGCCTATCGTCTGGCGGCGCTCTTCGGCTGGGAAGACACGCTGTATACCCACTTCTCCGTGCGCCTGCCCGGCGACGGCGAGCCGCGTTTTTTGATTAACCCCTTTGGCATGATGTTTGACGAAGTCACCGCCAGCAACTTAATCGTGGTCGATATGCAGGGTAAGGTCGTCGAGGGCAGCGCCCCGGCAAACTCGGCGGGATTTACCATTCATAGCGCGGTCCATATGGCCCGGGAAGACGCCCACTGCGTGATCCACACCCACACGCTGCCGGGGATGGCCGTTGCCGCCTGCGCAGACGGGCTGCTGCAGCTTAACCAAATCAGCACCGAATTTTATCAACGCGTCGGCTACCATCCTTATGAAGGCGTCGCATTCGATCTCGATGAACGCGTGCGGATCCAGCGCTCGCTCGGCGAGAACATCGCTATGATCCTGCAAAGCCACGGGCTGCTGTCGGTCGGGCGCACCGTCGCCGATGCGTTTTACATCATGTACTACCTGAACCGCGCCTGCGAGATCCAGATGGCCGCCGCGCAGCTGGCGCCGCTCGGCCCCATCCATACGATACCTGAACCACTGAGCCGGCACGCCTGTGAGCAGCTAATGGGGGTTGAATATGAACGCCAGCTGGTGTGGCAGGCGTGGCTGCGGCGCCTCGACCGTCTTGATACTTCTTATAAGAGCTAATGCCTATGACTCAGTTCACCATCGTCGTGGATTGTAACGATCCTCAGTACACCCGGGAGATTTGCGCCGCGTTCGCACTATTCCCGGAAGTGAAAACGGTTCTGCCCGAGGACCCCGCCGCCCGCGAGGCGCAATACGCCTGCTGCTGGTTTCCCGACCCGCAGCTGCTGGCGCGCTCGCCTCAGCTGAAGCTGATCCAGGCCGCGTCTGCCGGCGTAGACCATTTGCCCGCCAGCGTTTTCGCCAGCGACGTTCCGCTCTGCCGGGTGGTGGATGAAGATTTTCGTCACGGTATGTTTGAATACGCGCTGTGGGGCGTGCTGTGGTTTCAGCGTCACTTTGACCGGGCACTGGCCCACCAGCGCGAGCGCGTCTGGAAGATGTATCCGCAGCGAGCGGCGGCCGATTATCACGTTGGCGTCATGGGCCTCGGCGAAATTGGCGGCTATATCGCCTCGCAGCTGGCCGCGCTGGGGTATCGGGTTTCCGGCTGGGCGCGTAGCGAAAAATCCCTTGCCGGCGTGCGCTGCTACCACGGAGAGGCGCAGGCTGGCGAATTCCTTGGCCAGCTGGATGCGCTGATCAACGTCCTGCCGTTAACCGGGGAGACGCGAGGTATCCTCGCCCATCCTTTACTGCAGCAGCTGCCCGACGGCGCGTCGCTGATTAACTGCGGCCGCGGCGAGCATATGGTGAATCAGGACGTGCTCGAGGCGCTGGATAGCGGCAAGCTGTCCGGCGCGGTGCTGGACGTCTTCCCCGTCGAGCCCCTGCCCCAGGAGGACCCGCTGTGGCAACACCCGCAGGTGGCGATCACGCCGCATATGGCCTCCATCGCGCAGACGGAGGTGATTGCCCGCCAGCTGCTGGACAACATCCGGCGGCAGCAGCAGGCGCTGCCGCTGAAAAACCTGGTGAACAAACGGAGCGGTTATTAACCTTGCGCGTCAACGGCGGGATGTTCGTGGGTTAACCGTTGCTCCGTCTGGTTGATATGATGCTCAATGACCGCCCGGCGCGTATCGTCCGGCGGTAATCGTTTTAGCAGCAACCGCCACGCCGTCAGCGCCTCGCTGAAATGCGCCTGCTCTGATGCACTGAGCGCGTACAGATTAAGCAGGCGGTCGTTAACGCGCTGGCTCTCCATCAGTTGGCGCACCAGCGCATCGCCCCGCGGGTCAGATACCCGCAGCAGCGCCTCCGCATAGCCAAATGCCGCACTATCGTTATCCGGAGCCAGCGCGTAAGCGCGAGCATAGGCCTGAGTCGCCATAGCGGCGTTGTCCAGGACCCTGCCGAGACGCCCAAGCATAAGCCAGTCCTCAATAGAAGCGTCCGGATTTTGCCACAGCGTCGTGCGTAGCCCGAGGGCCAGACGCCGCAGTTCGTCTTCATCAAGCGGCTGCGCCTTTGGATCCTGCACCCGCGCCAACAGAGCCGGCGTCTGAGCCACCGCCTGCTGCCAGCGTTGCACCTGCTGATAGTGGCCGGTCTGGCTATAGCTGACCGCACCTACCGCCAGCGCAAGCACCGCGCCAGGTATAAAAATCCACGGCCCGGCGGATTTATCCTCCGGCGCCCGGCCGTCAGAAAACGTCTCCTGCCCTGGCCTGACGCGGCGGCGGGAGCGGGCCACTATAGCCCAACCGCCCATGGCGATCGCTGCGGCCGGCACGACCCACAGCAGCATCGTCAGCGGGGTTAATGGCGGATCGTAGGTAACGAAGTTGCCGTAGCGCGCCACCATGTAGTCCACAATATCGCTGTCGCTTTTTCCTTCCTGCATGAGCGTAAAAACTTTCTGCCGCAGGTCGGCCGCGATCGCGGAACTGGAATCCGCAATGCTATTGTTCTGGCATTTCGGGCACCGAAACTGCTCCGTAAGCAGGCGAAACCGCTGTTCCTGCTCCTCGTCCTTAAACGGCATGACATCAATAGCGGCCAGCGCGTTTGCGCAAAGCAGCAGCATCAGCGCGCTCAGTAATAATCTCATGGCGCAGCCTCCCGGCTAAACTTCTCCCACAGCGGCCTGAATTCGCGCTCCCACACCCGATCGTTAAGATCACCCGCGTGGCGGTAGCGAATGATCCCCTGTCCATCGATCAAAAACGTCTCCGGCGCGCCGTAGACTCCGAGATCCAGCCCGAGCATCCCGTCGCCGTCAAACAGGCTCAGCGCGTAGGGATTGCCCAGCGTGTTCAGCCAGCCAATTGCTTTCTGCCGATCGTCTTTGTAGTTCAGCCCCACCACGCGGATCCCCCGCGCGGAAAGCTGATTCAAATACTGATGCTCTGCGCGACAGGTCGGGCACCAGGTCGCCCAGACGTTAAGCAGCAGCGGTTTGCCCTGGGCCAGCGCATCCGACTGAAAATGCTGCCCGGGATCTTCCAGCGCCTCAAGACGGAAAATCGGTACCGGTTTTCCGATCAGCGCCGACTCCAGGCTATTGGGATCGTCCCCTTCCACATTACGCGCCAGCTGCCACAGCAGCAGCATCGCGATAGCCATAAACATGACCAGCGGCATCAACAACGTACAGCGCTTCATCTGGCCTCCGCGCCAGGATATCCGCGGCGCGGGCGATAGCGCGGATCGCACAGGCACAACAGCCCGCCCAGCGCCATCAGCACTCCCCCGGCCCAAATCCAGCGTACGAACGGTTTATAATAAAGGCGTACGGCCCAGGCGCCGTTGCCCAGCTCTTCGCCCAGCGCGGCATAGAGATCGCGGGTGAATCCGCCGTCAACCGCCGCTTCGGTCATCATGGCGCTGCTGCTGTGGTAAAAGCGCTTTTCCGCATTCAGTATCGCCTGCGGTTCACCGCGTCGCATGACGCCAATCACCGCGACGGCGGAGCGATAGTTTGGGCCGATCGCCTCTTTGACCTCACGGAAAGAAAAGCGATATTCATGGACATCGACGCTGTCGCCCACCCGCATGCGCACGTCGCGCTCCACGCTGTAATTTTGACTAAAGGCGATACCCACGAGGGTGACCGCCAGCCCGAGGTGGCCTGCGACCATTCCCCAGTAGCTGAGGGTCATCCTGGCGCCGCGTGAAACCCGCAAAGCGATCTCTACTCCCGCCAGCACAAAGACCCAACAGGCCATCGCCAGCCCGACCACCGTCATGGCGACAATCTTATCGCCCAACCACCACGGCAACAGAAGCGACAGCGCCAGCGTGCTTGCGCAGGCGATAACCAGCAGCCTCCTGAGCTTACGCGGGCGATCGCGCCCCCAGCGCACCAGCGGGCCGATGCCCATCAGGAGCGCAAACGGCGCCATCAGCCAGCTAAACATCGTATTAAAGAACGGCGCGCCAATCGAAATACTGCCGAGACCCAGCTGTTTATGCACCAGCGGCAGCAGCGTACCCAGCAGCACCGTGAGCATAGCGACCATCAGCAGAACGTTGTTGCCGAGCAGCAGCGACTCGCGCGACCAGAGCGCATTATTTACCCGAGAGCGGACTTTATAGCCACGCATGGCGAACAGCAGTAAAGAGCCGCCAATGACCAGCACCATAAAGGCAAGAATAAACATGCCGCGCGCCGGGTCGGAGGTAAAAGCGTGAACCGAGACCAGCACGCCGGAACGTACCAGAAAGGTCCCCAGCAGACAGAGCGAAAATGCGCAGATAGCGAGCAGAAGCGTCCACGCCTTGAAGCTGGCGCGCTGTTCAGTGACCGCCAGCGAATGCAGCAGCGCGGTGCCGGCCAGCCATGGCATCAGCGACGCGTTTTCCACCGGATCCCAGAACCACCAGCCTCCCCATCCGAGCTCGTAGTAAGCCCACGCGGAGCCCAGCACAATACCGAGCGTCAGGAACGCCCACGCCGCCAGCGTCCATGGGCGAGAGAAGCGCGCGAAGGTGCTATCCAGCCGCCCGCTCAACAGCGCGGCTATCGCCAGGGCAAAACTCACCGAGAAGCCCACATAGCCCATATACAGCAGCGGCGGATGGAAAATGAGCCCGGGGTCCTGCAACAGCGGGTTCAGGTCGCGCCCTTCAATGGCAAATTCCGGCAGCGTACGGGCAAACGGGTTGGAGGTGAACAGAATAAACAGCAGAAAGCCAACGCTGATCGTTCCCATCACCGCCAGCACCCGGGCGACAATATCAAGCGGCATTCGCCTGCTGCGCAGCGCTACCGCCACTGTCCAGCCGCTCATCAGCAGCACCCATAGCAGCAGCGAACCTTCATGTGCGCCCCAGGCTGCGGCCACGCGGTACCGGACCGGCAGCTGAGTATTGGCGTTACTGGCCACGTAGCTCAACGTAAAATCGTTGGTAATGAAGGCGTTAATCAGCACCATAAAGGCGCCCATAATGAGGATGAACAGCAGAACGGCAAATACCCGGGAAGAGGCCATCATTCGCCTGTCCCCCCGCGCCGCGCCCCACAGCGGATAGACGGAAAGCAGTAGCGCGACGCCAAGCGCCAGGCACAGCAGCCCGTTGCCGACTTCAGGCATCATAAGGATGTGTCCCTGTAGGCGCTATCCGGGCGACGATGGTTGCTCTCCATCGCTTTTTCCACGTCTGGCGGAGTGTAGTTCTCATCGTGTTTGGCGAGCACTTCTTTCGCCTGTATCCGGTTGTGCGCATCAAGCTCGCCCTGAACCACCACGCCCTGCCCTTCGCGGAACAGGTCCGGCAGAATGCCTTCGTAGCTGACGTCCACCGAACCTTCGGCGTCATAGATGCTAAAACTCACCTGCAGCGAATTCGCATCCCGCTTCACGCTGCCGGGCGCGACCATCCCGCCGACGCGCAGACGCTGACCCCGCTCGGGCCGCTGCTGCGTTTCGCGCTTGCCGTAGAGGATTTCGCCAGGCGTATAGAACAGGTCGATACTGGAACGCAGCGCATAGAGCACCAGCGCGGTGGTCAGCGTTAGCCCGGCGATCACCGCGAGGGCGACCCACAGGCGGTTTTTGCGGCGAATATTCATATCGCCTCCCGCGCCGCGCGCCTGCGGGCTTCACGGGCGCGCTGCCGGGCGATATCGCGCAGAATGACACGATGCAGGATCGCGCTGTGCGCGACCAGCGCCGCCAGCGGGAGAATGGTCAACGCCACCGCCAGCCAGACGTAAAAGGCATAGCCGCCCATGGTCAGGAAATCACTCCAGCTTGTAAATGCGCTGCTCATCGACGACCTCTTTTTAAAATCAGTTCACTGACCCACGGGCGACGTTTTTCCATGAGCAAAATCAGATTCCGCATGCGCATTAGCGCCAGCGTGATAAACAGCAGCAGGTAGCCGATAATCGCCAGCCGCAGCGGCGCGCGCATCGCCGGGGCGATGCTTTGCTGCATATTCGTTGAGCCCTGATGCAGGGTGTTCCACCACTCAACCGAGTAGTGAACGATAGGTAAATTCACCACGCCAATCAGCACCAGAATAGCCGCCGCGCGCCCGGCCAGACGGCGATCGTCAAAAGCGTGCCACAGCGCTATCGCGCCGACGTAGAGAAACAGCAGCACCAGCTCAGAGGTCAATCTGGCATCCCAAACCCACCAGGTTCCCCACATTGGCTTACCCCACGCGGAACCGGTCACCAGCGCCACAAAAGTAAACACCGCCCCCACGGGCGCCATCGCCGCCAGCGCCAGATTGGCCATTTTCATCTGCCAGACCACGCCGATGAACGCCGCGGCCGCCATCAGGGCATAAATGCCCATAGACCACATTGCCGCCGGAACATGCAGATAGATAATGCGATAGCTCTCGCCCTGCTGATAGTCCGCGGGCGCAAAGCCAAATCCCCAGACCCAGCCTGCGATCAGTACCAGCGCGCTGGCGCCGCCCAGCCACGGAGCGACCCTGCCGCAGAGCTGATAAAGCCGCGGCGGATTCGTCAGTTGAATCCCTGTTTTCCTCATATTTCAGTCACCAGAAATAAAGATAAATCCATTGATAAGCCCGGGCCTGAATCCCAGGCGCCGCAAACCTGATAAGCGCCATCCATCAAAAACCGCGCTAGTGCAGACTGACGCGTAGCGCCGCCGCCGTCGCAAAGGGGCTTAACGTTGCGCTGCCCGCCAGCAGCGCGCCCAATATCGCCATATACCCCGCCACGGGCAGATGCATGGAGGCCGCATCCATCGCGGCGGTAGCAAAAATAAGTAAGGGAATAGTCAGCGGCAGAACCAGAATGCTTAACAGCGCGCCGCCGCGCTTAAGTCCGACGGTGAGCCCCACGCCCGGCGCGCCGAGGAACCCCAGCGTCGGCGTCCCTAATAGCAGGGTCAGCGCCATAATTTTCCAGCCATAGACGTCCATGCCCAGCAGCAGAGCCACCAGCGGCGACAGGATCAGCAGGGGCACACCGGTGACCACCCAGTGAGCCATCACTTTAGCCACGACCACCGCCGGCAGCGGTAAAGGCAGCAGCATCAGCTGTTCAAGGCTGCCGTCCTGTAAGTCGTCGCGAAACAAGCGCTCGAGCGCCAGCAGCGAGGAGAGCAGCGCAGCGACCCAAATAATGCCGGGCGTCAGCCGCGCCAGCAGCTGCGGCTCCGGACCAACGGCAAGCGGAAACAGCGTAATGACAATCAGAAAAAACCACAGCGGATTGGCGATTTCCGCGCGATGGCGAAACGCGACCCGCAGTTCAAGGCAAAAAATCCGCCACATCACGGTTCCGCCCTCTCGCCGCACAGCGCAATGCGTCGAATCCTGTCGGATGCCGCGCTAATTGATTGATGAGCAGTGAAAATGACGATGCCGCCTTGCTCCGTGTGCTGCGCCATGCGCTGAATCAGGCGTTCGACGCCCTCCGTATCGACGGCGGTAAAAGGTTCGTCGAGGATCCACAGGCGGGCGCGGGTCAGCCAGAGGCGCGACAGCGCCACGCGCTGCTGCTGACCGGCGGAGAGCTGGTTAACAGGAATATCGTCGAAGCCGGCAAGCCCGGCCTGCTTAAGGGCCTCCCGGCACTGGGCGATATCATCGTGTTGATGGAGAAAGCGCAGGTTTTCCATGGCGGTCAGCCTGGCTTTGATTCCCGGCTTATGGCCAATCCACAGCAGGTTTTGCTGGTAGCTATCGCGCACGCGATGCAGAGGGCGGCCCTGCCAGTAGATTTCTCCGGCATCAGCGCGGGCCAGCCCGATAAGCAGGCGCAGGAGAGTGGTTTTCCCCGCACCGTTGCCTCCGGCTATCTGCACCCAATCGCCCGCCGAAACGCTGAATGAAAAATCTTTCAGCAGCGTCCGACCATCGCGTTCGCAGTGCAGTTTAATGGCCCTGAGCCAGCTCCGGGAACTTTCGCTCATCATCCCGTTATTGCCCCGGCTGATACGGCGTATAAACACCGGTCAGGCTATGCAGAAAAGCGACAATATCATCGATATCTTTTTGCGCTAAATCCGTACCGACCTGATAGCGCAGCATCAGTTTTACTGCGCCATCAAGCGTCGGAACATCACCGCGATGAAAATAGGGCGCGGTGAGCGCCACGTTGCGTAGACCCGGCACTTTTTGGCGTAATTTATCCCGTACCTCTTTCGTCACATTCATTCGGCCAATATCAGCAGCCGTGATTTCACCAAAATTAAAATCACGCTTCAGCCCCAGCGGTTCAAAAGAGCGGCCGCCGAGAATAATACCGCCGTGACAGGTAGCACATTTATTATCTTTAAATAGCTGATAGCCATGTTTTTGTTGCGCGGTCAGCGCGTCTTCATCACCGCGCAGCCAATTATCAAATGGCGCGTCGGGGGTAATTAATGTTTTTTCAAATTCAGCGATAGCGTCAGTGATGCGCTCACCGCTAAAACCTTGCGGATAAACGGCTAAAAAATCCTTTTTCAATACGGGATCTTTATCCAGTTTATTAATAATGTCTCCCCAGGATTTTGATGCCATCTCAATGGGGTTTAACGGCGGGCCACCGGCCTGTTCTTGCAGCGTTGATGCCCGTCCGTCCCAGAATTGCTCAATATTAAAGACGGCGTTAAATACCGTTGGCGCGTTAATTGGCCCAACAGCGCCCCCCACGCCGATAGACGTTTTTCTGCCATCGACCCCGCCCGCGTTTAACGCATGGCAGTGTGCGCAAGAAATGGTGCTATCCCCGGACATTCGCGCGTCGTGATAAAGACGAAAACCCAGCGCAGCTTTCCGCTCATCAACGGGCAGCTTTTTAGGGATCGGCTGGAGAGGTTCATTGCGATGCTGCGCGGCGGTATCAGCGCTGGCGTAGTAGCGCTCGCGCTGGTGCTTAATCCAGTTGAGTATCTCAATACGTTCGCTGTCGCTAACGCCGCCGGTCCAGTGCAGCGCGACGTATCGCGTAGGCGGCATCGTTTGATGCTGCATAACCCACTCAATCTTGTTTAATTCACTTTGTGAAACGGGTTTATCGTCAATCAGTGACGTACGCACGGATTGAAGGTTAAAGGATTTGTATCCCAGCTGTACGTCATAATCCATCAGCTGTTTGGCAACGGGAAAAGCGGCGTAAAAGGGCAACTCCGCCGAGGGCGTATGGCAATAGTCGCAACCTTTTTCACTAAAAAAAGAGAGAACTTTATTATTCTCGGCAACCGCCGAGAACCGGACGTCGTTTTTTTTAATACGCTGACTGTCGTAATACCAGATATAGCCTGACAACCCTAAATAACATAACACGCCTGCGGTAATGACCGAGGCTGTAATGGTCGCAATTTTCTTCATAAGATCATTCCTTTGAGGCATTGCAGCTGAGATAATGACGTTTTATATTTATAGTTTCACGTAACATCATAGCGGTGACGGCGCCGTGGATATTGATTAGCGTCAAAGCCGATGACAGGCAGGACCTATAGATATAATAACCACACCCTATCATCACTATATTATTCTGCGCTGCGCGCGGCGGCTAAAAATCTCACCCCTTTGCTCAATTTTCCATGTATTCACCCTTATTATACAAACGGGTAAAACATTAATGAGAGGATTCACATTAGCGTGTTTCCATTAAGCAGTAAAAAAGAGAGATGAATTTTATCTCACCCTACCAATTCATATTTTAAATTTGCTCTCGCGGCAGAAATAAAAAGCGGAAAAATAATTCCGCCTGCGTTTGAAAAGCTAAGAGGATTAACCCCTTAGCGTTGGGCGTCGGCCTGCCAACAATGCGATCAGCGCAACCGCAACCGGCACCAGCGAACCCCACAGCACGGCATTCCAGCCGAAGAGGTTCATCAACGCGCCCGAGGAAAATGAGCCAATCATCATGACGCCGAAGACAATAAAATCATTCAGCGATTGCACCTGAGTTTTCTCTTCCGGCCGGTGGAAATCCATGATCTGCGCCGACGCGCCGGTAAAGCCGAAGTTCCAGCCGATACCCAGCAGGATCAGCGACAGCCAGTAGTGCATCACGTCGATACCGGCGAGGCCAACCATCACCGACAGCAGCAGCAGAACTAAACCGGCCGCGTTAATACGCCGGGCGCCGAAGCGATTAATCAGCTTGCCGGTAAAAAATCCGGGACCGTACATGGCGATCACGTGCCACTGAATGCCCAGATTCGACGCCTGCTGGGAGATCCCGTGCATATGCATGGAAAGCGGCGCCGCGGTCATCAGGAAGTTCATCACCATATAGGATATAGCGCCGCTAAAAACCGTCCGGGAAAACCCCGGCTGGCGCACGATTTCGCCCAGCGGGCGCCCGCCCGATTTGGCCTGCGCCGCCGGCTCGGGGGTTTTTACCCCCAGCAAGACCAGCGCGGATACCGCCGCCACCAGCCCCTGAGCGATAAAGGTCATCGCAAAGGTGTGCGGCGGCCACAAATTCATGGTCGCGGTCACCAGCATCGGGCCGATGATCCCCGCCGCCACGCCGCCGCCCATGACCAGCGAGAGCGCCCGCGCGCGCCGCTCGCCGCTGACGCCGTCGGTAGCGGCAAAGCGGAAGGACACCGCCACCGCCGCATAGGCGCCGCCGAAAAAGGCCGCGAGACAGAACAGTCCGAACGAAGCGATCGCGACCGCCAGCGCCGCCAGCGCTCCCGTCAACACGCCGGCGCCGGTACCGACCATAAAGACCGTTTTGCGCCCGCGTCTTCTGGCCAGCGCGCCAAACGGCAAAATACAGGCCGCCATCCCCAGCACAAAAATGGTGATGGGCAGCGTGGCCAGCGTCGGCGAGGGCGCGATGGCATTGCCCACAATCGCCCCTGTGGCGTAAAACACCACCGAGTTTGCTCCTGCGAGCGCCTGCGCCGTCGCCAGGCGAACAATATTTTGGTTTTGCTGTCCGACGGGCAGCGTTATCTCAGCGCTCATGACTCTCTTTATCCTGAATTCGTTTGCGTTATGCCAATACCCTGACTGACATAATGAACGTAATCAGGCATGACGACCAGCCATCACGCCGCCATCAATATCCCAAACCGCGCCGGTCACCCAGCGGGTGCTATCGCTGAGCAGAAACGCCACGGTTTGCGCGATATCATCAGGCGTGCCGACGCGGCCAATGGGATGGAAGCCGTCAAAGCTGTTCATCACATCCTTCACATCCTCTTTAGGGATAAACCCTTCATATATCGGCGTATGCACCACCGCCGGCGATACCGCATTGACCCGAATCCCGCTGCCGCCCAGCTCAATCGCCAGATTTTTGGTCAGCGCATGCAGACCCGCTTTCGCCATGGAGTAGGCTGACGACGGCGTTGCGCCGATGGCCTGCTGCGCCCACATCGAGCCGATATTCACAATCGAACCTTTGATGCCATTAGCCAGCATATTGCGCACCACCTCGCGGGTGATAAAAAACGTCGCGCGGTTGAGATGCATATACCGATCGTAGTCAGCCATTTCATGTTCGATAAACGGCTTCGGGAAGAAAACGCCGGCGGCGTTGACCAGCAGGCTGATATCCTGATGTTCCGCGTTAATAGCGGCCATAACCTGCTGCATACCGCTTTCGCTCGTCAGGTCAGCGACGATAACATCCACCTTCCCCGCTGCCGCCAGCGCCTGACGCGCCTGTTCGGCCTTCTGCCGACGATTGCCCACCAGCACCACGCTGCCGCCATTCTCCACCACCCGTTTGGCCGTCGCCAGCCCCATACCGCTGGTCCCGCCAACCACTAACAGTTTTTTTCCCATAAACGCCGTATTCATCATTCACCTCTTCACGCTTGATTTGTGTAGCCTAAGCATGCCTTTCCTGCAGCGCGCTGACGAATGAGAAGAAATAGCCCAACGACAAAGAAAATCTATCTTGATGACCTATACTGAGACGCAAATTCACTGAGGGATATTCACCATGCGTTCGCTTAACCGACTGAAATGGCTTCACGCGTTTGAAGCCACCGCCCGCCACGGCAGCTTTACCGGTGCGGCGCGCGAGCTGGGCGTGACGCCCGCCGCCGTCGGGCAGCTGGTCAGGGCGCTGGAAGAGTGGGTCGGCCATCCGCTGCTGCACCGTACCCGTAGCGGTAAAGAGCGTCTCACCCTGGTGAGCGAAGCGCAGGCGGCGCTGCAGGATATTACTCAGGGGCTGGATAAGCTGGAGAGCGGACTGAATAAGCTTCGCGGCCGCCGGGCGCGTTCCGTGGTGGTGATTACCGCCTCGCAGGTTCTGATGATGAACTGGCTGATGGAGCGCTTAAACCGCTTCTCTGAAGTCTATGATAATATCGACCTGCGTCTCAACGTTACGGAAAAGCTGATGGATGTGGCCCACGGCGAAGCGGATTTGGCGGTACGCTGCGGTCGCGGCGACTGGCCCGGGGTCGATAAAACCTGGCTGATGGATGAAGAAGCGGTGCTGGTGTGCAGCCCGCGAATCGTCCCGGCAGACAAAACCGCCTGCGGCGAGTGGCTGGCGGCGCAAAAGCTGATTCATGATGATACGCCCTATCCCGGCGCCAGCTTTCCATCATGGGCGGAAGTGCTGGAGGCCGCTCAGGCGCCAACGGCGCGCGATAGCGGGTTGCATATTAACTCAACGTCGGCGGTCATCCTGGCCGCGCTCAGCGGGCGCGGCGTCGCTATTGTTCGCCGGGCGCTGGTACAACAGCTCCTCGCCACCGGCCAGCTCGTTCAGCTACACCCGGCCCGCCGCTGGCCGCTCACCTGGTCCTACTATATTGTGACGCCCCAGCATGCGGTCATGCGCCCGGAAGTGAAGGTGTTTTATGACTGGCTGCTTCACGATGTGCTGGCGGAAAACCCGATACGCTGAATATCTTCCGCCACCCCCGCATAGAAAACCTTTATTGCTTTATGGTTTTAGCTGGTCATGAATGCGCCACTTCTGTTTCAGCACGTTTTTGTCCTGGCTGGCCAGCCACTGGTTAACCTTGTCCAGCAGCTGCGGGTTATCTTTATTCATCATATAGACTTTGAAGCTGGCGGTGCCCGGGAACGGCTGCTCATTGGCCACGCAAAACACGCCCGGCTCATTGCTCTCGTAATAGACGCCCTCAATCAGGTCGGTCACCATCATATCCGCCGTTTTCTGCCGCAGCGCTTCAAGGTTATCGATATTGTTTTTCACCCGAATAATCTGCGCCTGTTTGATATGTTCATCGACAAAGCTTTGGTTGGTGCCGCCCGGATTCACCACCACCTTCACGTTTGGCTGGTCGATTTTTTCCAGGCTACCGAGCGCCGGCGCCGCCGCGCAGTTAGCCAGCGCAATCTTGCCGTTCGGCACCACCGGCTGGCTTAACGCGAAATCTTTCGCCCGCGCTGCGGTTTCCGTCACCCCGCCCATGGCGATATCAAACTTATCGGCCTTCAGGTCGGCGGAGAGCGTGGGCCAGCTGGTCGTCACAAAGCTCACCTTTAGCCCAAGCCGCTTGCCGAGATCTTTCGCCATATCAACATCGTAGCCCACCAGCTCCCCGGCTTTATTATGAAACGCCAGCGGCGCGTAATCCCCCGGGACGCCGACTTTAAGTTCACCGCTTTGTTGAATGCTGTTCATGTCGCGCGCCTGGGCGCCAAAGGCGACGGCAGCGATGACGAAAACAAGACCTGACTTCAACTTCATCGTTATATCCTTGTTCAAATGTGAACCGTTTATGATTACACCGCGCTGCGCAGCGGATGCTGTTTATTGTTTATAAAATCTTTAATCATGGATACCGTCAATACCGGCGGCGAGAAAGGCGGCATCGTTCCTTCGGCCACCCGCCCGGCGAGCTGCTCGCAAAAGCGCTCAACCTGATTAACCGGATACCCGGCAATATCCTGGGCGGAGTAACGCCACCATCGTAGCGCCATCAGCTGCTCAATAATCGCCTCGCTGAAGCGCATGCGGATGATCTTCGCGGGATTACCGCCGACGATGGCGTACGGTGCGACGTCTTTGACCACCAGCGCGTTGGCGGCAATGACAGCCCCATCGCCAATAGTGATCCCCTGCGCCAGGGTGACATTCTGGCCAATCCACACATCGTTGCCGATGGTTATCGACCGGGGCGTTTTTGCAAAAGGATAAAACTGGTTGGTCCTGCCGCTATCGGCGGCCAGCGTCGCCATCACGCCGGAATGATGGGCATAAAACACCGGGCTGGCGCTGGCCCACTCCAGGGGATGTCGGTCGCCGAGCACCTGTAACCGATCGGCAATCGACGTGTAGCGCCCCACGTTAATCAGCGCCGGCAGCAGGGTTCGCGTATAGCTAAAGGCGCCCAGCGAGGCCAGCCGTTCGCCGCAGCGCCCCCAGTAGGTGGTATAGGCCTCGGTGGCTAAGTTTTCCGGTATCTCAATCGGCAGGTCGTCACGGTAAAAGGCGTGGCTACAGGCCAGCGTCTGCCCGCCGACAAAAATCCGCTGCGCCTGCAATAGTGGCTTAAGCTCCCCAAAGGCGATTTTCATTATCGATTTTCCCGCACAAAAATATTCCCGGACAGCCGCTTAATCTCTCGATCATTGATAGCGTACCGATCCGCTCGCCGTGCGAAAAATCGTTATGACTTCTCTTTTTTGTGAGCGACAGCGCGAAAGCGACGGTCAGTTATACTCCAGCGCAAATGTCACCATGCTATTGGCGGTACCGGCGGTTACCGCGTCATCCGTCTGTACGTACTGGGCGTTAAAGTTGATATTTTCCGCCGCCCCCGCGCTGCTGGCGGTAATCCGCTTGAGTACAGGTAAGTTACTGGCCTCATTGATTTTGACGCCGGTTCCGGCGGCGGGCGCTGGGGCACTGTTATTGCCGTAGGTGAGCCTGACGCCCACACCGCTCGCGGAGGCGTTTGCTTTACTTAGCGCCAGAGTATCCGTTCCCCCGGATGGCGAGGTGACGCCAAAAAAGCCGATGCGGATATCGGTTGGCGTGGAGCAGAAGACCGGTATGGAGAAGCGCTTCGCGACGCCGCCGGTGGTGTTTTTGCCCTTAAACTCCGCTTTATTTACCGTGCCAAGGCTAACGTGAATATTCGCGGTTGAAACCTGACAGCTGCCGCTGCTGCCGATATCGACATTCAGCGCCGCCATATCGAGCGTGACCGGCGAGCTGGCGACAAAACCGCTGCGGCTGTCGGCCTGCTGCTGGATAGTGAGTTCGCCAATCTGCGGCTGCGCCGGAACGTTTGCGTGGTTGCCGCTGACCAGGGCGACATTACCCGTCTTATAAAACGTCACAAAGACTTTCACCACAATCTGCTGCTGGTTCAGCAGGTTAGCCATCTCATTGCTGTCGCAAACCGTCACGGATTCCCCATTACCGGCCGCATGGCTGCCATCAATAAAGCGAACGGCGCCGCCGCTGCACTGGAAGCCCAGCGAGTATCCTATGCCGTCCAGCGCTGAGGGGAACACGTGCTGGCCGCCGATTGACAGCGGCGTTGAGGCCGTTTTTAGCTGCCGATAAACCAGACGCTTTGCCGCCGCTTTCGGCACCTGAAGATCGCAGGAGAAATGAATCCCGCTGCCGTTATCCGCCATCATGCCGGTCATCTGGGTATTCAACGGCAGCGTGGGCAGGTACTTGATATTCTGGACGTTCACGGTCATCTGGCCGATATCTCCTCTGCAGGTTTCCGCCCAGCCGCTGTGGCTATAAATCCCCGCCATCAGCAGGAATAAAAACGATACTATGCGCAAAATCACCTCTGTGCAGACCTACTGGCAGAGGCCAGAGACGGTTTTAACCGGACTCTGCCCCTGCTGTACGGTATCGGTAAGATGGAAATGCAGCGCGCATCTCCGTGAGATATTGTCGGTGTTCCAGGCGGCATCGAGCGTCCCTTCTTGCGGAATACCGCTCAGATAGACCTGCCCGCCATCCGCCACCATGCCGCCCGGCGCCGCGCCCCGATCGTCTTCTGCTTTACGCAAGCGAACGCTGGCGCCGAACGGCAGCGGGCCGTGGCTATCGCGAAGGGTAAACAGCACGCGGCTGCCGATGTGGGTCTGATAGTTTGCCTGCACCACCGCCCCGCCGCCGGGGATCACCGTCTGCCCTTCAAGTTCAACATCGGCATCGTCGGCCAGCGATTCGGTATCGAGCGTAATGATGTTTTTGCGATACGCCGTCAGCGAGGGCACCACCGCATAGCCCCGCCAGTCGGTATGCACGTTGCTGCCGTTCTGAATTGCCACGTCGGCGGCTCCCGGCGCGCGTACGATGGCAAAGCTTTCGCCGACGGTCTGACCCAGCGTCACGCCATGAGGATGGGCGACGATGGACCCCGATGCGCCCCAGGTCAGCTGATGGCTTGCGCTATCGCGGCGATAGCCGAGCTGCGCGGTTCCATAGCCGCCGTGGTAATCGAGCGATGCGCTGCTGTTGCTGCCCTGGCCGCCGTTAACGTAGCCCTGCTGAAGGGAGTAGTAGAGATTGGGATTGCGCGGAAGCGAACCGTACAGCGACGCCTGCTGCGAGGTGCGTCCGCTATTGTCGGAGGTGGTGCTGTAGCTAACCGCGCTCTCGGACAGCGGGCCGCCAAGCGGAATGCTCAGGTTCAAGGACCACGAGCGATCGTCTTTTTGGCGATCGGATGACTGGGTGTAGTAATAACCCACGCCCCACGAAACGCCTCGCCAGGCGCTGTAAAAACCGAGATGGATCGTTTCATCGCGGCTCTGGCGGTGCCAGTACTCCTGCGACCAGGCGGAAATCGCCAGGCTGCTCATACCGCCAAACGCCTGAGAAAGGGAGACCTCTTCGCGGCTGCGCTTGTTATCCAGCAGGCCATTGCGGCTCTCAAGCGCGCTGGCTTCGCTGAAGTCGTAATAACCGCCTGAGGAGTAGCGATAGCTGGCGAGGCTAAATGAGGTGCCGGTGCCGGCAAAATCCTTCTGGTACTGCACCCGTACCGAATGGCCGGCCGAGCGCTTTCCCGACGGCGTCGTGGTGTTCGCCCATGTCGCATCGCCTCCAAGCGATCCGAGCTCGCCAAAACCGCGCCCGACGCCGAGCGCCCATGACTGGTAATCCTGCGCCAGCTGGCTACCGCCGTAGAGCGTGAATTCAGCCGGTAGCCCATAAAAGAGCGTACCCTGCAAAAACGTCGGCGAGCGCGCCTGGCTCTGCTCCGAATGGTAGCGTCCGGCGCTCAGGCTGAATTTCACGCGTCCTTCCCGCAGCATAAACGGGACGGCTGAAAAGGGCTGGGTAAAGGTCCGCACCGAACCATCGCTCTCTTTTACCTGCACCTCGAGATCGCCGCTTTGCGCCGTTGGATAGAGGTCGTTTATCGCAAACGCTCCCGGCGAGACGAACGTTTCATAGATAACGTAGCCATGCTGGGAGATGGTGACTTTGGCGTTGCTGTGCGCCATTCCGCGGATCGTCGGGGCGAAGCCGCGCTGGCTATCCGGCAGCATTTCATCATCGGACATCAGCTGAACGCCGCGAAACTGCACGCTGTCGAAAACGTCGCCGGTCGTAAAGGTATCGCCCATCCGCAGCAGGCTTTTGAGTGACTTCAGGTCGCGCTGTAGCCAGGTACTCTGAGAATTCCAGCGCCGGGTCCGGTCATACTCCATCGACGAGACGTTACGCAGGCGCCAGGCGCCAAGGTTAACCCCGCTGCGTAGATTCAGGTAGCTGGAGCGGCTGCTGTCATCCGTCTGCCGGGTTTGCGACCCGGTCAGGTTATAGTTAACAAACGCCGCCGGGATACCATCATCCCAGCGTGCCGGATCCACGTATCCGCGGCTTTGGGCGTTCATGGCCGCCTGGGGAATACTTAAGTTCAGACGCTGAGTGGCGAAATCAAAACGGCTGCTGGCATCGGGGATGTAGCGCTCGATGCGAGTGAACGTTTCTCCCTCATGCAGGGTATTAAACGCCGGGAAAGCGCTGACGTTGACGCCATATTCCGCCAGCTGCGCCGGGGTTAACTGCGGCCGCAGTTCGCCGTTGCTGTCGACAAATGTCACCTCGCCCTGGGCTATCTCCTGGTTATTCACCCAAATGCTGACCGGGTATGTCCCGGGCTGCTGGCCGCCAGCTTTAGCAAAATAGTGTAAATCAGCGGTCTTTTGCTGCGGATTAGTAAATTCTAATGCCGCCGGATCAAAGTAGTCCTCCGCCCGCGCGATACCGCTTTGGTACAGCAGAAAAAGCGCCGTCGGCAATAATAAAATCCCGCCGGTTGGCGCCGCGATCGCCGAATAAACGGAAGTCATATCCGAAGTGTTATTTTTCACAATATCCTGACCAGGCGAAGCAAATTAATTACTGTTGCGCGTAATCCGTAATACCACCGAAGTCATTAATGGCGCGCCATTTAACTACCCCGGAATGAGTAATCGGCCACGCTTTATGATCAAAGGGGCCAATCATGCCGGGTTGCGGAATATCTGTACCGCCAACCGAAATAACAAAAAAGGAGACAAAATAGGGCGTCGGGTTTTGGGCAACCAGCCTGGAACCTTCAATGTTAAACGTCAGCTTGCGCCATGCATCGTCAGGCTCGCCCGCCAGACCATTCGGGCGATAGAAGATCTTAAACTTTGATTTAATATTGACCTGAAGCTTGTTCACTTCATCTTGTTTCGTTGGTGCAATACTTTTCACATTGAGCCAAAAAACGGATTCGCGATCGGTGGGCAGCGTTCCACCAATATAGTTAATACGCAATACGTTCTGCTGTTCAGGATCGAGACGGAAAAGCGGCGGCGTCACAATAAAAGGCACCCGGCTTTTATTGTTTTCCGTATAGTTTTCTACCCACGATTGCACCAGATAAGGTGAATGAGTATCAGCGTTGGTGACCGATATTGCGGCTTCACGTTTCCCTTCCTGATAAACAACACGGGTTCCTCCCATGACAATACCGGCCTGTGCCGCAGTTGATAGCAATAAAAAGGCTATCGCGGCGATCGTTCGTTTCATAATGACTACCGTCCGGGAATAATAAAAGCGGGTATCACTGCCTGAAGCTGATAAATAATCTGCATTAATTATGCCGACCCTATTTCAGCCGGGCGGCGGCGGCTGGCGGCTTACCCGGCGTGGGAAGCCATGAATAACCGCAGCTTTACCCGCTTCCAGGGTATTAGTTGTAAACCATATTGAAGTTGGCCGTACCGTTGGCAGAACCGGCGGAAACCGCGCTGGTTGAGACATAGTCAGCAAAGAATTCCAGATCGGCGGTACCCGTTGCCGCGCCGCTCGCGCCAGCGGTAACGCTGTGGCCGCGTGAGACGGCGCCGAGATCAACCGGCGTCGACTTATCATCTTCATACAGCTTTATCGCTACCCCACTTGCGGTACCGTTAATCGCCAGCAGATCGCTATTGTTGGTATCGCGGGTACCGTCAAACAGCACCGAGACGGTGGTAACGGTAGAAGGACAATCTTTCACTTTGATATGGAAGGCGGTTTTGGTCGTTTCAGAACCTGCGCCGGTAAAATAGCTGCTCGCCCATTTCCCCAGATCGACGCTCTGATTTGCGCTGGTGCTATCAACATTACAGGAGGAATCGGTAATCGATCCGGTAAATTCGACCTGCCCACCCGTCCCCTGCGTGCCCGCATTAGAACCGGGGTTAACGGTCATTGCCGATCTGGCGGGTTGTGAAGGCGAGGATAATGCGCTAGCGGACACCAGAGCACCGACAAACATTGCCATAATACGAAATTGCGTTTTCATTATTCATCTCATCTCTAACTTATATTTTCGACAGATTGCGCGCGAGGGATTAAGCCCCGGGCAAATCTGCGTGCAGATCCTCCATGTTAATAATATTCGCGTTCCGTCCGCAGGACATCAGGCAGCAAAAATAAGCTGCTTAATTGGCTATTTTGATAAAAAGAAGTTCTTCGGCGAAATTGATAAACCCTTTATTAAGGTAACAAATAAATACTATCCCTACCGATTACAAATCGCAATATTTTGTTATGTTAATGAAATGCTGTTTTATTTTACATATAAAGATAATATTAAAAACATTATGCGCATTGTTAATTAATGCAACCAAAAATCACGATGCAATAACATCAAAAAGCAACATCAGGCGGTGTAATTTAACAATCACCCCTAATTTCACCGCGATTTTTCGGCAATAATTCTGTGAGCGGACTGGGTTTTTATAGAATATTAGGATAAATCTTAGATTGGCTTTTATCTTATTTTCGTTGTCGAATAAACAATAATCACGCGAGTCATTATAAGCAGGAGATATTGATGACAAGTGTATTTCATCTGAAAGCCGGAGAGGAAAGATGAATAACAATACTTTCTTTGTGGAATAATAAACCCGCAATCGATGCTGAAGATTGCGGGTTATCCTAAAATAAATAGCTGACAGGGACGATCAGAACAGGCCCAGCGGCGCGGTACCGTAGCTCACCAGCAGGTTCTTCGTCTGCTGATAGGCATTGAGCGCCATCTTATGGGTTTCGCGCCCTACGCCGGACTGTTTGTAGCCGCCGAACGCGGCGTGCGCAGGGTAGATGTGATAGCAGTTGGTCCACACCCGACCGGCCTTAATGCCGCGCCCCATGCGATAAGCCAGGTTGGTATCCCGCGTCCACACCCCGGCCCCAAGGCCAAACTGGGTTTGGTTTGCAATAGCCAGCGCCTCGGCTTCATCTTTAAAGGTGGTGACGCCGATAACCGGGCCAAAGATCTCCTCCTGGAAGCTGCGCATATCGTTGCGACCCTGAATCAGCGTCGGCTGAATATAGAAACCGTTATCCAGTTCGGCAGAGATGCTGGCGCGTTCGCCGCCGGTCAGGATCTTTCCGCCTTCATCGCGAGCGATCTTAATATAGGAAAGGATCTTATCGAACTGCTGACGCGACGCCTGCGCGCCGATCATCGTATCGGTATCAAAGGGGTCGCCGCGGCGAATTTGCGCCACCTTCTCCATGACCCGCGCCATAAAGGGCTCGTAAATAGACTCCTGAATCAGCGCGCGGGACGGGCAGGTGCAGACCTCACCCTGATTAAAGAAGCCCAGAACCAGGCCTTCAACCGCCTTCTCGATATACTCTTCTTCTCCTTCCATCACGTCGGCAAAGTAGATGTTCGGCGATTTACCGCCCAGCTCAACGGTACAGGGGATAATGTTTTCCGCCGCGCAGGCCATGATATGGCGGCCTACCGGCGTTGAGCCGGTAAAGGCGATTTTGGCGATGCGTTTACTGGTTGCCAGCGCTTCACCCGCCTCTTTGCCAAATCCCTGAACCACGTTAAGGACGCCCGCCGGGAACAGATCGCCAATAATCTCCAGCAGCAATGTAATGCTGAGCGGCGTCTGCTCTGCCGGTTTCAGCACCACGCAGTTGCCCGCAGCCAGCGCCGGAGCGAGCTTCCAGGCGGCCATCAGCAGCGGGAAGTTCCACGGAATAATTTGTCCGACCACGCCGAGAGGCTCATGGAAGTGATAAGCCACCGTCGTTTCATCAATCTCCGCCGTGCTTCCCTCCTGCGCGCGCAGGCAGCCGGCGAAATAGCGGAAGTGATCGACCGCCAGCGGCAGGTCGGCGTTGAGGGTTTCGCGGATCGGCTTACCGTTATCCCAGCTCTCCGCTACCGCCAGATATTCCAGGTTGGCCTCAATACGGTCGGCAACCTGCAGCAGCAGATTAGCGCGGTGCTGAGCCGACGTTTTGCCCCAGGCGTCGGCGGCCCGGTGCGCCGCATCAAGGGCGAAGTCGATATCTTTGGCATCAGAACGCGGAAACTGCCCGATGTTGCTACCGTCGACCGGGGAGGTATTCATAAAGAATTCTCCACCGATGGGTTCAACAAATTTACCGTCAATAAAGTTACCGTAGGCTGACTTCAGTGAAACCAAAGCGCCCGGTGTGCCAGGATGAGCATAACGCATCGCGAATCTCCTTCATGTAGGGTTGAGGGCAGCGGCATATTAGTTTTGTACGGCGGCTCGCTGCGTCTCTCGTCTATTGCAGGGGTTATGCCATTTTTTATATTTTAAAAAAGAAATTAATTTTCAATAAATTAGATAGGTCACGTCACTTTCTGTCGCACAGAATCTCTCTTATGTGTCGCAAATCGCAACACTACGAAAACCATATAGCTACAATATTGCAACACAAATTAAACGACGAGGTGTCCCGTGCCAGGAAATCCGTTTGCCCTGACGCCAGAGATCGAAGCGAACCCGCTGCTCAGCGACTCCTGGTGCCGTAGCCAGCGCTATGGCCTCGACCCCGCCACGGATGACTTCCCTCGCCTGCACGCCAGCGAACTGGCCGACAGGCTCGCCAGACACAGCCGCCTGCAAACGCTGGCCCAGCCGGTCGTTAATGAGCTATCCCGCAAAGTCAACGCTCTGCAATCCGTCGTGGTTCTCTCTGACGCCAGCGGTCTGGTTTTGCAAACCTTTGGTGATACGCACGCCATGCAGAAAGCGCAGCGCTTCGCTTTAGCGCCGGGCAACCTGTGGAGCGAAAGCGGACGCGGAACCAACGCCATTGGCACCGCGCTGGCGATTGACGACAGCTGCGAAATCGATGGCCGCCAGCATTTTCTGACCAGTAACCAGGGTCTTTATTGCGCCGCCGTGCCGCTGCAAAGTCCCGATGGCAAAATAGCCGGGGTGCTGGATATCTCCGGCCCGGCCCGGTACCCGCACGCCCGCACGCTGGCGTGGGTAAAAGGCGCCGCGAAGCAGATAGAATATCTGTGGGTTAAACAGAGTCTGCATCCGCAACAGTGGCTGATGAGCCTGCATCCTCAGCTGGAAAAGCTCGACGGCGTCGACGAATGTCTGCTGGTCTTTACCGACAATGTGCTGATGGCGGCTAACCGGCTGGCGATGCGCGAGTTCTCACTTAACGCAGATCGGTTCGGCCACCTCACCTTCCAGCAGCTTTTTCCGCAGTTGCGGCAAACCGCCGTCAGCGTACCGCTGCCGCTCGTCGCCGGAGATCGAAACTACTATTACCGTCTACGCGCTCCCGTGACCGCTGGCGTGGCGGTGACCGCGCGCCCCACCCTCGAGCTGCCTTTCTCCAGCCAGCGCGAAGGCGAAAAGCTGCTGCGCCTGCTTAACGCCGGGATTGGGTTGTGTATCGAAGGCGAAACCGGCTGCGGCAAAGAGTACGTCAGCCGTACCCTGCATCGGCACAGCCGCTGGAGCGGCGGCAAATTCGTCGCCATCAACTGCGCCGCGCTGCCGGAATCACTGATTGAATCCGAGCTGTTTGGCTACCAGCCCGGGGCGTTTACCGGCGCAAACAAAAACGGCTACATCGGCAAGATTCGCGAAGCCGACGGCGGCGTACTGTTTCTTGATGAGATTGGCGATATGCCGTTAACGCTTCAGACCCGGCTGCTGAGGATCTTACAGGAGAAAGAGGTCACGCCGCTTGGCGCCAGCCAGAGCTCGCCGGTTAATTTCGCGGTGATTTGCGCCACCCACCGCAATCTGGCGCAGCGCGTCGCGGAAGGGACCTTCCGCGAAGACCTGCTCTACCGCCTGCGTGAGTTTGCTTTAACGCTGCCGCCCTTGCGCGAATGGCCTGAACTATCCGGGTTTATCCAACGATTGTGGCGCGAGCTGGGCGGAGAAAAGCGTCGCATCGCGCTGGCCCCGGAAGTTGTGCAACACCTGACGTCTCATCCCTGGCCGGGCAACGTCCGCCAGCTGCAAAGTGTGTTGAGGGTACTGCTGGCCCTCGCCGAAGAGGGTGAAACGCTGGGGATAGATGATTTGCCCCAGGAGTATCGAAGCCCGCCCGCCGCCCGCCCGCTGCGCGGGCTTCAGCAGCACGATGCGCAGCTGATTGCCGACACGCTGGCAAGCTATAACGGCAACATCAGTAAGGCCGCGCAGGCGTTAGGCGTCGCGCGCAGTACGCTGTATCGCCGTGCGGCCCGTCGCGGAAGCCATAGCGCATAGCCTTCTGATTCGCTCAGGGCGTGAAGCGCGGCGGTAGCCAGGCGAACAGGCGTCTGCTTATCGCTTCACACAGGGAGGTTAAGCGGTGCCCAATGCCCGACCAGATAAGCTTCGCGACGCAGACGCCGCAGGCTGAAACCAACGCCGCCCCCACCATGTCCAGCGGAAAGTGAACCCCAAGAAAGATCCGCGACCAGGCCACGGGCAGCGCCGCCAGCAGCAGAAAGAGCCCCGCGGCGCGTGAGCGCAGCGAGAGCAGTGCAAACGCGGCGCTAAACATCACCGTGCCGTGGTCGCTCGGGAAAGAGTTATCCGCCGGATGATTTATCCAGGTATGGCCGAGCGGGATCATAAACGGCCGCGGATGAAACAGCAGCATTCCGCAGATCGATCCCAATCCCAGCGCGATCAGAATACTCAAGGTACAAAACAGCGCCTGCCGATGACCCTGCCGCCCGCCGGAAAACCACAGCCAGAGCAGAATGGCCGGAACCACAAAGATGATCCCGCTCGCTGAAAAACGTGCCAGTGCCAGGATCGCCTCCGGCGTGCCGGGCGATGCGTTCAGCGCTAAAAAGGCGCTTTGATTAAGGGTTTCCAGTGCGTTCATGGCGGTAGCTCGCGACAGTCTTATTTCCGTCATTATCGCCACCCTGGCTTAAGTTACGCTTAACCCGGCGCTCAAGAATCGTCCTGGTTTTGGCCACGCTGTTTAGCCACAGCGGCATCCATTGCTGGCGTAATACGCTTTTTTATTTTAGACTTTACTAAATTTAGAAAAGACTAAAATAAATGAATACTCCCGAACAGCTACAGGCCAGCGCCGGCGAAGCCGCCGCGCTGCTGAAAGCCATGAGCCATCCCAGCAGGCTATTGATTCTGTGCATGCTATGCGATGCGCCGGGCACCAGCGCCGGCGAACTGGCGCGGATAACCGGGCTGAGCCCCTCCGCAACTTCCCAGCATCTGGCGCGGATGCGTGATGAAGGCCTGATCGGCTGCGAACGTCAGGCGCAGCGCATTCACTACTTCATTACCCGGCCAGCGGTTCAGCAAATCGTCGCCGCGCTGAAGTCAATCTATTGTCCTTAAGGAGCCTTTATGCCTATTGCTACTCTTTCGCCTGCCGAAGCCCAGGCGCTCGTCGCCCGGGGCGGCCGGCTGATCGATATCCGCGATGCCGATGAATACGCCCGCGAGCATATTCCCGGAGCGGAGCTCGTGCCGCTGGCGACGCTGACGAATGGCGCAGCGCTGCACGCCAGTCCCGAAGAGACGATTATTTTTCACTGTCAGGCGGGATCGCGCACCCAAAATAACGCGGCCCGTCTGGCGCAGGCCGCCGCACCGGCGCAGGTAAAGCTGCTGGCTGGCGGAATTCAGGCGTGGAAAGCGGCCGGTCTGCCGGTGAAAGAGGATAAATCACAGCCGCTGCCGCTTATGCGTCAGGTACAGATCGTCGCCGGCGCCCTGATTTTGCTTGGCGTCGCTTTAGGTTATGCTTTCAGCAGCGGCTTTTTTCTGCTTAGCGCCTTCGTCGGCGCCGGCTTAACCTTTGCCGGTATTACCGGGTTTTGCGGTATGGCGCGTCTTTTGGCTTTGATGCCCTGGAACCGTCGCTAGCCTCTACCTCTTTGAGAGACTGTTGGTAACGCTTTTGCTGAGCTATGGTTATGTCAGCAAAAAGATTCATCAGCACACAGGAGAAGCAGTATGTTTTCAGTCGGTGACCTGGTACAACCGCGCGCGGGTGGGCCAAAACTTAAAGTCGTTGAAGTCCAGGACGATCGCATTATTGCCGTTCAGGCAAGCAACGAGCAGGGTGAGAAATATACGCTGAAGGCCGCCGATGTGACGGTTTATAAAGAAGACGGCGATTTTGGCGTGTGCTGATTAAGCCGGCTAACGATAACGGTGGGTCTCCCCACCGTTTTCAATATTAGATCAGGAAGCTATCGAGGGATTTTCCCTCAGCCACCGCTTTAGCCAGCGGCTTCGGCATACGTCCCTGCCCGGTCCAGGTTTTCTCGGCGCCGGTATGGTCGGTAAAACGATATTTAGCCGGACGCGGCTGGCGCTTTTTGCTCCCTTTAGGGGAGGCGCTGTTGTGGCCCGCTAATTGTTCAGGGGTAATGCCGTCAGCCATCATTAATTCCAGCCAGGTATTTATTTTTTCCTGATGTTCTGCGCGCAGCGCCTGAGCCGCCTGCTCTTCAGCGCGTTTTTCTTCAGTGACGGTCCTTAGCTTTTCCAGCATATCTTCAAGCACGTCAATGGAGAATTCACGGGACATGGCGCGAAGTGAACGGATATTATTCAATTTCTCTAATAGTAATGACATATAATTCAAAAAATTCCCAAATAGCAAATGAAACAAAGATTACGGCGCTAGTTTAATTGATATGATAATGTATTTCCAGCCTTTCACTAATTCCTGATATAGCACCGGAAATGTTTAGCAATTAATAAGGCAAACAAATCGATAAAAGCGAAATTATCAAACTGAATAAATTCTTTTGCAAATAATACTATTCGCCAGGCAACGTCTTTATCTTATTACCTGTATGCTCAGCAGGTTATCCGTATATTTACGGTTGCGCCTCGCAGGGCGCTACGGGCGTTTATAGAATAGTCATGCAAAAAATCCGAATGCCCACCCAGCAGACAAATCAGCATATAATGCTACCATTCCTCTTTTATACGTGTAAAAAACGCCAAAAGTGACACAACTCACACCACTACGCGATTCTGTCGCGAAATCCCCCCTCACAACCCGGATTGGCTCTCATCCATATGACGTATTTATTTTACAACCAATTGAAAAACAATAAAAAAATCAGTAAAGAGAACAAAAGTAGCGTAACGAACAAAAAATAGCCTGACGCAGAGTATTTTATCGACCAAAAGCCTTTAAATAAAAATTTATAGCTAGTTGCCTCTTTTAATGCAGAGATATAATCTACGCACATCAAAACAGGCACCCAAAAACGCTGAATAACCGCGAATCTTTTGGCATTATCGACTTCATTTTCGAGGAGCATACCAATGTTCTCTGCGCAGTCCCGCTTGCGTCATGCGGTAGCAGACACCTTTGCGATGGTGGTGTACTGCACCGTTGTGAACATGATGATCGAAATTTTTCTCTCCGGAATGACTTTCCAGCAGTCGTTATCTTCGAGACTGGTGGCGATTCCGGTGAACATTATTATTGCCGTGCCTTACGGTTTTTATCGCGATTTCGCGATGCGCCAGGCGCGCCGCATTAGCCCGTCCGGCTGGATGAAGAATATTGCGGATGTGGTGGCCTATGTGACGTTCCAGTCGCCGGTATACGTCGCGATTCTGCTGGTTGTCGGCGCCGACTGGCATCAGATCGCCGCGGCGGTAAGTTCCAACATCGTGGTATCGATGATGATGGGCGCAGCGTACGGTTATTTCCTCGACTACTGCCGCCGCCTGTTTCGCGTCAGCCCCTATCAGCAGGCCAAAGCCTGAGTTGATACAAAAAAGCGACTGGTTCAGCCAGCCGCTTTTTGTCAGCTATACTGCGTTTCGCCAAACAGGCCACTCAGAAAACGCTCAAGCGCCATGCGCGAACTGAACCCGTGTGGAATACCATAATGCTGCTGAGCATCGCCCGCTAAATAGAGCGGGAACTGCTCGTAGTGATCGCAGGTTTTGATATCCGACGCGGGCTCCGCAAGCGTTGTGCTGCGCTCTTTTAAAGCCGGATGAATAATTAACGCGGTACGCCCCATACGAGCTTCACGGTTCACATAAACATAATTATCGCCACGGCGATAGCCGTACGCTTTTTGCGTCACAACATCCATGGTGAAGCCGGCTTTTTCAAGAACACGCGCCACCTCATCGGGTCTTAAATACATACTCATTCCTCATTATCTTTTACCGCACGTTAACCTTACCTTATTCATTAAAGGCAACGCTTTCGGAATATTCCATAAAGGGCTATTTACAGCATAATTCAAAATCTTGTCCTACACTTATAGACTCAATGGAATAGAGGGAGAAACCAATGGCCAACCGAGCAAACCGCAACAACGTAGAAGAGAGCGCTGAAGATATCCATAATGATGTCAGCCAATTAGCGGATACGCTGGAAGAGGTGCTGAAATCATGGGGCAGCGACGCCAAGGACGAAGCGGAGGCCGCGCGTAAAAAAGCGCAGGCGCTGCTGAAAGAGACCCGCGCGCGGCTTAACGGCAATAACCGCGTTCAGCAGGCGGCGTGCGATGCCATGGGCTGCGCTGACAGCTACGTGCGCGATAAACCGTGGCAAAGCGTTGGCGCCGCAGCTGCCGTTGGGGTATTTATTGGCGTATTGCTGAATTTACGTCGATAATAAAACAGCCAGACCCATGAAGATAACAAATACGCGTCTACCCCTGCACTGCAGGGGTTTTTGTTATCTCTGCGGGTAAAGCGCGACATAAAGCTTACGCACAGCCTGATTCGCCATTTCTGCCGACGTCAGGTTGGTGAAGCTCATTATCAGCCCCCCTTCTCCCCGAGTCTCCATCCGCCAGTCGCTCAGCGCCTGTACGGCCAGACCAGCCCGTCTGGCGCGCTGCGCCAGAGGCCGATCGTCTCCGGCGACCCTGACCACCATCTGGATCCCGCCCGCCTGAGGCACGACGGTGAATCCCTGCGCCCGCAGCGCCGACTCAAGCCACAGTCGGCGCTGGGCATAGCTGGCGCGCATTTTCTTCAGATGCCGCCAGAAGTGGCCTTCGCGAATAAAATCCGCCAGCGTCTGCTGCCACAGCGTCGGCACGCTACAGCACATCAGCGCGGCCTGTTCACGAAACGGCGCCACCAGCGGCTCAGGCACCACCAGCCAGGCCGCGCGTAATGCCGGGAACAAAGACTTGCTGAACGCCCCGGCATAGATGACCCGCTGCGGGGCGTCGAGGCTTTTCAGCGGCGGCAGCGGCTTCCCGTGATAGCGGAATTCGCTATCGTAATCATCTTCGATAATCCACGCGTTATTCTGCGCCGCCCATAGCAGGAGCTGTCTGCGCCTGGCCAGCGATAGCGCCACGCCGAGCGGGCTTTGATGAGCCGGGGTCAGCAGCGCGAAATGGGCACTCGGGTAATGCCGCTGCGCCCAGGGAATATCCATCCCGTCGTCGTCGACCGGAACGGGATTGATCGCCACCCCCTCGTCGTTCACTACCGGCCGGATCAGCGGAAACCCCGGATCTTCCATCCACATTTGCTGGCCAGGCCGCGCCAGCGTGCGCAAAATAAGGCGCATCGAGGCCGCGTAGCAACCGGTGATCAAGACCTGCTCAGACCGACACTCAATACTGCGCGACAGACGCAAATAATCGACGATCGCCCGGCGAAGCGTCGGTTCACCGCTGGGATCGCCTGGCGCGAGGTCAAAACGCGTTTGTGTACGCAGACGCCGACCCATCACGCGCGCCCACAGGCCGCGTGGAAACAGATCCAGCGCGGGCAGCCCCAGTTGAAACGGCAGCGGCGCCGCGGGTTCATCGCCCTCGACGGGCTGAACGGGCGCGTTTTGCTGCGGCAGCAGCCGATCGCAGACAAAGGTCCCCGCCTGTCCGCGCCGCTCCAGCCATCCCTGCGCCACCAGATCTCCCCAGGCGTTCTCAATCGTCGCCCGCGACACGCCAAGCTCCTGAGCATAGACCCGACTTGCAGGCAGCCTGCTGCCCGGAGCCAGCTCGCCGCGCTCAATCGCCTGCTTAAGCTGTCGGGCAATGCGCTGGTAGTGCGGAATTTTTTTACCGTCCATCATGGTCTGCTTTTTTCATCGCAATATGGCTATCTTATGCAGTCCATTATAGTGCTATTTTCCTCGTGTCTTAATGAGGAGAGTAAAATGAACACACTACGTCAGCCGTACAATGAACTGAGCCCGGAAGTCTATAACGCCCTGGTTCAGGCCAAAATTGCGCTGGAAAAAAGCGAGCTGGATGGCGCGCTGATCGAGCTGGTGTATTTGCGGGTATCGCAAATCAACGGCTGCGCCTTCTGCCTGGAGATGCACAGCAAAGCCCTGCGTAAATCCGGCGTCGCGCAAAACAAGCTGGACGCGCTGGCAGGCTGGCGGGTGAGCGCCCATTTCAGCGATGCGGAACGCGCGGCGCTGGCGTGGGCGGAATCGGTGACCCATATCGCCGAAAGTCATGCGGAAGACGCCGTTTATCAGCCGCTGCTGGACCATTTCAGCGCCCGCCAGATCAGCGATCTGACCTTCGCCATCAGCCTGATGAACGCCTTTAATCGTCTGGCGGTGAGTATGCGCCTGTAATTTTACGGCAAGAAATCCCGCCCCCCGCCGGATCCTCCCGCGGGGGCTAACCTTTACAAAAACCATATATATTGAGTTGTTGAACTTTTAAATAACTACATCTAGTATTTCCTTCAACGATAACCCATAGCACGCGACGTCAATTTTTACGTCGTACTGTTATCTTAAATGGAAATACGAATCATGCGCATTACTATTTACACTAAAAACGACTGCGTGCAATGCCATGCCACTAAACGGGCCATGGAAACCCGCGGGTTTAAATTCGACATGATCAACATCGACCACCACCCTGAAGCCGTCGATATGCTGCGCGAGCAGGGTTTCCGTCAGCTGCCGGTGGTGATTGCCGGAGAGACCCGCTGGTCCGGCTTCCGTCCCGATATGATCAATCGCCTGCGCCCGACAGCGTCAGCGGCCAGCGTATGAGCCTGATCGTCTACTTCTCCAGCAGTTCCGAAAATACGCACCGGTTCGTCCAGCGTCTGGGGCTGCCCGCCGTGCGTATACCGCTTAACGAACGCGAGCGCATCCAGGTAGACGAACCCTACATTCTTATCGTCCCCAGCTATGGCGGCGGCGGCACGGCGGGCGCGGTCCCCCGGCAGGCGATCCGTTTCCTCAACGATCCGCATAACCGCCAGCTCATTCGCGGCGTCATCGCCGCGGGCAATCGTAATTTTGGCGAGGCCTACGGCCGGGCAGGCGACGTCATCAAGCAGAAATGCGGCGTACCGTATCTCTATCGCTTTGAGCTGATGGGCACCCCGCAAGATGTCGACAACGTGCGTAAAGGAGTAAGCGAATTTTGGCAACGACAACCGCAGAACGTATAACCACCGAGGCGCCGGATTTCCACGCCCTCAACGCGATGCTGAATCTCTACGACAGCAACGGCCGCATCCCGTTTGACAAAGACCATCAGGCGGTAGCGGCGTTTATGGCCAACCACGTTGAGCCGAATACCGTGCCCTTTACCAGCCAGGACGACAAGCTGACGTGGCTGGTCGCCGAAGGCTATTACGACGCCAGGGTGCTGGCCCGCTACGATCGCTCGTTTATTCATGCGCTGTTCGCGTACGCTCAGGACTACGGTTTTCGCTTCCAGACGTTTCTCGGCGCATGGAAGTTCTATACCAGCTACGCGCTGAAAACCTTCGATGGTAAGCGCTACCTTGAAGGCTTTGGCGACCGCACCTGCATGGTGGCCCTGGCCCTGGCGCAGGGTAACGAGGCGCTGGCCCGGCAGCTAACCGATGAGATCCTCTCCGGACGCTTTCAGCCCGCCACGCCGACGTTCCTCAACGCGGGTAAACAGCAGCGCGGCGAGCTGGTCTCCTGCTTTCTGCTGCGCATCGAAGACAATATGGAATCCATTGGCCGGGCGGTGAACTCGGCGCTGCAGCTATCCAAGCGCGGCGGCGGCGTGGCGTTTCTGCTCTCCAATCTTCGCGAAGCCGGGGCGCCAATCAAGCGCATCGAGAATCAGTCCTCCGGCGTGGTGCCGGTGATGAAAATGCTGGAAGACGCCTTCTCCTACGCCAACCAGCTCGGCGCGCGCCAGGGGGCCGGCGCGGTCTATCTGCACGCCCATCATCCCGATATCCTGCGTTTCCTTGATACCAAACGCGAGAACGCCGATGAAAAAATCCGCATTAAAACGCTCTCGCTCGGGGTGGTGATTCCGGATATCACCTTTCAGCTAGCGAAAGAAGATGCGCAGATGGCGCTGTTCTCGCCCTACGACGTCGAGCGCCTGTACGGTAAACCGTTCGGCGATATCGCGGTAAGCGAAATGTATGCACAACTGGTGGCCGACGCGCGGGTCAGCAAGCGCTGGATCCGCGCCCGCGATCTGTTCCAGCGGCTGGCGGAAATTCAGTTTGAATCCGGCTATCCGTACATCATGTTTGAAGACACGGTTAATCGCGCGAACCCGATTGCCGGGCGCATCAATATGAGCAACCTGTGCTCGGAGATCCTACAGGTTAACGCGCCTTCTACCTTTGACGAAAACCTGGATTACGCCAGCATCGGCCAGGATATCTCCTGCAACCTCGGCTCGCTGAATATCGCCCATACCATGGACTCTCCTGATTTCGCCCGCACGGTCGAGGTCGCGGTGCGCGGTCTGACCGCGGTGTCCGAAATGAGCGATATCCGTTCGGTACCGTCGGTCGCGGCGGGCAATGCCGCTTCGCACGCCATCGGCCTCGGGCAGATGAATCTGCACGGCTATCTGGCGCGCGAAGGTATTGCCTACGGCAGCGAAGCGGGGCTGGATTTCACCAATTTCTATTTCTATACCATCACCTGGCACGCGCTGCGTACCTCGATGCTGATAGCGCGGGAAAAAGGCACGCGTTTTGCCGGATTCGAGCAGTCGCGGTACGCCAGCGGTGATTATTTCCGCCCCTACCTGGAAGGCGACTGGCAGCCGAAAACGGCGAAAGTCCGCGCGCTGTTTGCCCGTGCCGGTATTGTCCTGCCCGACCGCGATATGTGGCGGCAGCTGCGCGATGACGTGATGCGCTACGGCATTTATAACCGCAACCTGCAGGCGGTGCCGCCGACGGGCTCTATTTCGTACATCAACCACGCGACCTCCAGCATCCATCCGATCGTGTCGAAGATAGAGATCCGCAAGGAGGGGAAAACCGGGCGCGTTTACTATCCGGCGCCGTTTATGACCAACGACAACCTGGCGCTGTATCAGGACGCTTACGAAATCGGCCCGCAGAAGATCATCGACACCTACGCCGAGGCGACGCGCCATGTCGATCAGGGGCTGTCGCTGACCCTGTTCTTCCCCGATACCGCCACCACGCGCGATATCAATAAAGCGCAAATCTATGCGTGGAAGAAAGGCATCAAAACGCTCTATTACATCCGTCTGCGCCAGCTGGCGCTGGAAGGTACCGAAATCGAAGGCTGCGTGTCCTGCGCGCTGTAAGGAGAACAGGATGACCCATTTATCGCGCATCAGCGCCATCAACTGGAACAAAATTGAAGATGATAAGGATCTGGAGGTCTGGAATCGGCTGACCAGCAACTTCTGGCTGCCGGAGAAGGTGCCGCTGTCTAACGATATCCCCGCCTGGCAAACGCTCACCCCGGCGGAACAGCAGCTAACGATTCGCGTCTTCACCGGCCTGACGCTGCTCGATACCATCCAGAATACCGTTGGCGCCCCGGCGCTGATGGCCGACGCCCTCACCCCGCATGAGGAAGCGGTGCTGTCGAACGTCAGCTTTATGGAGGCGGTGCACGCCCGCTCCTACAGCTCCATTTTCTCGACGCTCTGCCAGACCAAAGACGTCGATGCCGCCTATGCCTGGAGCGAACAAAACGCGCCGCTGCAGCGCAAAGCGCAGCTGATGCTGGAGTACTATCAGGCAGATGAACCGCTGAAGAAAAAAATCGCCAGCGTCTTTCTCGAATCGTTCCTCTTCTACTCCGGCTTCTGGCTGCCGATGTACTTCTCCAGCCGGGGGAAGATGACCAACACCGCCGATCTGATTCGCCTGATCATCCGCGATGAAGCGGTACACGGTTATTACATTGGCTACAAATTCCAGAAAGGGCTGGAAATAGTCAGCGCCGAGAAGCGCGAGGAGATGAAAAACTTCGCCCTCGACCTGTTGATGGATCTGTATGATAACGAACTGGCCTACACCCGCGAACTGTACGCCGATAGCGGCTGGATTGAGGAGGTCAACGCCTTTCTCTGCTACAACGCCAATAAGGCGCTGATGAACCTCGGCTACGAGGCGCTGTTCCCGGCGGAAATGGCCGCCGTCAATCCGGCGATCCTCGCCGCGCTTTCGCCGAATGCCGACGAAAACCACGACTTCTTTTCCGGTTCAGGTTCATCGTATGTGATGGGAAAAGCGGAAGAAACCGTCGACGGCGATTGGGACTTTTAGCCTTACTTTCACCAGGAATATATCAGCATATTTCCTGGTGATTTATTTCACATTATTTGTTTTCGCCTCACTCAATATCTTTCGGTCATCACCGTGTCATATTCAACAGCATGCCCTCGATTTTCGCCTGAATTAACGCAACATAACTAAAAAATATCGACCATAAGTCATTCGCGCTCAGCCCTTATATCACGGGGGATGCACCGGAATTCTCCCTTGCGCATTTCCCTGGCAACGCCACATAAAGGGTTGTCACAGATTCTCAGTATGTTAGGGTGTAAAAAAGCAATTATCATCACCGGGTACCGTATCGATATTAATAAATAACAGGAAACACTCTATTGCATGGCAATTAAATTAGAAATCAAGAATCTCTATAAGATATTTGGCGAGCACCCGCAGCGGGCTTTCAAATATATCGATAAAGGACTATCGAAAGAACAAATACTGGAAAAGACGGGGTTATCGCTTGGCGTAAAGAACGCCAGTCTGACCATTGAAGAAGGCGAGATATTCGTCATCATGGGGCTCTCCGGATCGGGGAAATCTACCATGGTTCGCCTTCTCAATCGCCTGATTGAACCCACCCGCGGCCAGGTCCTGATCGACGGCGTCGATATCGCTAAAATCTCTGACGCCGAGCTCCGTGAGGTGCGCAGAAAAAAAATTGCGATGGTTTTTCAATCCTTTGCGCTTATGCCGCATATGACCGTGCTCGACAACGCCGCTTTCGGCATGGAGCTGGCCGGCGTGCCGACTCAGGAACGCCAGGAGAAAGCGCTGGAGGCGCTGCGCCAGGTCGGCCTGGAAAACTACGCTCATGCCTACCCGGACGAACTCTCCGGCGGCATGCGCCAGCGCGTTGGTCTCGCCCGCGCTCTGGCGATTAATCCCGATATTCTGTTAATGGATGAAGCCTTCTCCGCGCTCGACCCGTTAATTCGTACCGAGATGCAGGATGAGCTCACTAAATTACAGGCCAGACATCAGCGTACCGTGGTCTTTATTTCCCACGATCTTGATGAAGCCATGCGTATTGGCGATCGGATTGCCATTATGCAAAATGGTGAAGTGGTTCAGGTCGGCACGCCGGATGAAATACTCAATAATCCGGCCAATGATTATGTCCGAACCTTCTTCCGCGGCGTCGATATTAGCCAGGTGTTCAGCGCCAAAGATATTGCCCGCCGTAGCCCGGTGGGGCTGATTCGCAAAACGCCCGGCTTTGGCCCGCGTTCCGCGCTGAAATTGCTGCAGGATGAAGACCGCGAATATGGCTACGTCATTGAACGCGGGAATAAGTTTGTTGGCATTGTCTCCATTGATTCCCTGAAAGCCGCGCTAAGCGAAGGTCAGGGAATTGATGCGGCGTTAATTGACTCACCGCAGGCGGTGGATGCGCAAACGCCGCTCAGCGAGCTGCTCTCTCACGTCGGCCATGCACCGTGCGCGGTACCGGTTGTCGACGAGGGGCACCAGTACATCGGCATCATTTCCAAACGGATGCTGCTGCAGGCTTTAGATCGCGAGGGGGCAAACAATGGCTGATCAATCTAACCCGTGGGACACCGCACCGGCGGCGGATAGCGCAGCGCAATCCGCCGATGCCTGGGGCACCTCTACGCCGGCGCCGACCGATGGCGGCGGTGCCGACTGGCTGAGCAGCGCGCCCGCGCCGCAGCCGGAACACTTCAATATTATGGACCCGTTCCATAAAACGCTGATCCCGCTCGACAGCTGGGTCACGCACGGCATCGACTGGGTCGTGATGCATTTTCGTCCGGTATTCCAGGGAATACGCGTACCGGTGGATTACATCCTGAGCGCCTTCCAGCAGCTGCTGCTGGGTATGCCGGCGCCAGTGGCGATTATTATTTTCTCGCTGATTGCCTGGCAGATTTCCAGCGTCGGCATGGGCGCGGCGACGCTGATTTCGCTGATCGCTATCGGCGCTATCGGCGCCTGGTCGCAGGCGATGGTGACCCTGGCGCTGGTGCTGACCGCGCTGCTGTTTTGTATGCTTATCGGCCTGCCGCTTGGGATATGGCTGGCGCGGAGCCCGCGGGCGGCGAAAATTATCCGTCCGCTGCTCGACGCGATGCAGACCACGCCGGCGTTTGTCTATCTGGTGCCCATTGTGATGCTGTTCGGTATCGGCAACGTTCCGGGCGTGGTGGTCACCATTATCTTCGCCCTGCCGCCGATTGTTCGTCTGACCATTCTGGGGATTAACCAGGTGCCGGCGGATCTGATTGAAGCGTCGCGCTCCTTCGGCGCCAGCCCGCGTCAGCTGTTGTTTAAGGTTCAGCTACCGCTGGCCATGCCGACGATTATGGCCGGGGTCAACCAGACGCTGATGCTGGCCCTGTCGATGGTGGTCATCGCCTCAATGATTGCCGTTGGCGGTCTCGGCCAGATGGTACTGCGCGGCATCGGTCGCCTTGATATGGGCCTGGCCACCGTTGGCGGCGTCGGGATTGTTATCCTCGCCATTATTCTTGACCGTCTGACTCAGGCCGTAGGACGGGACTCACGCAGCCGCGGCAACCGCCGCTGGTATGCAACCGGCCCACTGGGGCTGATAACTCGCCCTTTCTGTAAATAAGAGCCCATCCCCCCGACAGCCGGGGGGATAGACTTCCCTTCTGATAAGTAAAAGGAACAACGATGCGACATACAGCGATCCTTGCCACAGCGTTAACCGCCCTCATTTCCACCACCGCCTTCGCGGCGGATCTGCCTGGCAAAGGCATTACCGTTAAGCCGATTCAGAGCACCATTTCGGAAGAGACCTTCCAGACCCTGCTGGTCAGCCGCGCGCTGGAGAAACTCGGTTATACCGTCGATAAGCCGAGCGAAGTGGATTACAACGTTGGCTATACTTCGCTCGCCTCCGGCGACGCCACTTTTACCGCCGTCAACTGGCAGCCCCTGCACGACGATATGTACGCTGCCGCCGGAGGGGATAAAAAGTTCTATCGCGAAGGCGTGTTTGTGAACGGCGCGGCGCAGGGCTATCTGATTGATAAGAAAACGGCCGAGCAGTACCACATTAAATCTATCGATCAGTTAAAAGACCCGAAAATCGCCAAACTGTTTGACACCAACGGCGACGGCAAAGCCGACCTGACCGGCTGCACCCCGGGCTGGGGCTGTGAAGCGGTGATCAACCATCAGCTTGATGCCTATGGCCTGAATAATACCGTCACCCACAATCAGGGTAACTATGCCGCCATGATGGCCGACACCATTGCCCGTTATAAAGAGGGCAAGCCGGTCATCTACTACACCTGGACACCTTACTGGGTCAGCGATGTGCTGAAGCCGGGTAAAGACGTCGTCTGGCTGCAGGTGCCATTCTCCTCCCTGCCGGGTGTGCAAAAAAACATCGACACGAAGCTCTCTAATGGCGCCAACTACGGCTTCCCGGTCAGCACCATGCATATCGTCGCCAATAAGGCCTGGGCCGAGAAAAACCCGGCGGCGGCGAAGCTGTTTAGCATCATGAAGCTGCCGATTGCCGACATCAACGCCGAGAATGCCATGATGCACGAGGGACATGGTTCAGAAGCAGATATCCAAGGCCACGTCGACGGCTGGATCAAAGCCCACCAGCAGCAGTTTGACGGCTGGGTGAACGAAGCGCTGGCCGCGCAGAAATAATCTCCCACTTTATAGCCAATTCCCGGAGGCGATGCTACGCATCTGCCCGGGCTACAAAAGCCGTAGCCCGGGCAAGGCGCTTTGCGCCGCCCCCGGGGAAGACTGCATCCTGCACAACACGACATCTCCTGTTCTAAATGATGGATTGATATGCAAATAAACTGCATAACTTTAGCCATCAACGTTTTCGTTACTGTTAAGCCACACCGCTCTCTGCTAAGGTAAATCCACCTGTTTAATCATGTGATTTTCACGTGAGTTATTAATAAGCAATTCCTATGGAAAATCCTGACGCATTGACGCACTCTCCTCCCGCTGACGCGGCCACGCTGGCTGAAGGCCTGAAAGATAGCCTGCCGATCGTCATCAGCTATATTCCCGTGGCCTTCGCCTTCGGCCTCAACGCCACTAAGCTCGGCTTCACTCCGCTGGAAAGTCTGTTCTTCTCCTGCATTATTTACGCGGGCGCCAGCCAGTTCGTGATCACCGCGATGCTGGCGGCGGGAAGCTCGCTGTGGGTCGCCGCGCTCACCGTCATGGCGATGGACGTTCGCCACGTTCTCTACGGCCCTTCCCTGCGCAGCCGCATCCAGCGCGCGCTGAGCAAGAAAAAAACCGCGGTATGGGCATTCGGCCTGACCGATGAGGTCTTTGCCGCCGCCACTGCTAAACTGGTACGCGACAATCGACGCTGGAGCGAAAACTGGATGATCGGTATCGCTTTGATGTCCTGGGCGTCATGGGTCTTCGGTACGCTGATCGGCGCTTATTCGGGCAGCGGCCTGCTGACCGACTTTCCGGCGGTGGAAGCGGCGCTGGGCTTTATGCTTCCCGCGCTGTTTATGAGCTTTTTGCTGGCTTCTTTCCAGCGCAAGCAGTCGCTTAGCGTAACCGCCGCGCTGGCAGGGGCGCTGGGGGGGATCATCCTGTTTTCCATTCCCGCCGCCATCCTTGCCGGGATCGTCTGCGGCTGTCTGACCGCGCTGGTGCAGGCCAGCATTGAGGGGATGCCCGATGAACAGTGATGTTTTAATTATCGGCCTCGTGGTCGGCTGCGTAAATTATCTGTTCCGCTATCTGCCGCTGCGCCTGCGCGCCGGGAACGCGCGTCCGACGCGTCGCGGGCCGGTCAGCGTGCTGCTGGACACCATCGGCATCGCCTCTATTTGCGCGCTGCTGGTGGTCTCCAGCGTACCGGAAATTCTCCACGATGCCCGCCGCCTGCTGCCCACGCTGGCTGGCTTCGCCGTGCTGGGCCTGGCTTTCTGGAAAACGCGCAGCATTATTTTGCCTACACTATTAAGCGCCCTAACCTACGGTGTTGTCTGGAAAATCGGCACATGGCTATAAGCTTAAAGTATCAATTTCTGTCAATAATTCATTTGATTTATTTGTCACAATAGTTATTATATCGACTGTAATTAATGAGGTCATAACCAAAATGGATAGTTCGTTTACTCCCATTGAGCAAATGCTCAAGTTCCGCGCCAGCCGTCACGAAGACTTTCCTTTTCAGGAGATTCTGCTCACCCGTCTTTGCATGCATATGCAGGGAAAATTGCTGGAAAACCGCAACAAGATGCTGAAAGCGCAAGGGATTAACGAGACATTGTTTATGGCGCTGATCACGCTCGAGTCTCAGGAAAACCACAGCATTCAGCCTTCCGAGCTGAGCTGCGCGCTGGGCTCTTCGCGTACCAACGCCACGCGCATTGCCGACGAGCTGGAAAAACGCGGCTGGATTGAGCGCCGCGAAAGCGATAACGATCGTCGCTGCCTGCATTTACAGCTTACCGAAAAGGGGCATCAGTTCCTGCGCGAAGTGTTACCCCCGCAGCACAACTGCCTGCATCAACTCTGGTCTTCTTTAAGCACCAGCGAAAAAGATCAGCTCGAGCACATCACCCGTAAGCTGCTTGGTCGCCTTGACCAAATGGAAGAGGATGGCGTGCTTGCGGAGTCTCTGCGCTAAGCGCGGAACCAACCGCTCAACAATTTTTCTGGATTGACAAGGAAAACGGACAGGCCAGCAGATCTTCTGCTGGCCTTTCTGATAAACAGGTCGGCTCAGCCGATGTGAAATAATAAGATCGTGGAGAATAACATGAGCGCAAATGCGGAGAGCCAAACCCCGCAGCAACCGGGCAGCAAAAAAGGGAAACGTAAAGGCGCCCTCCTGCTGCTGACCTTGCTCTTTATTATTGTTGCCGTGGCATACGGGATTTATTGGTTTTTGGTACTGCGTCACTTCGAAGAGACCGACGACGCGTACGTGGCAGGGAATCAGGTACAAATTATGGCGCAGGTGTCCGGCAGCGTGACGAAAGTCTGGGCCGACAACACCGACTACGTGCAAAAAGGCGATCCGCTGGTCACCCTCGACCAGACCGATGCCCAGCAGGCGTTTGAAAAAGCGCAAACCCAGCTGGCCGCCAGCGTACGTCAAACGCGCCAGCAGATGATCAACAGCAAGCAGCTGCAGGCCAGCATCGACGTGAAAAAAACCGCGCTTTCCCAGGCGCAGACCGACCTTAACCGTCGTATTCCGCTGGGGGCCGCCAACCTGATTGGCCGCGAAGAGCTGCAGCACGCGCGCGACACGGTTGCCAGCGCGCAGGCCGAACTGGACGTGGCGATTCAGCAATATAACGCCAATCAGGCGATCGTTCTGGGCACGAAGCTGGAACAGCAGCCTGCGGTACTGCAAGCGGCCACCGAAGTGCGTAACGCCTGGCTGGCCCTGCAGCGGACGAAAATCGTCAGCCCGATTAGCGGCTACGTTTCGCGTCGCTCCGTACAGCCCGGCGCGCAAATCAGCAGCACCACCCCGCTGATGGCCGTCGTGCCGGCGACCAACCTGTGGATTGACGCCAACTTTAAAGAAACCCAGCTGGCGCACATGCGTATCGGTCAACCGGCCACCGTGATCAGCGATATTTACGGTGACGATGTGAAATACACCGGTAAAGTGGTCGGCCTCGATATGGGCACCGGTAGCGCCTTCTCGCTGCTGCCCGCGCAGAACGCCACCGGCAACTGGATCAAAGTGGTTCAGCGCCTGCCGGTACGTATCGAGCTGGATGAAAAACAGCTGGCAGAGCACCCGCTGCGCATCGGCCTTTCGACCCTGGTTGAGGTGAACACCACCGACCGCGGCGGCGAGATGCTGGCAAGCCAGGTGCGCAGCTCTCCGGTTTACGAAAGTAATGCCCGCGAAATCGGCCTTGAGCCGGTCAATAAGCTGATAAACGACATCATCCAGGCCAACGCCGGATAATTCGGGGTGAGCGTAATGCAACAGCAAAAACCGCTGGAAGGCGCGCAGCTGGTCATTATGACCATTGCGCTGTCGCTCGCGACCTTCATGCAGGTGCTGGACTCCACCATCGCCAACGTGGCCATCCCCACCATCGCCGGTAACCTTGGCTCATCGTTGAGCCAGGGGACCTGGGTTATCACCTCGTTTGGGGTGGCGAACGCTATCTCCATTCCGATTACCGGCTGGCTGGCAAAGCGCGTAGGTGAAGTGAAGCTGTTCCTCTGGTCGACGGTGGCGTTCGCCATCGCCTCCTGGGCCTGCGGCATGTCAAACAGCCTGACGATGCTGATTTTCTTCCGCGTGATTCAGGGGATCGTCGCCGGTCCGCTGATCCCGCTGTCGCAAAGTCTGCTGCTCAGCAACTATCCGCCCGCCAAGCGCTCTATCGCCCTGGCGCTGTGGTCAATGACGGTGATCGTCGCGCCGATTTGCGGCCCCATCCTCGGCGGCTATATCAGCGACAACTACCACTGGGGCTGGATCTTCTTTATCAACGTGCCGATTGGCATCGCCGTGGTGGTCATGACGCTACAGACCCTGCGCAACCGCGAAACCCGCACCGAGCAGCGGCGGATTGACGGCGTTGGCCTGGCGCTGCTGATTATTGGTATCGGTAGCCTGCAGGTGATGCTCGACCGGGGTAAAGAGCTGGACTGGTTCGCCTCAAACGAGATCATCATCCTGACCATTGTCGCAGTGGTGGCGATAAGCTTCCTGATCGTCTGGGAGCTAACCGACGACAACCCGATAGTCGACCTGTCGCTCTTTAAGTCGCGAAACTTCACCATCGGCTGCCTGTGTATCAGCCTCGCCTATATGCTCTACTTCGGCGCTATCGTGCTGTTGCCGCAGCTACTGCAGGAGGTATACGGCTATACCGCCACCTGGGCCGGTCTGGCCTCGGCCCCGGTCGGGGTGATCCCGGTAATCCTGTCGCCGATTATCGGCCGCTTCGCGCATAAGCTGGATATGCGTCGGCTGGTCACCTTCAGCTTTATTATGTACGCGGTCTGTTTCTACTGGCGCGCGTGGACCTTCGAACCGGGTATGGACTTCGGCGCCTCGGCGTGGCCGCAGTTTATCCAGGGCTTCGCGGTGGCCTGCTTCTTTATGCCGCTGACGACCATTACGCTGTCCGGCCTGCCGCCGGAACGGCTGGCGGCGGCATCGAGCCTGTCGAACTTCACGCGTACCCTGGCGGGCTCCATCGGCACCTCGATTACCACCACCATGTGGACGAACCGCGAGGCGCTGCACCATGCTCAGCTTACCGAATCGGTGACGCCGTATAATCCCAACGCCCAGCAGATGTACGATCAGCTGCAGGGATTAGGGATGACGCAACAGCAGGCGTCCGGCTGGATAGCGCAGCAGATAACCAACCAGGGGCTGATTATCTCCGCCAACGAAATTTTCTGGTTCTCGGCGGCGATATTTATCCTACTGCTCGGGTTGGTGTGGTTTGCCAGGCCGCCGTTTAGCGCCGGGGGCGGCGGCGGCGGCGCGCACTAAGGTTTGACCTGAAGGGATCTGCGGATCCCTTTTTTATTGCCCAACACGCAGGTTGTCCGGTTTACGCTAGTTGATGTCCAGTTCGCTGGAGATGCCTTTTCGCCTTGTCATGCACGATGAAGATCCGCTAAGAAGGAGAAAATCATGCTGACTCAACCCGGTGAAAAATACCGTTCCTATCCGCCGATTGCCCTGCCCGACCGCCGCTGGCCGGAGCAAAAAATAGCCCGCGCCCCCCGCTGGCTCTCCACTGACCTGCGCGACGGCAACCAGGCGCTGGCCGAGCCGATGGACAGCGCGCGCAAGCTGCAGTTCTGGGACTTGCTGCTGGAGTGCGGATTTAAAGAGATCGAGGTGGCATTTCCCTCGGCTTCGCAAACCGATTTCAACTTTGTGCGTCAACTGATTGAAGAACGGCGTATCCCGCAGGATGTGACGATTCAGGTGCTGACCCAGGCGCGGGAAGATTTAATCCTCAGGACCTTCGAATCGCTGCGCGATGCCCACCGCGCCACCGTTCACCTCTATAACGCCACCGCTCCGCTGTTCCGCGAGCTGGTTTTTGGAATGAACAAAGCGCAGGTGGTCGAGCTGGCGACCCGCGCCACCCGGCTTATCCGCCAGCAGTGCGAACAGCAGCCGCAGACCCGCTGGCAATACGAGTATTCCCCGGAAACCTTCTGCTTCACCGAGCCGGAATTCGCGCTGGAGATTTGCGAAGCGGTGGCGGAAATCTGGCAGCCCTGCGCCGAACGGCCAATGATTATCAATCTGCCCGCGACGGTAGAAGTGAGCACGCCTAACGTTTATGCCGATCAAATTGAGTATTTTTGTCGTCACTTCTCGCGCCGCGCCGATGTGTGCATCAGCGTCCATCCGCATAACGACCGGGGAACTGGCGTCGCCAGCGCGGAGCTGGCGGTGATGGCCGGCGCCGACCGCGTCGAAGGCTGCCTGTTCGGCAACGGCGAACGCACCGGTAACGTCTGTCTGGTGACGCTGGCGATGAATCTCTACAGCCAGGGCGTCGATCCCCGGCTCAGCTTCTCCGAGATGAACCGGGTGGTCGAAATTGTCGAAAGCTGCAACCAGATCCCGGTTCATCCGCGCCACCCGTGGGCGGGAAGCCTCGCCTATACCGCCTTTTCCGGCTCGCATCAGGATGCGATCAAAAAAGGGTTCGATGCCCGCCGGCCCGGCGATCGCTGGGAAATGCCCTATCTGCCCATCGACCCGCAGGATATCGGCTGTAGCTACGAGGCGGTGATCCGCGTCAACAGCCAGTCCGGTAAAAGCGGCAGCGCGTGGCTGATTGAGCAGAATCATGGCCTGAAGCTGCCGCGCGCGCTGCAGCAGGATTTTAGCCTGCACGTTCAGCACGAAACCGATACGCATGGTAAAGAGATGACCCAGAACGCGCTGTGGCAGCTGTTTCGCGCCCGCTACGGACTTCTGCCCCAGCCGCCGCTTGCGCTGCTGGATTACCAAAGCGATAGCCAGCAGGACGGCCAGCTTTCTCTGCAGGCGACCCTGCGCATCGCCGGTGAAACGCGACGACTGCAGAGCCGCGGCAACGGCCTGCTGTCCGCCGCCGCCAGCGGGCTGAGCGGCCTGTTAAACCAACACATCGTGATTAAAGATTATCATGAACACACCCTCGGCGAACGTAGCGACAGCCGTTCAGTGGCCTATATTCGCTGCGTCTTCCCGAATGGCGACAGCCGCTGGGGGGTAGGAATTGATAGCGACGTGGCGCGCGCCTCGCTGCAGGCGTTGTGCAATGCGATGAGCGCAGGCCATTACGCCGGCGAGCGGAAGTAGTCGCTGGGGGCCACGCCTATCACCCGGCGAAACATGGCGCTAAAAGCGCTATGGCTACCGTAGCCGAGATCCAGCGCCACCCGCAGTACCGAATGTCCCTGTGCCAGGCGAACCAGCGCTTCCATCAGCTTCGCCCGGCGCACCCACTCGCTCCAGGTGAGCGAGGTCTGCTGCTGAAAATGACGATTCAGCGTGCGCTCGCTCATGCTGCTCTCCTTCGCCGCCTCGGCGCTGCTCCAGGGTTCGCCGGGCGCTTCTCTTACCTTCTGGCATAAACGGCGCAGCGCTTCGCTTTGCGGCTCCGGCAGGCCAAACGGCAGCACCGCCATGCCGCGAATTTCATCGAGGATCAGTTCGTAAATGCGTTCATCGCGGCTGCCCGGCGCGTAGGATTCCGCCAGCGTCAGCGACGCGACGATCAGTTCACGCAGCAGCGGAGTCACCTGGACTATCTGGCAGGATGAGGGGAGATCGGCCCGGGCAAGGGGATCGATAAACAGGGTTCGCGCGGCCGCGACGCCGGTCACCCGTAGGGTATGCGGCGTACCGGCGGGCAGCCAGACGCCACGCCCCGGCGGCACAATCCAATAACCCTGCGCGGTTTCCACCCGCACCACGCCGCTGAGGATATGCAGCAGCTGGGCGCAATCGTGCTGATGCCAGGGTTCGCTATCGCCATGGGCGTAATCATGGGCAAAAGGCACCAGCGAACGGTGTTGAAAATTGAAGGTTAAAGTCGTCGACATCGCGGCGTCAGGGAGTAGCGGCCCGACGCGGTTCGCCGGGCCGTGGCAGAAGCACTAGATGTGCAGTTCTTGCAGTTTTTCTTTCGGCAGCGCCAGCTCATCGTTGCTGTTGACGCGGACATCGCGCTCAATAATATGGCGAGCGATTTCCTGAGCTTCCTCCAGCGAGTGCATGGTGTAGGTTCCGCACTGATAAACGTTCAGCTCCGGGATCTGATTCTGATCTTTCACCTTCAGCACGTCGGCCATCGCCGCTTTCCAGGCATCCGCGACGCGCTGCTCGTCCGGCGTACCGATCAGGCTCATATAGAACCCGGTGCGGCAGCCCATCGGAGAGATGTCGATAATTTCCACACCATTGCCGTTCAGGTGATCGCGCATGAAGCCGGCAAACAGGTGCTCAAGGGTGTGAATGCCTCTTTCCGGCATCACTTCCTGGTTTGGCACGCAGAATCGCAGATCGAAAACGGTGATTTCATCGCCGTGAGGCGTGTTCATTTTCTTCGCGACACGCACCGCAGGCGCTTCCATTCGGGTATGGTCGACTGTGAAACTATCTAACAACGGCATTCTTCACCTCCGATAGTGATTTTTTTTAAAATAAAATGAACTCTTTTTGAGGCCGCGAGTCTGAGTATATGAAAGACGCGCATTTATTATCATCATCATCCCTGAATCAGAGATGAAAGTTTGGCCACAGTGATGTGGCCGTTTTCTTTTTTACGGCTCGTAAAACTACGCGTGCCGTGTCAGCAGCGCTTCAAACGGCTCGCTATCCGCCGCCTCCACCTTCTTCTGACGCTGTACCGATGCTTCACGCTCGGCGACAAAATCCGCTTCGCTTAAAATTTCCAGCGGCTCTTCGCGCAGCATCGTCCGATACCGATCGGCCAGCTCTCTGCCGGTACCGCCAATCCCCTCTTCAAGCATAGAACGCAGAATGCGCGCCGAGAAGGTTAATTCCGGGTTATCGAAGCAGGCGACCAGCTCATCGCAGACCTGCTGATAGGCCTGGCATCCGTGGATGCTATCCAGCGTTTGCGCCACGCGGCGTAAATCGCGGAACAGATCTTTGCCGACCTGAGCCAGCGGGAACTGAGCGGTTTCGCAGCCAATACCCAGCGTCAGGCCCGGCTTACGGCCTTCCAGAATCACCCGATTCCAGTTGGTGCGCGTGCACAGCAGCTCGTCGCTGCTCATCTCCGGCGCATCGGCCAGCACGCACCAGACCATAAACAGATCGAGGAAACGCACCTGCTGCTCATCAACGCCAATCGGTGAGAACGGATTGATATCCAGGGAGCGAACTTCAATGTACTCAATACCGCCGCGCAGCAGCGCGTCGGAAGGCGTTTCGCCGCTGCGGGTCACGCGTTTCGGGCGAATCGGCGCGTACAGCTCGTTTTCGATCTGCAGCACGTTGCTGTTGATTTGCAGACGCTTACCGTCTTTCTCCAGCCCGATATTTTCATACTCTTCGGAAGGCGTTTTAATCGCCCGCTTCAATCCTGCCACATACTCGTAGAGATCGTTAAACGTAATTCCGAGATTGCTTTGCGATTTATTGGTATAGCCCAGATCGCTCAGACGCAACGAGGTCGCATACGGCAGGTAGTACATGCCGTTGCCGGCTTTCTCAAACGGCAGCGCCGTCGGTTTGCCCTGCAGGAACGATGAGCAGATCGCCGGAGAGGCGCCGAACAGGTATGGAATCACCCAACCAAAACGGTAATAGTTGCGAATGGAGCGGAAATAGCCCGCGGAAATCGCCTCTTTACCGCTTTCAGCATCCTCAACGCCGCACTTAGCCTGCCAGAAAGCCATCGGCAGCGAGAAGTTATAGTGCACGCCGGAGATGGTTTGCATCAGCGCGCCGTAGCGATTTTTCAGCCCTTCGCGATACAGCGTTTTCAGGCGGCCGATATTAGAGGTCCCGTACTGCGCCAGTTCAATATCCTGGCCGGGCGCGATATAGCAAGGCATGCTCAGCGGCCACATCCGCTCGTCGCCAATATGGCGTGCGGTATAGCGATGAACATCGCGCATGAGGGTGAGCATATGCTGGATATCGCCATCAACCGGCGTAATAAATTCCAGCAAAGCTTCGGCAAAATCGGTGGTAATCCATTTATGAGTCAGCGCTGAACCCAGTGCCTGCGGATGACCGGTAGTGGCCAGCGTGCCGTCAGCGTTGACGCGCAGCGTTTCGCGTTCAAGACCACGTTGAATACCCTGCAGCGCCTGCGGATTTTTTTCCAGCCAGGCCAGCGCCTGTGATACGTCCGGGATCAATTTGACCTCCCGCCTGTCGAAATCGTTTGAATTAGCATAATTGTAATGGTTGAACCGTCAGTCCAATTAGTGCCACCACGTCATGCCCTGAAGCGTTATCGCCGCAATGACGATATAGCGTAATGCTTTGCCAAGGCATAAAAAAAAGAGCACTGGTCCCCAGGAAATGCGCATCCATCCCGCCAGTAAACACAGCAAATCGCCTATAACAGGCGCCCAGCTTAATAATAGCGTGACCGCGCCGTAACGCCTCAGCCAGCCGGTCGCCTTCTCCTGCCAGCGCGATGTTTTGCGCAGCGGAAACAGGCGCCCCAGAATAACGTTAGTTACCCCTCCAAGGCTATTACCGATTATTGCTATTAAAACCAGTAACCACGGCTGACTCACCCCCGCCAGGAGCATGGCGATCAACACCACTTCCGAGTTACCGGGAAGCAGCGTGGCGCTTAAAAAGCTGCTGGCAAACAGCGATATCAGCGACAGCGCGTCGCTCACAACAATCGCACGTCCACGGCATCCATTCCGGCGCGCTTCGCCGCCTGCAGACCGAAGTCCGCATCTTCAAAGACCACGCATTTTTCCGCCGCAACGCCCATGCGCTCAGCGCAGAGTAAGAAAGTATCAGGAGCGGGTTTATGGTTGGCGACATGATCGGCGGCAACCACCGCCGAGAAGTAGTGACGCAGGCCCAGATGGGCCAGCAGCGCTTCAGCAACGGCGCTCTCGCTGCCGGTACCGACTGACATCGGACGACGACCGTGCCACTCTTTAACCACTTCAATCAGCGGCAGAGGACGGACGCTATCAAGCAGCATCGCTTTCACCGCGTCCGTCTTTTCCCGCGCCAGAAGGTGAGGATCTAAATCAGCCTGGTTTAATTCGATAATGGCCTGAGCAATCCGCCAGGTTGGAGAGCCGTTAAGCGCGACCATAGCCTGCATATCAAAACGCATACCGTAACGTCCGAGAACCTCGTTCCATGCCTTACGATGCGTCGGCTCGGTATCGAGGATCGTGCCATCCATATCAAAAATCAGTCCTGCATAACGTTCGTACATCGTCTTCTCACCAACCGGTTAAGGAGGTCTTACTGTAACGCAAAAGGTCAGGTTTGTCGCTGCCAGCGGCAGATGCGACAAGGGCGCTCGAAGGCGCCCTTGTCGATACAGATGCAATCTGATGCGTTTATTTGATTCTTAAATCGTTCTCCACCACGCGAACGCCCTGCACTTTTCGCGTCACTTCTACCGCACGTTTAGCGCTTTCGGCGGATGAGACAAAGCCGCTCAGCTGTACACGACCTTTAAAGGTCTGGACGCTAATTTCCGAAGACTTAATCTCTTTATCATTGAAGAGCGCGGTTTTGACTTTGGTGGTCACGACGGTATCGTCAATGTACCCACCAGTACTTTCCTTTGTGGACGAACCTGCGCAGCCCGCCAGCGATACGGCGACCAGAAGCGTCGCGCAAAACGCAGATATTGCTTTGAACCATTTCATGGATTTCTCTCCTTGCACTTATCTCACCCAAAATCAGATCGATATACAGGAATAAATTATAGTGGAAAGAGGGAGTTGCCAATGAAAAAAGTGCTGAAGAATAAGGTGAATGATTGCGCTTAAGGGGTTTTGAGGCAAGGAGAGTGGCTGGCGATTATCTCGCAGACCGTGAAACAACAGCGTGGCTGCTATCTCGGAGAAGATGGTGCATCCGGGAGGATGACTCACTGGGTTCGCCCTTCGGGCCGTTGCTGAAGCAACGTTATCCTCCCTGGTGCTGGCGATTATCTCGCAGACCATGGAACAACAGCGTAGCTGCTATCTCGGAGAAGATGGTGCATCCGGGAGGATTCGAACCTCCGACCGCTCGGTTCGTAGCCGAGTACTCTATCCAGCTGAGCTACGGATGCATCGGGAAACTTGCTTTACTGCCGATATTGATACCGCTGCTAAAACCGTATCAAGTAAGAGATGGTGCATCCGGGAGGATGACTCACTCGGTTCGCCCTTCGGGCCGTTGCTGAAGCAACATTATCCTCCCCGGCGCTGGCGATTATCTCGCAGACCATGAAACAACAGCGTAGCTGTTATCTCGGAGAAGATGGTGCATCCGGGAGGATTCGAACCTCCGACCGCTCGGTTCGTAGCCGAGTACTCTATCCAGCTGAGCTACGGATGCATCGGGAAACTTGCTTTACTGCCGATATTGATACCGCTGCTAAAGCCGTATCAAGTAAGAGATGGTGCATCCGGGAGGATGACTCACTCGGTTCGCCCTTCGGGCCGTTGCTGAAGCAACGTTATCCTCCCCGGTGCTGGCGATTATCTCGCAGACCGTGAAACAACAGCGTAGCTGCTATCTCGGAGAAGATGGTGCATCCGGGAGGATTCGAACCTCCGACCGCTCGGTTCGTAGCCGAGTACT
>NZ_JBEAIG010000005.1:0-100745 GCF_040064575.1 Klebsiella sp. CN_Kp106 | reverse complement strand
CGCGAGCAGAACCACCGTAGGTTTTAGCCAGAACGGTAGTGATTGCAGCGGTCAGAGTAGTTTTACCATGGTCAACGTGGCCGATAGTACCGACGTTGACGTGCGGTTTTGTACGTTCAAATTTTTCTTTAGACACGGCTATATTCCTTACTATAGTGCTCTCCCCTTCTGGAGAGAGCACGGGACTTTGGTTTTAACCCTGCGGCTTATTTACCACGGGCTTCGATTACGGCCTGAGCAACGTTGTTCGGCGCATCATCATACTTCAGGAACTCCATGGAGTAAGAAGCACGACCTTTGGTCAGAGAACGCAGCTGAGTTGCATATCCGAACATTTCAGACAGCGGAACTTCAGCGTGGATCACAACGCCAGTCACGTTGGATTCCTGACCGCGCAGCATACCGCGACGACGGCTAAGGTCACCGATAACGTCACCAGTGTTCTCTTCCGGAGTTTCTACTTCAACCTTCATGATCGGCTCAAGCAGAACTGGTTTCGCTTTCTTAAAGCCATCTTTAAAGGCAATAGAAGCGGCCAGTTTAAACGCCAGTTCAGAGGAGTCAACGTCGTGGTAAGAACCGAAGTGCAGACGCACGCCCAGATCAACTACCGGATAACCAGCCAGAGGACCTGCTTTCAGCTGCTCCTGGATGCCTTTATCAACGGCCGGGATGTATTCGCCAGGAATTACACCACCTTTGATGTCGTTGATGAACTCATAACCTTTCGGGTTAGAGCCCGGCTCCAGTGGGTACATGTCGATAACGACGTGACCGTACTGACCGCGACCACCAGACTGTTTAGCGTGTTTACCTTCGATATCGGTAACTTTCGCGCGAATCGCTTCGCGGTAAGCAACCTGAGGTTTACCGACGTTCGCTTCAACGTTGAATTCACGCTTCATACGGTCAACGATGATGTCGAGGTGCAGCTCACCCATACCGGCGATGATGGTCTGGTTAGATTCTTCATCAGTCCATACGCGGAAAGACGGGTCTTCTTTAGCCAGACGGCCCAGAGCCAGACCCATTTTTTCCTGGTCAGCTTTGGTTTTCGGTTCAACGGCGATAGAGATTACCGGCTCAGGGAATTCCATACGCTCCAGAATGATCGGCGCATTAGGATCGCACAGAGTGTCACCCGTAGTTACGTCTTTCAGACCGATAGCAGCAGCGATATCGCCCGCGCGAACTTCTTTGATCTCTTCACGTTTGTTAGCGTGCATCTGTACGATACGACCGAAACGCTCACGTGCAGCTTTCACGGAGTTCAGGATGGTATCACCAGAGTTAACCACGCCAGAGTACACGCGGAAGAAGGTCAGGTTACCCACGAACGGGTCGGTAGCGATTTTGAATGCCAGAGCAGCAAACGGCTCATCATCGCTAGCGTGACGCTCAGCCGGAGTATCTTTACCATCGTCCAGGATACCGTTGATCGCAGGTACGTCAACCGGGGATGGCAGGTAGTCAACTACCGCATCCAGCATCGCCTGAACACCTTTGTTCTTGAACGCAGAACCACAGGTTACCAGGATGATTTCGTTGTTCAGAACGCGCTGACGGAGAGCAGTTTTAATCTCTTCTTCAGTCAGTTCTTCACCACCCAGGTATTTCTCCATCAGCTCTTCAGAAGCTTCAGCAGCGGACTCGATCAGGTTCTGGTGCCATTCTTCGGCCAGTTCCTGCATGTCTGCCGGGATATCTTCGTAAGTGAAGGTTACACCTGCGTCTTCTTCGTTCCAGTTGATGGCTTTCATTTTCACCAGGTCAACAACACCGGTGAACGCTTCTTCAGCGCCAATCGCCAGCTGCAGCGGAACAGGGTTCGCGCCCAGACGGGTTTTGATCTGACCAACAACTTTCAGGAAGTTCGCACCCATACGGTCCATTTTGTTAACGAACGCAATGCGCGGAACTTTGTATTTGTTTGCCTGACGCCATACGGTTTCAGACTGAGGCTGAACACCACCAACTGCGCAGTAAACCATTACTGCACCATCAAGCACACGCATGGAACGTTCTACTTCGATGGTGAAGTCAACGTGCCCCGGGGTGTCGATGATGTTTACGCGATGCGGTTCATACTGCTTAGCCATACCTGACCAGAATGCAGTAGTCGCTGCGGAGGTGATAGTAATACCACGCTCCTGCTCCTGTTCCATCCAGTCCATGGTGGCAGCGCCGTCATGAACTTCACCGATTTTGTGGTTTACACCGGTGTAGAACAGAATACGTTCGGTAGTAGTAGTTTTACCGGCGTCGATGTGCGCACTGATACCGATGTTACGGTAGCGTGCGATGGGTGTTGTACGAGCCATTTGATTCCTCGTTTATTTCTTTAGGCGTTCAGTTAAGTTATCCAAAACGGGCGACTTATCTGAAGCGCCCGCCTGGTGACTAATACTCCGAAGGGATTACCAACGGTAGTGTGCGAACGCCTTGTTGGCTTCTGCCATACGGTGAACGTCTTCACGTTTCTTAACTGCAGTACCTTTGTTGTCTGCAGCATCAGAAAGTTCGTTCGCCAGACGCAGAGCCATGGATTTATCACCACGTTTACGAGCAGCTTCAACGATCCAACGCATTGCCAGAGCATTACGACGAACCGGACGGACTTCAACTGGAACCTGATAAGTAGAACCACCAACGCGGCGAGACTTAACTTCTACAGTCGGGCGCACGTTGTCGAGAGCGACTTCGAAAGCTTCCAGTTCATTTTTACCAGAGCGCTGAGCCAGGGTCTCCAGCGCGCTGTATACGATTGCTTCTGCAGTAGATTTTTTACCATCTACCATCAGGATATTTACAAATTTAGCCAGCAGTTCTGATCCGAACTTAGGATCCGGCAGGATTTTACGCTGACCAATGACGCGACGACGTGGCATGGAAATACTCCGTTGTTAATTCAGGATTGTCCAAAACTCTAAGAGTTTAGTTTGACATTAATATAAAACGTTTGGCCTTACTTAACGGAGAACCATTAAGCCTTAGGACGCTTCACGCCATACTTGGAGCGAGCTTGCTTACGGTCTTTAACGCCGGAGCAGTCAAGCGCACCACGAACGGTGTGGTAACGAACACCCGGAAGGTCTTTAACACGACCGCCACGGATCAGGATCACGGAGTGCTCCTGCAGGTTGTGACCTTCACCACCGATGTAGGAGGTGACTTCGAAACCGTTAGTCAGACGCACACGGCAAACTTTACGCAGTGCGGAGTTCGGTTTCTTAGGAGTGGTGGTATATACACGAGTACATACGCCACGTTTCTGCGGGCAGGCTTCCAGCGCCGGCACGTTGCTCTTTGCAACTTTGCGCGCGCGTGGTTTGCGTACCAGCTGGTTAATTGTTGCCATTAAATAGCTCCTGGTTTTAGCTTTTGCTTCGTAAACACGTAATAAATCGCCTCATATAATATGAGGACGCAGAATTTTAGGGCGGTGCCGAAAAGGTGTCAAGAAATATACAACGATCCCGCCATTACCAGGACAACTGACCTGCATGTTTGACTGAAAGTCTGACGAAATCAGTATAGCTAACCCTGACGACACTGTCCGCAATTTGACCAGCCAGCCCGCGGGCTTCGATATCTTCTTGCAGAGCGTAGAGGGATATGGGGGCAGATTGCAGGATTTCAAGGAAACGGCCTTCCGCGAGAGCGGCGATAACGCCATCCGACAGCAGCAGAAGATCGTCGCCCTCTTTTAGCAAACGGAGCATAGCCGCCATATCGGCGTGCCAGGGGGATGTGCTTAGCGTGTGGAGCATTCGAGCCTCAGAACCGCAGTATCACGTTAAAATCGTCAAGCCGGGCGCGCAAAGCCTCTGGCTCCAGCCATTCGCCATCAACAACCCACGGCGTGGCAGAATTCAGACCGCGTTCCCGTGCTGAAGCAGCGCAAATCCAGCACTGTTCGATATCGTATAGCGATAAGAGCTTAAAGGTGGAGATATAGTCGCGCGCCAGCACCGCTGCGGGGCGCTGCCCGGGAAGAAGCTGAAAGACGCCATCACCCACGAAGAAAACGCCGATCTCTTCCGTCAGCGCTGAGGTTGCCAGCAGGGCGTCCAGCCCTTCCCTGCCCGACGCAGAACCATGAGGCGCAGACGAAAAAACAAAGGCTACGCGCTTCATCAGAACTGCACCATGCGATCGCAGGTTAACGCGGCTTCCGCCAGCGCGCCCAATCCGCTCAAGGTAAAGCCCGGCTGCAAATTATACCCAGGCAAATTCAGCTGCCGGGCCTCCTGTTCATCAGTGATTCCACGCCGTAACGCTGCGGCTACACAGATATGCAAGGAAACGGCGTGTTCGTCATGCAGCGTCTGCCAGGCCCGAACCAGATCAAATTCGTCGCTGGCGGGCGCTGTGAGCTGATTCGCGTTATGGACGCCTTCACGATAGAAAAAGATGCTGAGCAACTCGTGGCCTTCCTGCAAAACGGCGCGGGCAAACTGTAGTGCGCTGCTGGCCTGCTGGGTACCATAGGCGGGCCCCGTTACCGTAATGGCAAAGCGCATTACTTATCCAGCCCCTGGAAATCTCCACTTTTGAACTGACGAATGTAGAGATATACCGTGTGCTTAGAGATGTTCAGCCGATCGGCCACCTGGTTGATGGCATCTTTGATATCAAAGATCCCCTTCTCATAGAGGTTCAGGACGATCTGCCGATTTTTAGCGTTGTTAGAAACGTTACGGTCAGCGTTCACCTCTTCAATCGTGAACTCAAGCGTCTGGGCCACCAGATCGTCAACCGATGAAGCAAAGTTGACCTGGGAATTCACCTCCGTCGTTTCCGGCGGAATAAAGGTGCTCATGATTTGTGAGAAAGGGACATCAAGGTTCATGTTGATGCACAGCAGGCCAATGACCCGATGGTCACGGTTGCGGATAGCGATAGTGACCGATTTCATCAGCACACCGCTTTTGGCGCGAGTAAAATAGCATTTGGAAACGCTGCTATCGGCTCCAGTCATATCGTGCAGCATGCGCAGCGCAAGGTCGGTAATTGGCGAGCCGATTTGACGGCCGGTGTGTTCACCGTTGGCGATACGAATAGCGGAACATTTTAAGTCCTGCAATGAGTGCAATACGATTTCACAGTGGGAACCGATGAGCATCGCTAACCCGTCCACTACCGCTTCATAGGATTTAAGGATATCGAAGTCGGTCTGGTCAAAAGGACGTTGATCCAGCAAATCAAGCTCACTGGTCTCGTTGGTTAAAAGCGACCTGGACATGAAAAAAAGCACTCCTTTTCAGGAGCCTGTCGTTATCGTCAGGGCAGGCTCATCATCATTATTAATCTATCTAAAGTAATACAGCGCCTGAGGTTCTTTCCAGTTTTAATTATATCTGCCCGCAATAAAAAAACCGCCGCCCCTGGAGGCGGCGGCTTAAAACCGATTACTTCTTAGCGTCAGCGGCTGGCGCTTCAGCAGCGGCTTCAGGCTTGGCGTCTGCTTTCGGCGCCGGTTTAATATCCAGCAGCTCTACATCAAATACCAGAGTAGAGTTTGCCGGGATACCCGGTACGCCAGTTTTGCCGTAAGCCAGATCCGGTGGAATGACCAGCTGGATTTTACCGCCTTTCTTGATGTTCTTCAGGCCTTCGGTCCAGCCCGGGATCACCCCGTCCAGGCGGAAGGAAAGCGGCTCGCCGCGGGTATAAGAGTTATCAAACTCTTTACCGTCGATCAGCGTACCTTTGTAGTTGACGACAACGGTATCGCTGTCTTTCGGCGTTTCGCCGGTCCCCGCTTTCTCGACTTTGTAGAGCAGGCCAGATTTAGACGTTTTCACGCCTTTCTCTTTGGCAAAGGCGTCACGGTAAGCTTTGCCTTTTGCTTCATTCTCAGAGGCGTCTTTTTCCATTTTCTGCTGAGCAGCAGTTTTTACACGGGTTTCAAACGCCTGCAGAGTCTGTTCGATCTCCTGATCGGACAGTTTGCTCTTATCAGCAAAAGCGTCCTGAACGCCGGCGATCAGCTGATCTTTATCTAATTTGATGCCCAGTTTTTCTTGTTCTTTCAGGGAGTTTTCCATGTAACGTCCCAGCGATGCACCCAGCGCATAAGCAGATTTCTGATCGTCATTTTTAAATGCCGATTTGCTGTCCGTTGCGGGTGCCGCTTTCGCTGTAGTCTCAGCAGCGAAGCTCAGCGGTGCATTCAGGGCGATGGCCATAGTGGTCGCCAGCAGCGTTACTTTAAACAGTGATTTCATCCATTTCTCCAGGGCCGGGGCATCTCACCCCAGGGTTATCGTAAAAAACAAAAAACGTACTATAGAACGTTGCAGAACAAATCAACATACAGACGTACCTGAATATCGCCTCATTTAAGACTATTTTTGTATGAATTAGTTTCCTGTCAGACGTAACGATGCTGCGCGGATGCTGAAACTTCAGTAGAATCCGCCCGCAGGATAAGACAGAAGAGGTTACTCATGCACGATAGCACTTTAGAGACTCGCCTTGCGGAGCTGGAGAGCAGACTGGCGTTTCAGGAAATCACTATTGAAGACCTCAACAAGACCGTCACCGCCCACGAGATAGAAATGGCGAGGATGCGCGAACATATGCGCCTGATGGTCGAAAAACTGAAAGCCACTCAGCCGTCGCATATGGCTTCACAGGCGGAAGAAACGCCCCCGCCGCACTATTAAGACGTAAAAAAAGCGGGTTTCCCCGCTTTTTTCTATTCCGCGACGCGAGCGCAGCGGAATTAGTGGCAGCCGCAGCCGCCGTTGCCGCCGCAGCCGCCTTTGCCATGTTCGTGGTCATGGTCATGGCCGTGGCCACCGCAGCAACCATCATGATCGTGGTCGTGGCCATGATCGTGCCCGTGAGCACCGTGTACATGACCATGCTCCAGCTCTTCCGCCGTTGCTTCGCGAATCGCGACAACTTCAACGTTGAACTTCAGATTCTGACCAGCCAGCATGTGGTTACCGTCAACAACAACGTGTTCGTCACCCACTTCGGTGATTTCTACCGGTACCGGACCCTGATCGGTTTCCGCCAGGAAGCGCATGCCAACCTGCAGTTCATCAACGCCCATAAATACGTCTTTAGGAACGCGCTGAACCAGGTTTTCGTCGTACTGACCGTATGCATCGTTAGCGCCGACTTCGACGTCAAATTTGTCGCCAACGTCGTGGCCGTCCAGCGCGTTTTCCAGGCCGGAAATCAGGGAACCGTGACCATGCAGGTAGTCAAGCGGCGCGCTTACCGGAGACTCATCAACCAACACACCGTCTTCTGTACGTACCTGATAGGCCAGGCTGACCACCAGGTCTTTTGCTACTTTCATGATATCTCCTGAGCATGGGAAGAATAGTGGCGCAGATTGTAGCGGAATTCTGCACCCGTGTACCCTCTAGCTTAAAAAAAGCCGATAGATAACGCTAGTCCGGATGAAAAATGCCTATCACTTGCTCTTCTTTGCGAACATGCTCGCGGACCTCTTTATCCGCCTCACGCATCTGATGACCGCACTTAACGCACTCAACAATATCGACATTATTCTCACGCCACATCGCCAGCGAATCCTGGGCCTGGCACGCCGGGCATTTCGCACCGGCGATAAAACGTTTACGCACAGCCATATCATTTACCTTTATTCAAATTCATCCCAGCCGTCTAACTGCCTGCTCTCTTTTTGCATCTCGCGCTGAAAAATCTCCTCCAGCTCGCGTCTGGCTTCCCGCACGCGGGATATCTGCAGGGTATCACTATGCACCGGCATTAACTCACGCAGCATCCGCATATCGAGGCGCCGAAAATGCAGCTGGGCGCGCTGCGCCTGATGGGGATGCATGCCGAGCGAGATAAGCGCTTTTCGTCCTAGCTCCAGCGCGCTGGAGAAGGTTTCGCGGGAAAACTGCGCCACTCCCGCCTGCAGCAGCTCATGGGCCTCAACGCGTCCCCGCGCTCGCGCCAGAATATGGAGATGTGGAAAGTGTTGTTGACACATCTCCACCAGCTTCATGGTATCTTCCGGCTCGTTGCAGGTGATAACGATCGACTGCGCGTCTTCGGCTCCCGCCGAGCGCAGGAGCTCCAGCTGCGTCGCATCGCCAAAATAAACTTTATAGCCATATTTACGCATCAGATTGACCGCGCTGATATCGCGCTCCAGTACCGTAATACGCATTTTGTTCGCCATCAGCAGACGGCCAATCACCTGGCCGAAACGCCCAAAACCAACGATGATCACCTGCGGTTTGTCATCTTCAACCCACGGAGCCTCGCCCTCCTCTTCAGGTTGGTTCAATCGCCGCGAAAGGACTTTATCGATGAGCTTCATCAGCAGCGGCGTGGTCATCATCGATAATGTCACCGTCACCAGCAGCAGGGCCATCTGATCGTTTTGAAACAGACGAAGCGAAGCGGGGAGTGAGAACAGCACAAAGGCAAACTCTCCCCCCTGGCTCAGCACGCCGGCAAACTGCACCCGTTCAGAGCTGCGCAGGCCATAAACCCGTGCCAGAAGATACAGGACGAGACCTTTTACCGTCACCAGTATCGCGACGCTGGCCACAACCCACAGTAAATGGGTATAAAGCACCCCAAGGTTCAGCGCCATGCCAACGGAAATAAAGAACAGCCCGAGGAGAAGCCCTTTAAACGGCTCAATGGCGATTTCCAGCTCGTGGCGATACTCGCTCTCTGCCAGCAGGACGCCGGCGATAAAGGTCCCCAGCGCCATCGACAAACCGAGCGCATCCATAAACAACGCCGATCCAAGAACCAGCAGTAGCGTCGCCGCGGTAAAGACCTCCCGCACGCCGGAGCCGGCGATAAACCGAAATACCGGCCTCAGCAGATAACGACCTCCAACCAGCATTCCGCCGAAGGCCAGCACCTTCATCCCGATGGTGAGCCAGTTAAAATGGTCGTCACCTGACCCTGCGAGCAGGGGAACCAGTGCCAGGGCCGGGATCACAGCCAGATCCTGAAACAGCAGTACGGAGAAGCCCAGCTGCCCGGACTCGCTGCGGCTCATGCCTTTCTCCCGCATCAGCTGCAGCGCCATCGCGGTGGAAGACATCGCCAGCCCAATTCCGCCAACCACCGCAGCGCGCCATGAGAAGTCGCTAAGCATGAGCAAACCGCCAAGTATCAGCGCGCTGAAGGCGACCTGAGCGGCCCCGACGCCGAAAATGGAGCTTCTCAGCCGCCACAGCTTGGACGGATTCAACTCCAGTCCGATGATAAACATCAGAAAGACGACGCCTAATTCTGAGAAGTGAAGAATTTCATCCACATCGCTGATGAAGCCTAATCCCCAGGGGCCGATGGCGATACCGGCCAACAGATACCCCAGCACGGCACCAATACCCAGCCTCGCCGCCAGCGGCACCGCCACTACGGCGGCAAACAGAAATAACACCCCGGCCAGCAGTAAATCAGCTCCCGCCATTTGGACCTCCCGCCGTTACAGGGTTAGCCAGCCAATCGCGGTAGGCGCGAGCGCGGCTTTTCAGATCGTCGGGTGATTGCCGACGCGCCCAGTAGACGATAATCGGGCTCATCCAGTGCATGCGGCACATACCGGCGGTCAGTTCGAAAGGGCGGAGAATATCATTCATCGGATAACGGTGGGCATCGCGCCGGTAGGCGCTCTCCGGCTCGCCGGTAGTAATGACGCTACGCCAGTACTTTCCCGCCAGCTGATTCCCTCCCGCCCCGCTGGCAAAGCCGCGGCTGAGCACCCTGTCCAGCCACTCTTTCATCAGCGCCGGGCAGCTCCAGGTATAGAGCGGATGCTGGAAAACAATCACCTCATGCTGGCGCAGGAGATCCTGCTCGCAGGCGATATCGATAAAAAAATCCGGATAGTGCGCGTAGAGATCGTGCACGGTAACATTCGACAACTGTAAGGCCGGTTCAAGCAAAACCCGGTTGGCCACGGAATCCTGAGATTCTGGGTGGGCATACAGCAGCAAAACTTTCGCTGTCTGAGACATCTTTCCCCTCCCGAACGTCTTCTGGCGGCCTGTGCAGCGGCTGCGTCCCGACGCAACCAGAATGACTTTGTGTATCATCTTCATTTTGGGCTACCATTGCGGCCCGGTTGAGCGATTCGCTCGACACTACATTATCATAATGACAAATTAACATAGTCAGAACATACGGCGCCTTATGATTGTTTTCTCCTCCTTACAAATTCGTCGCGGCGTACGCGTCCTGCTGGACAACGCTACCGCCACCATCAACCCAGGGCAAAAAGTCGGCCTGGTGGGTAAAAACGGCTGCGGTAAATCCACGCTGCTTTCGCTTTTGAAAAACGAGATTAGCGCCGACGGCGGCTCAATGACCTTCCCCGGCAGCTGGCAGCTGGCCTGGGTTAATCAGGAAACGCCTGCGCTTGCGCAGCCGGCTATTGACTATGTTATTGATGGCGATCGCGAATTCCGCAAGCTGGAGGCGGACCTGCACGAAGCCAACGAACGTAATGACGGCCATGCCATCGCGACGGTCCACGGTAAGCTGGACGCCATCGACGCCTGGACCATCCGCTCGCGTGCGGCCAGCCTGCTCCACGGGCTCGGTTTCAGCAACGAACAGCTTGAAAGACCGGTGAGCGACTTTTCCGGCGGCTGGCGTATGCGTCTCAACCTCGCGCAGGCGCTGATTTGCCGTTCCGATCTGCTGCTGCTTGATGAACCGACGAACCACCTCGATCTCGACGCGGTCATCTGGCTGGAGAAGTGGCTCAAAGGCTACCCGGGGACCCTGATACTGATCTCCCATGATCGCGATTTTCTCGATCCGATCGTCGACAAAATTATCCATATCGAACAGCAAACGATGTTCGAGTACACCGGCAACTACAGCTCATTTGAAGTGCAGCGCGCGACCCGTCTTGCGCAGCAACAGTCGATGTATGAGAGCCAGCAGCTGCGCGTCGCGCATTTGCAGAGCTACATCGACCGTTTTCGCGCTAAAGCCACCAAAGCTAAACAGGCGCAAAGCCGTATCAAAATGCTCGAGCGTATGGAGCTCATCGCCCCTGCCCACGTTGATAACCCGTTTCACTTTAGCTTCCGCGCGCCGGAAAGCCTGCCCAATCCCCTATTGAAAATGGAAAAGGTCAGCGCCGGTTATGGCGAGCGCGTGATTCTCGACTCAATCAAGCTGAATCTGGTTCCCGGTTCGCGCATCGGTCTGCTGGGGCGTAACGGGGCCGGTAAATCGACGCTGATTAAACTGCTGGCCGGCGAGCTACAGCCGCTGCAGGGTGAAATTGGTCTGGCGAAAGGCATCAAGCTTGGCTACTTTGCCCAGCATCAGCTGGAGTTCCTGCGCGCCGACGAATCCCCGCTGCAGCATCTTGCCCGTATTGCGCCGCAGGAGCTGGAGCAGAAGCTGCGCGACTATCTGGGCGGTTTCGGCTTCCAGAGCGATAAAGTCAACGAAGAGACAAAGCGTTTCTCCGGCGGCGAGAAAGCGCGCCTGGTGCTGGCGTTAATCGTCTGGCAGCGGCCTAACCTGCTGCTGCTTGATGAACCCACCAACCACCTCGATCTCGATATGCGCCAGGCGCTAACCGAAGCGCTCATTGATTTTGAAGGCGCGCTGGTGGTGGTTTCGCACGACCGTCATCTGATTCGCTCCACCACCGATGACCTTTATCTGGTGCACGACAGCAAAGTCGAACCTTTCGATGGCGATCTTGAAGACTATCAGCAGTGGCTGAGCGACTCGCAAAAGCAGGAAAGCCAGACATCGGAAGAGCCAAAGGAAAACGGCAACAGCGCCCAGGCGCGTAAAGATCAGAAACGCCGGGAAGCCGAACTGCGTACGCTGACCCAGCCGCTGCGCAAAGAGATCGCCCGACTGGAAAAAGAGATGGAGAAGTTCAACGCGCAGCTGGCGCAGGCGGAAGAGAAGCTGGGCGACAGCGAATTGTACGATCAAAGCCGCAAAGCCGAGCTCACTGCGTGTCTACAGCAGCAGGCCAGCGCGAAGTCCGGGCTGGAAGAGTGTGAAATGGCCTGGCTGGATGCCCAGGAGCAGCTGGAGCAGATGCTGCAGGAAGGCTAGCGGCAATATGCCATACGAGAAGGCGGGCTAACCCGCCTTTTTTCATCCTCCGCACCGTGGCTTAGCGCTGCGCCGCCAGCCGGGCGCGGATCTGCGACAGCGAGACATAGCCGTACAGCTTGCCATCCAGAAAGCGCGTTTTTAACTCACCCTGCTGCTCCTGTTCCAGCGTTTGCCCATCGTACAGCTGCAGTTCCCCCAAGGCGTCGCGTTCCACGCGCAGCAGACCACGCGCCGAACGTTTAAGACCATTATCGGTTTTCGGCTCCTTAAAGAGGGCTCTTCCCTCGCCGTTCACCTCCCCCCAGGTTGCCTTCATCGCGAAGCCGAAGGTATCGCGGGTGTTGTACTGGTAGGTAAATGAACCCACGCCGAACACCACGTTAGCGCTGGCAAAGCCTTTCGCTTCCAGGCGACGCAGGATCTCATCCGCTCTTGCGAGAGTAATGGAATCGCCGTAAATCAGGCCGACATGCGGATCCAGCACCTTGTATCCTTTTTCGTTGATAGTGCCGCCAAAAATTTCCCACAGAACCTCCACGGAGCCTTTCTCCTCGGCGCTGCGCTCGCTGCGGGTGTCGTCGTCAGCTGCGGTTCCGCACAGAATCGCCACCGGATCGCCGCTGTCCGGACGGAATACCACGCGCCCCTGACGCTGCATAATTATTGCCTGCAGCTCGCGGGTGTATTCGGTCAGCACCTGCCAGTAGTCCCAGGTATCCGAGACGATAGAGACGAAACCCTGCGGGTGGACTTCGGTAATCAGCCGGCGAAAGGTTTCAATTTCCCGCTCGCGCTCGCCCATACACATCACGCTGTGTTCCGTAGCCGGAATGCTGGCGCCGATGAGCTCATCTTCACCGCGAGTGTAATAATCACGGGCATACAGCAGCGAAGGCAGGCTATCGGTCCCTTTGAAGCTGGCCAGATGTCCGCAGCCCGACTGCGCAGTGTCGTGCAGTCCGGACATCCCCCGAAACGAAAAGTCGTGACATTGGAAATCAAGGTGCGTCAGATCGCTACAGGTTTTCTCCGCCCAGCGTTCGCAAATCAGGCGATAGTGGTGGGCGATGGTCGCGTTGGTTGACGCTTTCCACAGCTCCGCCGAAAGCACCGTCTCCAGATAGTTCACCAGCCAGAAGAACTCAGGTTGCGTATTGGTGATGGTCAGCACCGGTACTTTCATCGGCACCTTGGTGCCTTCATCCAGCGCTTTGATATGCAGCGGTAAATAGCCAAGCCGATGCAGAGCGCGAATAGGCTCCACCCCAACCGTATCGCGCCCCAGATAGCCGTCCATCACCTGCTTATACTCGTTCACGACCTCCTCTTCCGGGCGGGCGAAAAACGCCTCGTTAAACAGATCGACCAGGAACCACTGCAGAAAGCCCTGCAGGCCGAAAAACACCAGCTTGCCATCGGCCTGCGGCGACTGGAAAAAACGATCGCTGCGCGGGGTAAAGTTAGAGTAAACCTTCGTTGTCCCCTGCGGATACTGCACGCGATGGGAAACTTTATAACCATCAATGGCCAGAATCGGATTTATTTTCATCATGTTATCCCCAATGTGCGCGGTAGATGGCGTCAATATCGATAAGCTCCAGCTGCGGATGAGCCAGGGCAGGAGAAGTCAAAGAGGTGGTGGCGTAAACGGCATCGATGCCGTTATTCAACAGATGCTCTACGCCTTTGGAAAAAATACCGTGGGTGACGTACAGACTCACGCTGCGGGCGCCCGCCTCGCGCAGCACCTGCGCCGAGCCGATAAAGGTGCCGCCAGCGTCACAGAGGTCGTCAACAATAAGCACCGCTTTACCCGCGACATCACCGGTCAGCAGGGAAAAACCGGTTAACGCGCCGCTGGCAAGGTCACGCTCTTTACCGAGGATCGCGAACTCTCCGGCACCGCAGGCTTTAGCCACAGGATGAATCTTCTTTAGCGCACCGGCATCCGGCGCCACCAGCATCAGCTCCCCGGCAGCAATAGCCTGACGCAGACCGGCGCTCTGCAGAAGACAGTGCTGTTGAGCCACCGTGACCATATTATTGACTGCCGCCGCTGCGGCATCGCTGTGCGGGTCAAGCACCACGACTTTGTCAAAGCCAAGGGTATTAAGCTGCCGGGCAAAGACCTTCAGCGCGAAGCTGTCTCCCGGCACCATATGACGATCCTGACGCGCCCACGGCAGCCACGGCAGTTCCAGATGGCTAAACGTCACGTCGGTAACATGACGCACGGCCTCCACCAGCTGCGCCAGCAGCATAAAATCGTTCATGTCGCGCAGAGCAACCGCCCGGATGCGCATCAGACGGGCGGAAGGCGGTAGTGGATTGGTCACCTTCAGCCACACAGCGCCATCGGGAAAGACGCCGCTGGCAAGCGTAAACGCCTCATCATCCAGTTCCAGGGTAAATTTTTCGCTCATGATGACCTCCGCTCATTAAATTATGTCCCTAAGACACAATCAATAATGTCCCTAAGACACACATTGTGCAAACGTTAAATGTCATTTAAGCGGAGATGTGAATTAAGCAGTTGAAAAACAATAATAAAAATGTAGGCTTGCTGCTCAGGAAGGGGCTGGTACACTTGTCAGCGTTCTTTTCCGCTGCGAGCGCTCTATGACCAACGATGCCGAATACCTCAGCCAATACGATGCCAGCCGCTTTCCCTCGCCGCTGGTGACCGTCGATAGCGTCCTGTTTACCCTGCATGAAGGGGCGCTGTGCGTTCTGCTGGTTGAGCGCGCTAATCCACCGCAGCAGGGGGCGTGGGGACTACCCGGCGGCTTTATCGATCTGGCGCACGATGATTCAACCCGCGCCACGGCGCTACGTAAGCTCACGGAAAAAACCGGGATTTCACCGTCATGGCTGGAGCAGCTCGACACCTTCTCCGGGCCGGATCGCGATCCGCGCGGCTGGAGCCTGACTATCGCCTGGTTTGCGTTAATCTCGTGGGTAGAGTGTCAGCCGCATATCGCCAGCGTCAGCGATGCCCGCTGGGTGCCGGTGGCGCAGCTGGATAGCTATTCGCTGGCTTTCGATCATCAAAAGATTATCGACGCCGGTCTGCATCGCTTACGCCAAAAAACGATGTACTCTTTACTGCCGGTTTACTGTCTGCCGGAGACCTTTACCCATGGTCAGCTGCTGGAAGCCACGGAAATCATCCTTGGTCAGCCGATTCAACGCAAAAGCCTGATTCGCCGCTTCGAAGCCTCCGGAATGTTTGAAGAGACCGGTGAAACAGCGGCAACCGGCGCGCGGAAAGCGCGGCTATGGCGGCGTAAACCCGGCGTCGATTTTCATCTCTTTTCACGTAACCTGCTGACCGATTAGCCGCAAGGCCACATATGGGCTAACCTGCGCACTTCATGCGCGGTATAGTATGTTATAAAGATTATTTATTGCTCTGGTGCTATGGTTGATATCACTCCTACAGAAATGACGCCCCCTGAAGACGACTCGCAGCAGTTTCATCCGATGCGCGGCGTAGGCAATCGTCATTTGCAAACCATGTTGCCGCGGCTAATCCGTCGCAAACTCCGCTTTACTCCCCACTGGCAGCGTCTGGAATTGCCGGACGGCGATTTTGTCGATCTGGCATGGAGTGAAGACCCTTCTCAGGCGCGCCATAAACCTCGTCTGGTGGTATTTCATGGCCTGGAGGGGAGCCTACACAGCCCTTACGCACACGGACTTATCCATGCGGCAATGCAGCGCGGCTGGCTGGGCGTGGTGATGCACTTTCGCGGCTGTAGCGGCGAACCCAACCGGAATAACCGCATCTACCACTCGGGCGAAACGGAAGACGGCTCCTGGTTTCTGCGCTGGCTCCAGCGCGAGTACGGCACGGTCCCCACCGCCGCGGTGGGATATTCGCTCGGGGGCAATATGCTGGGCTGCCTGCTGGCAAAAGAAGGCGACGCTATTCCCGTTGATGCCGCGGTTATCGTCTCGGCGCCGTTTATGCTGGAAGCCTGTAGCTATCATATGGACAAAGGTTTCTCCCGCGTTTATCAGCGCTACCTGCTCAACCTGCTGAAAGCCAACGCCGCGCGTAAGCTAAAAGCCTATCCCGGCTCTCTGCCCGTCGATTTACGCCAGCTAAAAAGCATGCGCCGTATCCGCGAGTTTGACGATTGCATTACGGCCAGGATCCACGGTTTTGCCGATGCGCTGGACTACTATCGCCAGTGTAGCGCCATGCCGCGCCTGAGCGATATCACTAAGCCCACGCTGATTATTCACGCGAAGGACGATCCCTTTATGGATCACCACTCGATTCCCCCGCAGGAGCAGCTGCCGGCGAATGTCGAATATCAGCTCACGGAGCACGGCGGGCACGTTGGCTTCGTCGGCGGCACGCTGCGTAAGCCTGAAATGTGGCTTGAAAAACGCATCCCGGATTGGCTAACCCGTTGGCTAGGAGCGCAAATATGATCATTCCCTGGCAAGATCTCGATCCCGAAACGCTGGATAACCTGATCGAAAGTTTTGTATTACGTGAAGGCACCGATTATGGTGAACATGAACGTTCGCTGACGGATAAAGTCGCGGATGTTAAACAGCAGTTGAAAAGCGGAGAAGCCGTGCTGGTGTGGTCAGAACTGCACGAAACGGTGAACATCATGCCCCGCAAGCAGTTTCACGGCTAAGGCGGCACACACTATCGTTTACTCTGGGAGTTGTTATGTCTGCCAAACATCCGGTGATTGCCGTCACGGGCTCCAGCGGCGCGGGAACCACGACCACCAGCCTCGCCTTTCGCAAAATTTTCGCCCAGCTTAATCTGCACGCCGCCGAAGTTGAAGGCGATAGTTTTCACCGCTATACCCGTCCGGAAATGGACATGGCGATCCGTAAAGCGCGCGATCAGGGCAAACATATCAGCTACTTTGGCCCCGAGGCTAACGACTTCGGCCTGCTGGAACACACGTTCGCCGAATATGGGCAAAGCGGCAAAGGCCAGTCGCGCAAATATTTACATACCTATGACGAGGCCGTGCCGTGGAATCAGGTTCCGGGGACCTTCACGCCCTGGCAGCCGCTGCCGGAACCGACTGACGTCCTGTTTTATGAAGGCCTGCACGGCGGCGTTGTGACGCCACAGCATAACGTAGCAAACCATGTCGACCTGCTGGTCGGCGTGGTGCCCATCGTCAATCTTGAGTGGATCCAGAAGCTTATCCGCGACACCAGCGAGCGCGGACACTCTCGTGAGGCGGTCATGGATTCCGTGGTCCGCTCGATGGAAGATTACATCAACTTTATCACCCCGCAGTTTTCACGCACCCACCTCAACTTTCAGCGCGTACCGACGGTGGATACGTCCAACCCGTTTGCGGCCAAAGCCATTCCTTCACTGGATGAAAGCTTTGTCGTTATCCATTTCCGTAATCTAAAAAATATCGATTTCCCCTGGCTACTGGCGATGCTGCAGGGCTCGTTTATTTCGCATATGAATACCCTGGTGGTACCGGGCGGGAAAATGGGGCTGGCGATGGAACTGATTATGGCGCCGCTGGTTGAGCGGCTGATGGAAGGCAGGAAAATCAGCGAGTAGCCAGAACCCCGGTGGCGCGATTGCCGGCCGGGGCGCGTTCGGCTTACCCTTCGATCACTTCATAAGAGTGGGTAATGTTTACCGCTTTCTCAAGCATCAGCGCGACGGAACAATACTTTTCCGCCGACAGGTCGACCGCGCGAGACACGGCAGCGTCCTTCAGTTCTTTACCGGTCACGATAAAATGCAGATTGATATGGGTAAACAGACGCGGCGCCTCTTCGCGGCGCTCCGAGGTCAGCTTAACTTCGCAGTTGGTGACGTTCTGGCGGCCCTTCTGCAATATGGAAACCACATCAATCGCGCTGCATCCGCCTGCCGCCATCAGTACCATTTCCATTGGGCTGGGCGCTTTATCCCCGGAATTGCCGTCCATCAGAATCTGGTGGCCAGAAGCCGACTCACCGATGAAGGTTAACCCTTCAACCCACTTCACTCGCGCTTGCATAAATTTAACTCCAGGGCTGTAATTTTCCTGACAGATTACGCGTACATAACAATTCTCGCAACGGAAGGCGACCTGGGTCATGCTGAAGCGAGACACCAGGAGACATGCGGCGAAAGCTATGCTAAAACAATCTGGATGCTACAGTAATACATTGATGTACTGCATGTATGCAGAGGAGTTCACATTACAGGCTGCAGAAAACTTTCAGCCGGATTCCCAGGTATAGGGATTCAATACGATTGCATGCCCGGATGCCGTGTAGTGTCGGCACCCGGAGATAGCTTATAACAGAGGATAACCGCGCATGGTGCTTGGCAAACCGCAAACAGACCCTACCCTTGAATGGTTCTTGTCTCATTGCCACATTCATAAGTACCCATCAAAGAGCACGCTGATCCACCAGGGTGAGAAAGCAGAAACGTTGTACTACATCGTTAAAGGCTCCGTGGCTGTACTCATCAAGGATGAAGAAGGTAAAGAGATGATCCTCTCTTACCTTAATCAGGGCGATTTCATCGGTGAATTAGGCTTGTTTGAAGAAGGCCAGGAGCGTAGCGCTTGGGTACGTGCGAAAACCGCATGTGAAGTGGCCGAAATCTCCTACAAAAAGTTCCGTCAGCTGATCCAGGTTAACCCGGACATCCTGATGCGTCTCTCTTCGCAGATGGCTCGTCGTCTGCAGGTCACGTCTGAGAAAGTCGGCAACCTCGCCTTCCTTGACGTTACCGGTCGTATCGCTCAGACGCTGCTGAACCTGGCTAAACAGCCGGATGCGATGACCCACCCGGACGGTATGCAAATTAAAATTACCCGCCAGGAAATTGGTCAGATCGTCGGATGCTCCCGCGAGACCGTTGGCCGCATCCTGAAAATGCTGGAAGATCAAAACCTGATCTCCGCGCACGGTAAAACTATCGTCGTCTACGGTACCCGTTAAGTCGGTAAAACGGCGTATTGCCTGACAATACGCCGTTTTTGTTTTCCCCTCATGTGGCGCAGGCTGATTTACCACCCGGAAGTCAACTATGCACTGCGGCAAACGCTGGTGTTGTGTCTGCCGGTTGCGATTGGGCTTCTGCTCGGTCATCTCCAGCAGGGGCTGCTGTTTTCTCTTGTTCCCGCCTGCTGCAACGTTGCCGGGCTGGATACGCCGCATAAACGCTTCTTTAAACGCCTGATTATCGGCGGCAGCCTGTTTGCCGGCTGTAGCCTGATCGTTCAGCTCCTTCTGCAGCGAGACATCCCTTTGCCGCTGATCCTCACGGGTCTGGCGCTCATCCTCGGCGTCACCGCCGAAATCAGCTCCCTGCACGCTCGGCTGCTGCCCGCCTCGCTTATCGCGGCTATTTTTACCCTCAGTCTCGCTGGCAATATGCCGATCTGGGAGCCGCTGTTAATCTACGCCATGGGCACCTTATGGTATGGCGTGTTTAACTGGTTCTGGTTTTGGCTGTGGCGCGAACAGCCGCTGCGCGAATCATTAAGCCTGCTCTACCGGGAGCTAGCCAACTACTGCGAGGCCAAATACAGTCTGCTTACCCAGCATACGGACCCCGCCACATCGCTGCCGCCGCTGCTCAACCGCCAGCAGAAGGTGGTGGATCTGATTACCCAGTGCTATCAGCAGATGCATATGCTGGCGGCTAACCAGCGCAGCGATCACAAACGCCTGCTGCGCGCTTTCCAGGTTGGACTGGACCTTCAGGAACATATTTCCGTCAGTCTTCATCAGCCGGAAGAGGTGCAGAAACTGGTGGAGCGCAGCCACGCGGAAGCGGTGATTCGCTGGAACGCGCAAACCGTTGCCGCCCGCCTGCGGGAGCTGGCGGACGATCTCCTCTACCACCGTTATCCTCAGCGCTTTCAGATGGATAAACAGATCGGCGCGCTGGAAAAAATCGCCTGGCAGCATCCGGATAATCCGGTTGGCCAGTTCTGCGCCTGGCACTTCAGCCGCATTGCCAGGGTTCTGCGCACCCAGCGCCCGCTATACGCGCGTAACCTGATGGCGGATAAAACCCGCCGCCTGCCGCTGCTGCCCGCGTTGAAAAACTATCTGTCGCTTAAGTCGCCGGCGTTACGAAACGCGGCGCGTATCAGCGTGATGCTGAGCGTCGCCAGCCTGATGGGCAGCGCGCTGCATCTGCCTAAGCCCTACTGGATCCTGATGACCGTGCTGTTCGTGACGCAAAACGGCTACGGCGCAACCCGGGTACGTATCGTCCATCGGGCTGCCGGAACCATTGCAGGACTGGTCATTGCCGGGCTCACGCTGCACTTTCACGTTCCTGAAGGCTATACGCTGACCGCGATGCTGTTCATCACGCTGTTAAGCTATCTGATTATCCGCAAGCACTACGGCTGGGCGATGGTCGGGTTTACGGTGACGGCGGTGTACACTCTGCAGCTGCTCACCCTGAACGGCGAGCAGTTTATCATCGCCAGACTGATTGATACGCTGATTGGCTGTCTGATCGCCTTCGGCGGAATGGTCTGGCTATGGCCGCAGTGGCAAAGCGGGCTGCTGCGCAAAAATGCCCACGATGCGCTGGAAGCCGATCAGGAAGCGCTCAGGCTGATCCTCAGCGACGATCATCAGGCCCCGGCGCTGGCCTACCAGCGCATGCGCGTTAATCAGGCGCATAACGCGCTGTTTAACTCGCTGAATCAGGCGATGCAGGAACCCGGCTTTAACTCGCACTATCTGGAAGACATGAAGCTGTGGGTGACCCACAGCCAGTTTATTGTCGAGCATATTAACGCGATGACCACTCTGGCGCGCGAGCACAATATGCTGACGCCGGATCTGGCGCAGCGTTATCTGGAGTCCTGCGAGATTGCGCTCCAGCGCTGCCAGCAGCGGCTGGATTCCGACGGGCCGGGCAGCGCGGGGGATGTGAACATTATGGAGGCGCAGGATGCGGAGGTTCCTCGCGGCCCGCTCAGTACGATGGAGCAGCATTTGCAGCGCATCCTCGGGCATCTGAACACCATGCACACCATTTCATCGGTGGCATGGCGTCAGCGTCCGCATCATGGCATCTGGCTGCGCGCCACTAAGCGCTAAGCACCCGCTCAACCGCCCGGGCAAAGCGCGCCATGCCTTCAGCAATATCGCTATCATCAATCACCAGCGACGGTACGAAGCGCATCACGTCCGGTCCGGCATTGAGCACCATGACGCCCGCCTCTGCGGCGGCGTAGAGGAAATCGCGCGCCTTCCCGTGATACTGCGGCTTCAGCTCGGCGCCGATAAGCAGACCCATGCCGCGAATATCGCTGAACAGATCGAACCGCGCGTCAATGCGCTGAAGGTGCTCAACAAACAGCTCGCGCTTCGCGGTGACGCCGTCCAGCACTTCCGGCGTATTAATCAGATCGAAGGCCGCTCCACCGACCGCGCAGGCCAGGGGGTTACCACCGTAGGTTGAGCCGTGAGAACCCGCGTGGAAAGCGCTGGCGATATCATGGGTGGTCAGCATCGCGCTGATAGGGAAGCCGCCGCCAAGCGCCTTGGCGCTGGTCAGAATATCCGGCGTCACGCCGTAGTGCATATAGGCAAACAGCGAGCCTGTGCGCCCCATACCGCACTGTACTTCATCAAACACCAGCAGTGCCTGGTGCTGGTCGCAGAGATCGCGCAATCCTTGCAGGAATTCCGGCGTCGCCGCCGTCACTCCGCCTTCACCCTGAATCGGCTCGACCACCACCGCGCAGGTATGATCGTCCATCACGGCTTTCACAGCGTGTAAATCGTTAAACGGCACGTGAACGATATCGGCCGGTTTCGGCCCAAACCCGTCGGAATATTTCGGCTGACCGCCGACGGAGACGGTAAAAAGCGAGCGACCGTGAAACGCATTATGGAAAGCGATGATTTTGGTTTTGTACGGGCTATGGCGGGTCACGGTGTAATGGCGCGCCAGCTTGAAAGCCGTTTCGTTAGCTTCCGTTCCGGAGTTCATAAACACGACGCGATCGGCAAAAGTCGCATCCACCAGCTTCCGCCCGAGTCGCAGGGCCGGTTCGTTGGTAAAAACGTTGCTGGTATGCCACAGCTTTTCACCCTGCTCATGCAGTGCCGCCACCAGCGCCGGATGGCAATGACCGAGCGCGGTCACGGCAATCCCACCGGCGAAATCAACGTACTCTTTACCCTGCTGATCCCATACCCGGCTTCCCTTACCCTTCACCGGAATAAATTCTGCCGGTGCATAAATCGGCAAAATGACCTCATCGAATGTAGCGCGGGTGATTGCCGGTTGTTCAGTTGCCATGTGGTGCCCATCCTTTACGTTATGCAGCAATGATTATGATAATCTAATCACAAAATATGCATAAAAAATCAACCCATGGCAACTACAAATCACCGATTGAGGAAGTTTGCCAGCAGCTGGTGGCCCTGCTCGCTGAGAATACTCTCCGGATGAAACTGCACGCCCTCGAGATCGAACACGCGGTGGCGAATGCCCATGATCTCCCCCTCTTCGCTGCGGGCGGTCACCTCAAAGCATTCAGGCAGCGTTAGCGGATCAATGAGCAGGGAGTGGTAGCGGGTCACCGTAAGCGGGTTATTCAGTCCAAGGAACACCCCTTGGCCGGTATGGCTGACGGGGGACGTTTTCCCGTGCATGACTTTGGCGGCGCGTACGATAGCGGCGCCGAAAACCTGGGCGATGGCCTGATGGCCGAGGCAAACGCCTAAGATCGGCGTTTGGCCGGAAAAATGGCGGATCGCCGCCAGTGAAATCCCCGACTCATCCGGCGTACAGGGGCCCGGCGAGATAACGATTTTCGCTGGCGCCAGGGAAATAATGTCCGCTAACGTCAGCTCGTCGTTACGCCTGACCAACACTTCCGCCCCAAGTTCGCAGAAATACTGGTACAAATTCCAGGTGAAAGAATCGTAGTTATCGATAAGCAGGATCATAGCGGCTCCGGGAACAAAGAACCGCGCTATTCTACTCAGTTTCCGTCGCTTCGCTTACCACTTTGCGAAATATCGTCCGCAGTGGAGAAAGGTCGCCCATCGCTCCGCTCTGGTTGGCCTGGTTCCACGCATCGACCGCAATATCGCGCCAATCCAGCGTATAGCCCGCATGAATAGCCAGCTGCTCAAAGAAAATGCGTTGCGCCATGCCGTTACCGAGACGGAAAGGATGCAGGACGTTAATTTCGCAGTAGTAATGAGCAAGACGTTCAATGAATTTATCCTGCGCGAGACCCACCAGATAACCTTCCTCTTCAAGATCCTGAAGCAGCGCGTTTCCCTCTTTTTCGATATAGGCAAAATGGCAGAAACGGGTGTCGCCCTGATAGATATCCACTTCACGCAGCTGCCCCGCCCAGTCGAAGACATCCTGATAGAGCTGGCGATGAATAGCGCAGAGATGAGGCAACCCCCGCACCAACGGCCCGAGTTCAATGGTTGCCGCGCGTAATGCGGTCAGCTCCCACGCCGCCTGCTCAAGTCGCTGAGCCTGGCGAATCCCCAGGCGGTTGCGCATCACCTTAAGACCGGGGTAGAGATAGGGGTCCCGCCCCTCGCCGAATTTATCGCTCATAGTGACTCCTTAACGCCGCAATGCGCGCCAGGGCTTCTTCGGGGGTAAGGGTTATCAGCGGAACATCGACGCCCTCCAGCCGTCGGCTGGCCTGAAAATTCACGTTACGTCGATCCTCCCAGAGACGGGACTTCTGTTTTTCGGTGAGCTTTTTCATTTAACACCTCCCTGACGCGTCCGCAGTTGCCACAAGTATAAGCGGCAAAAAACGATTTCGCAGGGAAGCGGGGGCTGCGCGGGTACGGGTTACCCGCGCAAAATAAGATTACGGCAGAACTTTTGCGGAAAGGATCACGATAGGTTTGGACGGTACATTCTGATACGGGCCAACGTTATGGGTCGGCACCTGAGAAATCTTATCCGCCACGTCCATACCTTTAACGACTTTACCAAACACCGCATAGCCAAAATCACGCTGGCCATGATCGAGGAAGGCGTTATCCGCAATATTGATAAAGAACTGGCTGGTGGCGCTGTCCTGATCGGCGGTACGCGCCATGGCGATGGTGCCACGCGTATTGCGCAGGCCGTTGTCGGCTTCGTTTTTAATCGGTGGATTAGGCTGTTTCTGCTGCATCTGCTCGTTAAAGCCGCCGCCCTGCACCATAAAGCCCGGGATCACCCGGTGAAAAGTGGTGTTGTTATAAAAGCCGCTGTTCACGTACTTGAGGAAGTTATCCACCGAGATGGGTGCTTTCTGGCTATTCAGCTCAAGCTCAATATTGCCCGCAGACGTGGTCAGCAACACATGGGGATCCCCTTTTGCCGCCATGGCCGGGGAGAATGCTGAAATGGCGAAAACGGCAGCCACCGCCGCGAGAGTTGATTTGAGCATGGAAATTCCTTAACGGAGCAGAATAAAAACCGAGTGCTTTGATTCTAAAGAGCCTTTGCATCCTGGGCCAGCCTTTTACCTAATTTTACTTAGCTGAAACAGTTGTAACGATGGGCCTGGCGATCGGCCAAATAGATAAATGTGATATGAGTCACACTAAGAATTGCAAAAAGATATAAATTTCAGAATAAACGTTTGCTTGAATCACGCTAACGCATAAAATCTGTCCGCCCGGCGCAGAGTCAACGCGCTTTACATTTCTATTCACAGGCCAGTCATGACTAACAGCAATCGTATCAAGCTCACATGGATCAGCTTCTTCTCCTACGCCCTGACCGGCGCGTTGGTGATTGTCACCGGGATGGTGATGGGAAATATCGCAGATTATTTTCATCTGCCCGTTTCCAGTATGAGCAACACCTTTACTTTCCTTAATGCCGGTATCCTGATCTCTATCTTCCTGAACGCCTGGCTGATGGAAATTGTTCCGCTGAAAACCCAGCTGCGTTTTGGCTTTATCCTGATGGTTCTGGCCGTCGCGGGTTTAATGTTCAGCCACAGCCTGGCGCTGTTTTCCGCTTCGATGTTCGTGCTTGGCCTGGTCAGCGGGATTACCATGTCGATTGGTACCTTCCTGATCACCCATATGTATGAAGGCCGTCAGCGCGGAGCGCGTCTGCTGTTCACCGACTCCTTCTTCAGCATGGCGGGGATGATCTTCCCGATGCTGGCCGCTTATCTGCTGGCGCGCAGCATCGAATGGTACTGGGTTTATACCTGCATCGGCCTGGTCTACGTCGCTATTTTCATTCTGACCTGCGGCTGCGAATTCCCGGTATTGGGCAAAAAAGCCCTGCAGGATAGCCAGCCGGTAGTGAAAGAGAAATGGGGTATCGGCGTGCTGTTCCTCTCCATCGCTGCGCTATGCTACATCCTCGGTCAGCTGGGCTTCATCTCCTGGGTGCCGGAATACGCCAAAGGCCTGGGCATGAGTCTTGGCGACGCGGGTAAACTGGTGAGCGATTTCTGGATGTCGTACATGATCGGCATGTGGTCTTTCAGCTTCATCCTGCGCTTCTTCGACCTGCAGCGTATTCTGACCGTGCTGGCGGGCGTAGCGACGGTACTGATGTATCTGTTTATCAACGGTTCGCCGGAGCATATGCCGTGGTTTATTCTGACCCTCGGCTTCTTCTCCAGCGCCATCTATACGTCGATCATCACCCTGGGTTCACAGCAAACCCGAGTGTCGTCGCCGAAGCTGGTGAACTTCATTCTGACCTGCGGCACCGTGGGTACTATGCTGACTTTCGTCGTGACCGGCCCTATCGTTGCCGCCAGCGGTCCGCTGGCAGCGCTGCATACCGCTAACGGCCTCTATGCCGTGGTGTTTGTGATGTGTCTGATCCTCGGCTTCGTCTCCCGCCACCGTCAGAACAACGCGGCAGCGGAATCGCACTAAGCCTCAGGCCCCTTTGTTCCGGCAAAGGGGCTATTTCGGGTAAAGAACAGCTCCTCCCCGCCCCGATCCATCTGAACCCAAGTTTGCGCCAGCTGCGTGGTGGCAATGACTCTCCCCTGGCGGATTGACCAACGCACCGGAACCTGACAACGCACGGCCTCAAACCCGTTTTCCGCGGGCAGAATCACCAGATTCGCCGTGTTCCCCGTCGCAATACCATAATCGCTCAGGCCAAACGTGCGCGCGCTATTTTCCGTGACCAGCTTCAGTCCCTCGTTAATCTGCTGATAGCCCATCATCTGGCAAACGTGCAGACCCATGTGCAGCACCTGCAGCATATTGCCGGTCCCCAGCGGATACCAGGGGTCAAATACATCGTCATGGCCAAAGCAGACGTTAATGCCCGCCGCCATCAGCTCCTTCACGCGCGTGATACCGCGACGCTTCGGATAGTCGTCAAAGCGTCCCTGGAGGTGAATATTGACCAGCGGGTTAGCGACGAAGTTAATGCCAGAGAGCTTCAGCAAACGAAAAAGACGTGACGTATAGGCGCCATTGTAGGAGTGCATCGCGGTGGTATGGCTGGCGGTCACTTGCGACCCTATCCCCTCTTTTAACGCCAGGGCCGCCACGGTTTCAACGAACCGCGACTGTTCATCATCAATTTCATCGCAGTGGATATCCAGAGGCCGCTGATACTTTTTCGCCAGACGGAAAGCGATGTTCAGGGATTCCACGCCATATTCGCGCGTAAATTCAAAATGCGGAATCGCGCCCACCACGTCGGCCCCCAGACGCAGCGCCTCTTCCAGCAGGGCCTCACCATTGGGGTAGGATAAAATGCCCTCCTGGGGGAAGGCGACAATCTGCAGCTCGACCCACGGCGCGACCTCCTGTTTTACCTCCAGCATGGCTTTGAGTGCGGTCAGCGTCGGATCGGAAACATCAACGTGGGTACGCACAAACTGGATGCCGTTGGCGATCTGCCACTTCAGCGTCTTCCACGCGCGGGCTTTAACGTCCTCATGGCTCAATAAAGCCTTACGCTCAGCCCAACGCTCAATCCCTTCAAACAGCGTCCCGGACTGGTTCCAGTTCGGCTCTCCGGCGGTTTGGGTCGTATCAAGGTGGATATGCGGCTCAATAAAAGGGGGGATGGCCAGTCCGCCGCGGGCGTTCAGCACTTCAAAATTCTCTTTGCGCGCCTCCCCCATAGGGGTGATATCCCCGAAGCGCCCCTTGTCTATCGCTATCTGCCATAACCCTTCGCGATCGGGCAGACGAACGTTCTCAATTAACCAAAGCGGCGCTGCTGTCATATCGATGACTCCCGTAATTGTTGCTGAAGTTTTACTCAACCCGCCGCGGGTATCCGTTGCTAATTTTGTACATAAAAAAAGCAAAAAGGAAAAGCCAGCGTTTTCCGTCACTTATAAAAATACTGACAAATCATAAACATACCACTTAAGTAGTAGGTAAAGGTGTAATTGATTTGCATCAATAAGTGTCGCGGCTGAATCGTTAAGGTAGGCGGTAATATAAAAGAAATCGAGGCAAAAATGAGCAAAGTCAGACTCGCTATCATTGGTAATGGTATGGTCGGCCACCGCTTTATTGAGGACCTTCTTGATAAATCCGACGCCAGCCTGTTCGATATTACCGTCTTCTGTGAAGAACCCCGTATCGCCTACGACCGCGTGCACCTCTCCTCCTACTTCTCTCACCATACCGCCGAAGAACTCTCTTTGGTACGGGAAGGTTTCTACGAGAAGCACGGCGTTAAGGTGCTGGTCGGCGAACGCGCCATCACCATCAACCGCCAGGAGAAGGTTATTCACTCCAGCGCGGGCCGTACCGTTTTCTATGACAAGCTGATTATGGCAACCGGCTCCTATCCGTGGATCCCGCCGATAAAAGGTTCTGAAACTCAGGACTGCTTTGTTTATCGCACCATTGAAGACCTGAACGCGATTGAAGCCTGCGCCCGTCGCAGCAAGCGCGGCGCCGTCGTCGGCGGCGGTCTGTTAGGCCTCGAAGCCGCGGGCGCGCTAAAAAACCTCGGCGTTGAGACCCACGTGATTGAATTCGCCCCCATGCTGATGGCGGAACAGCTGGATCAGATGGGTGGCGAACAGCTGCGCCGTAAGATTGAAAGCATGGGCGTGCGGGTGCACACCAGCAAAAACACCAAAGAGATCGTTCAGGAAGGTACCGAAGCGCGTAAAACCATGCGTTTTGCCGACGGCAGCGAGCTGGAAGTCGACTTTATCGTCTTCTCTACCGGTATCCGCCCGCGCGATAAGCTGGCCACCCAGTGCGGTCTGGAAGTCGCTCCGCGCGGCGGCATCGTGATTAACGACGCCTGCCAGACCTCTGACCCGGATATCTACGCCATCGGTGAATGCGCCAGCTGGAACAACCGCGTTTACGGCCTGGTCGCCCCGGGCTACAAAATGGCTCAGGTTACCGTTGACCATATCCTCCAGACCGAAAACGCCTTTGAGGGCGCGGATCTTAGCGCCAAGCTGAAGCTGCTGGGCGTTGACGTCGGCGGCATTGGCGACGCTCACGGTCGTACGCCGGGCGCGCGCAGCTACGTTTACCTCGACGAAAGCAAAGAGGTCTACAAACGCCTTATCGTCAGCCCTGACAACAAGACCCTGCTCGGCGCGGTGCTGGTGGGCGATACCAGCGATTACGGCAACCTGCTGCAGCTGGTGCTGAACGCCATCGAACTGCCGGAAAACCCGGACTCGCTGATCCTCCCAGCGCACGCGGGCAGCGGTAAGCCGTCCATCGGCGTCGATAAACTGCCGGACAGCGCACAAATTTGCTCCTGCTTTGACGTCACCAAGGGCGCATTGATTGCCGCTATTAATAAAGGCTGCCACACGGTGGCGGCGCTGAAAGCGGAAACCAAAGCCGGTACCGGCTGCGGCGGCTGTATCCCGCTGGTGACTCAGGTGCTCAACGCCGAACTGGCGAAACAGGGCATCGAAGTCAACAATAACCTGTGCGAGCACTTTGCGTACTCCCGTCAGGAACTGTTCCACCTCATCCGGGTGGAAGGCATCAAAACCTTTGAAGAGCTGCTGGCGAAACACGGTAAAGGCTACGGCTGCGAAGTGTGTAAACCGACCGTGGGCTCGCTGCTGGCTTCCTGCTGGAACGAATATATCCTCAAGCCGCAGCATACCCCGCTGCAGGATACCAACGACAACTTCCTGGCCAACATCCAGAAAGACGGCACCTACTCCGTTATCCCGCGCTCTGCGGGCGGCGAAATCACGCCGGAAGGCCTGGTGGCCGTCGGCCGTATCGCCCGCGAATTTAATCTGTACACCAAGATCACCGGCTCTCAGCGTATCGGCCTGTTCGGCGCGCAAAAAGACGATCTGCCGGAAATCTGGCGTCAGTTGATCGACGCGGGCTTCGAAACCGGTCACGCGTATGCCAAGGCGCTGCGGATGGCGAAAACCTGCGTAGGCAGCACCTGGTGCCGCTACGGCGTAGGCGACAGCGTGGGTTTCGGCGTCGAGCTGGAAAACCGCTACAAAGGCATTCGTACGCCGCATAAAATGAAGTTTGGCGTCTCCGGCTGTACCCGCGAATGTGCGGAAGCCCAGGGTAAAGACGTCGGCATCATCGCCACTGAGAAAGGCTGGAACCTTTACGTCTGCGGCAACGGCGGCATGAAGCCGCGCCACGCGGATCTGCTGGCAGCGGATCTTGACCGCGAAACGCTGATGAAATACCTCGACCGCTTCATGATGTTCTATATCCGTACCGCCGACAAACTGACCCGTACCGCGCCGTGGCTGGATAACCTGGAAGGCGGCATCGATTATCTGAAGTCGGTCATCATCGACGACAAGCTGGGCCTGAACGAACATCTGGAAGAAGAGATGGCCCGCCTGCGTGAAGCGGTAGTCTGCGAGTGGACGGAAACCGTTAACACCCCAGCGGCCCAGGTGCGCTTTAAACACTTCATCAACAGCGATAAGCGCGATCCGAACGTCCAGGTGGTCCCTGAGCGTGAACAGCATCGCCCGGCCGCGCCCTACGAACGTATCCCGGTAACTCTGGTGGAGGAAAACGCATGAGCCAGTGGAAAAACATCTGCAAACTCGATGACATCTTGCCGGAAACCGGCGTCTGCGCGCTGTTAGGCGACAAACAGGTGGCGATTTTCCGCCCCTATCACGGCGACCAGGTGTTTGCGATTAGCAATATCGACCCGTTCTTTGAATCCAGCGTCCTGTCTCGCGGCCTGATCGCCGAGCATCAGGGCGAACTGTGGGTGGCCAGTCCGCTGAAAAAGCAGCGCTTCCGCCTGCGCGACGGCCTGTGTATGGAAGATGAAAGCCATTCGGTGGCGCACTATGAAGCCCGAGTGAAAGACGGCGTCGTGCAGCTACGCGGTTAATCACTTTATGGGAGGCGCAACGCCTCCCTTTTTTTGCATTTTTTTCTTCAATTGATGGCACAACGTCATTTGTACTGCATCGCGAAGGCAGCTAACCAAGAGCCAGCGCAAGGGATGAGGTGCTAAAGGAACTCCTATGTTTACGGACACAATAAACAAGTGCGCGGCCAACGCCGGGCGCATTGCGCGCCTCTCGGCCAATCATCCACTCAGCTTCTGGGTCAGCGCCATGATGGCGGGCGCCTACGTCGGCCTCGGCATCATTCTTATATTCACCCTCGGCAACCTGCTCGACCCTGCCGTTCGCCCGCTGGTGATGGGCGCCACCTTTGGCATTGCGTTAACGCTGGTGATTATCGCCGGCTCTGAATTGTTCACTGGCCACACCATGTTCCTGACCCTGGGCGTGAAGGCGGGGACCATCAGCCAGGGGCAGATGTGGGCGATTCTGCCGCAAACCTGGATGGGTAACCTTGCGGGTTCCGTTTTCGTGGCGCTGCTGTATAGCTGGGGCGGCGGCAGCCTGCTGCCGGTCGATACCAGCCTCGTCCACACCGTCGCGCTGGCAAAAACCAGCCAATCCGCGATGGCGCTCTTTTTCAAAGGCGCACTGTGTAACTGGCTGGTGTGTCTGGCGATCTGGATGGCAATCCGTACCGAAGGCGCGGCAAAATTTATTGCTATCTGGTGGTGTCTGCTGGCGTTTATCGCGTCCGGCTATGAGCACTCCGTCGCGAATATGACGCTGTTCGCCCTCTCCTGGTTTGGCCATCATAGCGATGCCTACACGCTTGCGGGAATCGGTCACAATCTGTTATGGGTAACACTCGGCAATACTTTGTCCGGTGTCGTATTTATGGGATTGGGTTATTGGTATGCTACGCCGCAATCGGAGCGCCCCGCCCCGGAAAAAACTAACGAGACTAAGAGTCTGGCTCAGTAGACGTAATCGGTGCAGGCAGGTTGAACATTGCCCAGGTTCAACCTGATAAATAAGATAGCCTGATAGCCAGATTCTAAGGCTGCTGCCAATAATTAAGAGGGAATGTCGTGGACCATTTGCCTATATTTTGCCAATTACGCGATCGCGACTGCCTGTTAGTCGGCGGCGGCGATGTGGCTGAACGTAAAGCTCGCCTGTTACTGGACGCTGGCGCCAGATTAACGGTCAATGCCCTGGATTTTGTGCCGCAATTCCAGGTATGGGCCGATGCAAACATGCTGACCCTGGTTCAGGGGGAGTTTAATCCTGCTCTGCTGGATAACTGCTGGCTGGCCATTGCCGCAACCGACAACGAAGCGGTTAATCAACGAGTCAGCGCGTCAGCGGAAGAAAGGCGAATATTTTGTAACGTGGTCGACGCCCCTCAGCAGGCCAGCTTTATTATGCCGTCGATTATCGACCGCTCGCCGCTGATGGTGGCCGTCTCATCCGGCGGCACCTCGCCGGTTCTGGCGCGCCTGCTGCGCGAAAAGCTGGAATCAGTTTTACCGCTGCATTTAGGCCAGCTGGCCCACTACGCAGGTCAGCTGCGCTCAAGAGTAAAGAAACAGTTTGCCACCGTCGGCGAGCGCCGACGCTTTTGGGAGAAACTGTTTGTTAACGACAGGCTGGCGCAGTCGCTGGCCAACGAGGACCGCCAGGCCGTCGCTGACGCCACGGAGCAGCTGCTGACCGAGCCGCTGGATCATCGCGGTGAAGTGGTACTGGTGGGCGCCGGCCCCGGCGACGCCGGACTGCTGACCCTCAAAGGCCTGCAGCAAATACAGCAGGCCGATGTCGTGGTTTATGACCGCCTGGTCTCCGACGATATCATGAATCTGGTGCGCCGCGATGCCGACCGGGTCTTCGTGGGTAAACGCTCGGGCTACCACTGCGTACCGCAGGAAGAGATTAACCAGATTCTGCTGCGCGAAGCCCAGGGGGGGAAACGCGTTGTACGACTGAAAGGCGGCGATCCGTTTATCTTTGGCCGCGGCGGCGAAGAGCTGGAAACCTTGTGCCATGCCGGTATTCCGTTCTCCGTTGTACCAGGAATTACCGCGGCCTCAGGCTGTTCCGCCTACTCGGGCATTCCCCTGACCCACCGGGATTTTGCCCAGGGCGTGCGCCTGGTTACCGGCCACCTTAAGACCGGCGGCGAGCTGGACTGGGAAAACCTGGCGGTTGAAAAGCAAACCCTGGTGTTTTATATGGGCCTGAACCAGGCCCCGGCGATCCGGGAAAAACTGATTGCCCACGGCATGGCTGCGGATATGCCCGCAGCCATCGTTGAAAACGGAACGGCGATAACGCAGAAGGTTGTCACCGGCACGTTAGAGCAATTGGATATTCTGGCCCAGCAAATGGCCAGCCCGGCGCTGATTATTGTCGGCCGCGTGGTCGGCCTGCGCGATAAGCTAAACTGGTTCTCCAACCATTAATGACGCTGATGTAGCTCAAAACCGCTCACAAATTAAAAAGCCGGATGCATTGCACCCGGCTTTTTATTGCGCTGAGACCAGCAAATTGCTCAGGGCTTAGCGACGAAACCAATCGCTTCGTAAACCGCTTTCAGGGTAACGGAAGCGCGAGCGCTGGCTTTCTCCGCACCCTCTTTCATGACCTGATTGAGGAATGCTTCATCACCGCGGAATCGGTGATAGCGCTCCTGCAGTTCGGTCAGCATGCCGGAAACGGCTTCAGCCACTTCGCCCTTCAGGTGACCGTACATTTTGCCTTCAAAATGCTGCTCCAGCTCTGGAATGCTCTGGCCGGTAACGGCAGAGAGGATATCCAGCAGGTTGGAGACGCCCGCTTTGTTCTGGATGTCGTAGCGAACAACCGGCGGCTCGTCGGAGTCGGTGACCGCGCGTTTGATCTTCTTCACCACCGATTTCGGGTCTTCCAGCAGGCCGATAACGTTGTTGCGGTTATCATCTGACTTGGACATCTTTTTGGTCGGCTCCAGCAGCGACATCACGCGCGCGCCGGATTTTGGAATAAACGGTTCCGGCACTTTAAACACGTCGCCGTAGATAGCGTTGAAACGCTGGGCGACATCGCGGCTCAGCTCCAGGTGCTGTTTCTGGTCTTCGCCAACCGGGACCTGGTTAGTCTGATACAGCAGAATGTCGGCAGCCATCAGTACCGGATAGTCAAACAGACCAGCGTTAATGTTTTCCGCATAGCGCGATGACTTGTCTTTAAACTGGGTCATACGGCTCAGTTCGCCGAAATAGGTGTAGCAGTTCAGCGCCCAGCCGAGCTGCGCGTGCTCCGGCACGTGGGACTGAACGAAGATGGTGCTTTTTTGCGGGTCGATACCGCACGCCAGATACAGCGCCAGCGTGTCCAGCGTGGCCTTACGCAGCTGCTGCGGGTCCTGACGAACGGTAATCGCGTGCTGGTCAACGATGCAGTAAATGCAGTGGTAATCGTCCTGCATGTTTACCCACTGACGCAGCGCACCCATATAGTTGCCAATGGTCAATTCACCGGAGGGCTGTGCGCCACTAAAAACGATGGGCTTAGTCATTTTTTATTCCTGAGTTTCACTGTACGGTAGCCCGAAAGCGGGCAAGAGTTCATTAAATTGGTCAAAGATATAATCCGGCTCGCTCAGCGAAATCGGCTCGCCGTAGTTGTAGCCGTAGGTCAGGCCGATCGAGCTGCAGCCCGCGGCCTTCGCGGCCTGAATATCGTTGCGCGAGTCGCCAACGAACAGCAGATCCGCGGGTGCCAGCCCCAGTTTCTCCGCGACCAGAAGCAGCGGTTCCGGATGAGGTTTTTTGTTTTTTACATCATCGCCGCCGATAACAACGGTAAAATATTTCGCGATATCCAGCGACGCCAGAATCGGCGCGACAAACGGCGTCGGTTTATTGGTTACCAGCGCCAGCGGCAGGCCCTTTGCGTGCAGCGCACCCAGCGTATCGGCAACGGCAGGAAACAAAAAGCTCCCCTCTTCCGCCACTTCGCCATAGTAGCGATCGAACAGCTTGCGCAAAATGGCCTGCTGTTCAGCCTGCGGGATATCGTCATGATCGACGGAAGGTTTACCCTGCGCCGCTCTCAGCGCCGCGCGCTCCTGACGGGCCCAGGTCAGAGCCCGCTGGATCAGAACGTCAGCGCCGTTGCCAATCCAGGTCACGACGCGCTCTTCGCCCGCCATCGGCAGTTCCAGCGCATACAGGGCGTTATCAACGGCAGCGGTCAATCCCGGCGCGCTGTCTACCAGCGTCCCGTCGAGATCGAACGCCACGCCGCGAATATTTTGTAACTTATCCATGGCTAACCTTTGCTAATTCGCTACGCATTTGATCGACCACTTTTTTGTAGTCAGGCTGATCGAAAATGGCCGATCCGGCAACAAACATATCCGCACCGGCTGCGGCAATCTCAGCGATATTGCTGACTTTTACGCCGCCGTCGACTTCCAGACGGATGTCGTAGCCGGATTCATCAATGCGACGACGAACTTCACGCAGTTTTTCCAGGGTGTGCGGAATAAAAGACTGACCGCCAAAGCCTGGGTTGACGGACATCAGCAGGATGACATCCAGCTTATCCATCACGTAGTCGAGGTAGCTCAGGGAAGTGGCCGGGTTAAACACCAGACCGGCTTTACAGCCGTGCTCTTTGATAAGCTGCAGCGTGCGGTCAACGTGTTCAGAAGCTTCCGGATGGAAAGTAATGATGCTGGCGCCCGCGGCGGCAAAATCAGGAACGATGCGGTCAACGGGCTTGACCATCAAATGCACATCAATCGGCGCGGTGATACCGTAATTTCGCAGTGATTTAAGCACCATCGGACCAATGGTCAGATTCGGCACGTAGTGGTTGTCCATCACGTCAAAGTGCACAACATCCGCACCCGCAGCCAACGCATTGGCGGTATCCTCGCCCAGACGGGCAAAATCAGCCGACAGAATCGAAGGGGCAATCAAATACTGCTTCATCCGCATCTCCTTGAAATTTATTTGGTCTTGGGCGGACGGTACAGAGCCAGAAGCTCGTCCACCTTCTTACGTGTACCACCGTTGCTGCTGATGCTGCGTCGAACCTTCACAATATGCGTCTCAGCGGCGTTTTTGTACCACTCCTCAGTGAGCGGCGTGCGATGGTTTGAAATCAGCACTGGAATGCGCTTTTTCATCAGCGATTCCGCCTTTTTAGCCAGCAGCTCCTGCTGCTCCTGGCTAAAGCTATTCGTATGATAAGCCGTAAAATTCGCCGTTGATGACAGCGGCGCATAGGGCGGATCGCAGTAAACAACGGAGCGATTATCTGCCCGCTTCATGCACTCTTCATAAGATTCACAATGAAACTCTGCATGCTGCGCCTTCTCCGCGAAATGATACAGCTCAGCTTCGGGAAAATAGGGCTTCTTATAGCGACCAAACGGCACGTTAAACTCACCGCGCAGATTGTAGCGACACAGGCCATTGTAGCCATGACGATTCAGATACAGGAACAGCACCGCGCGACGCAGCGGCTCCTGACTCTGGTTGAACTCATCACGGAACCGATAATACTGCTCTGCGACGTTGTTCTCTGGCGTAAACATCTCACGCGCCGCCGTAACATAGTCATCGGTACGCAGCTTGACGATGTTATACAGACTAATCAAATCACTATTGATATCAGCGAGGATATAACGAGAAAAGTCGGTATTCAGAAATACCGACCCGGCGCCCACAAAAGGCTCAATCAAGCAGTCGCCCTGCGGCAAATGCTTCTTAATATCGTCAAGCAGGGGGTATTTACCCCCTGCCCATTTCAGAAAAGCGCGATTCTTTTTCATGCTGCCTAACTAATTACACATTCTCCGGCTGTGGAGAAAGCTCCGACAGCATCCTGCGCTTCAGACTACACTGCGGCATTATTTCAGGTCAGACTGAACCTGATGCAGCGGTTTTGCCCACGGATTTTTTGCCTGTACATCTGCTGGCAGCGTAGCAACAGCACGTTTCGCTTCATCTTTCGAAGCGTAGATGCCGCTCACCAGGACATACCAGGGCTGACCGTTACGCGTAGTCTCATAGACAACATATTTTTCCAGCTTCTCTTTCTTCGCCCAACTGTTGAGGTTGTTGTAGTTAGAAGAGCTGCTGAGCTGCAGCGTGTAGTGACCGGACGGCGCAGATTTCATCGAACTGACGTCACCCGCACTTTTACCCGCAGCGGCCGTAGCAGCCGGAGCGGCAGCGGCAGCGGCAGTTGCTGCTGGCGCAGTGGTCGCGGTCGCAGCAGGCGCGGTAGTCGCGGCTGGTTTGGCCTGGGCAGTTGCGGCAGGCTTAGTCGGCTGCGCGGCTGCCGGCGTCGTGGTCGCGACGTTTTCGACACGCTTAGGCTGGACCGCTGCCGGCTTCGGCTGGGTCGGCGCTTTCGCCGTGGCCTGCGGTTTCGGTTCGATAACCGTATGCTTACGCTCCGCCGGGCGCGGTGTCGCCGCCGTCTGACGCTCTGTCGTCGCCTGGCGCGGGGCCGCGGTGCCATTGCGCACTGGCGCAACGGTGGCTGGTTCAGTTGGCAGAGTAGAATTCGCGACCGCGCTATCAATCTGACCCTGCTGCTGGGTCAGCGCATTGTTCAGATCGCCCTGAACCTCAACGCGCTGCTGGCCTTGGGGTTCAGCCGTCGCCTGACCTTGAGTCGGGTTAGACGCGATAGGCGGCAGAGAAACATCCTGCGGCTGCGCGTTGTTTGCCGCTGATGAATCCTGAGCAGCAGGCTGGGTATTATTATTGTCCTGCTCGCCGGACAGGTTGATGCTCTTCTCGCCGGAAGCCGTTTGCTCGCTGGATGAGGATGGTGATTTCAGCGCGGAACCCACGCCAACGATCAGCAGCAGCAGAACGAGGATCCCCACGCCCATCATGATGTACTGACGGGAAGCCGGTTTCGCAGGCGCCTTCTTACGCTTACGAGGACGACGCTCAACCTGACGCTCTTCGTCATCGTCTTCGTCAGACTCTACTTCTTCTTCGTACTCTTCATACTGTTCTTCATCGCGCTCACGGCGTGCTTTGCTGCCGCGCGTCGGGCGACCATCGTCAGCATCATCAAGTTCGACATCATCAAAATTGATTTGCGGATCGGCATCACGCTCTGAAGACTGACGAGAACGACCAGTACGACGATCGCTGCGATCGGCTTTCATATCGTCTTCTGGTTTTAATTCATCCATTTAACACCCCACTAAAAGGCTTATGCTCACGACTATTGCACGTCACCCGAAATGATAACGCCGCGCGAACGCGGCCAGACCTTCTTATTGTTGCGCCTGCTGAGTATCAGCAATCGCGCCAAGAACAACATCATGCGGGACTCCGCCGCGTATCTCGCTCTTCCCTATCGCGAGGGGTAGCACCAGCCGCATCTCGCCCGCCAGCACCTTTTTATCACGCATCATATGGGGCAAATACGCCTCTGCTGCCATCTCCTGCGGGCCACTTACCGGCAAGCCAGCACGCCGCAGCAGATGAATAATGCGCTGCGTATCCTGCGGATTAAACCGCCCCAGACGTTCGGATGCACGCGCCGCCATCACCATACCGGCAGCGACCGCTTCACCATGTAACCAGTTACCGTAGCCCATCTCAGCTTCGATAGCATGACCAAAAGTATGGCCAAGATTGAGTAAAGCACGTAACCCGGTTTCGCGCTCGTCGGCGGCGACAACTTCAGCTTTCAGCTCACAGCAGCGACGGATACAGTACGCCATCGCTTTTTCATCCAGCGCCAGCAATGCATCAATATTATTTTCCAGCCAGTCGAAAAATTCGCCGTCAAGAATAACGCCGTACTTGATCACTTCAGCCAGGCCGGAAGAGAGCTCACGCTTCGGCAGCGTTTTGAGACAGTTAAGATCGACAACAACAGAAACCGGCTGCCAGAAGGCGCCAATCATGTTTTTGCCGAGAGGATGGTTGACGGCCGTTTTGCCGCCGACCGAAGAATCCACCTGCGACAGCAGAGTGGTAGGAACCTGAATAAAGCGCACGCCACGCTGGTAGCTGGCCGCTGCAAATCCCGTTAAATCACCAATCACCCCACCGCCGAGCGCCACTAACGTCGTGTCGCGGCCGTGTGGTTTTTGCAATAGCGCGGTAAAAACGGTATCCATCACCGCCAGGCTTTTAAACTGCTCGCCGTCGGGAAGAATCACGCTATCGACTTTTACGCCCGCTTGCTCAAGTACGGAGCGTACGGTATCCAGATAAAGCGGCGCCAGCGTTTCATTGGTGACCAGCATGACCTGGTCGCCTGATTTCAGTGGCAGGAAGGAAGCTGGATCGTTAAACAAACCAGCCGCGATGGTAATCGGGTAACTACGTTCCCCGAGGGTTACAGTAAGCCTCTCCATAACGCGACGTCCACCTCAGTTGCTTTTACTCTGACGCACTTTATTAAGCCAGAATCAGTTGCTTTCCAGCATATGAATAATCTGGTTTGCTACCACTTTCGCGCTTTGATCGTCAGTGCGGATAGTGACATCTGCAATCTCTTCGTACAGCGGATTGCGTTCATCCGCCAGCGCTTCCAGTACTTCGCGAGGCGGAGCATCAACCTGCAGCAAAGGACGCTTTTTATCGCGCTGCGTACGGGCAAGCTGCTTTTCGATAGTTGTTTCCAGGTAGACCACCACGCCGCGGGCGGAGAGACGGTTACGCGTTTCACGGGATTTTACAGAGCCACCGCCGGTTGCCAGCACGATTCCCTGTTTTTCCGTCAACTCATTGATGATTTTTTCTTCACGGTCGCGGAAGCCGTCTTCGCCTTCTACATCAAAGACCCAACCCACATCTGCGCCAGTGCGTTTCTCAATTTCTTGATCGGAATCGTAAAATTCCATGTTGAGCTGTTGGGCTAACTGGCGCCCAATAGTGCTTTTGCCGGCACCCATAGGCCCAACCAGAAAGATATTGCGTTTCTCTGCCATTTTTTCGGTACTACTAAGACTATTCGTTAATGGTAAACCCGCTTTGCAGACACCCAGCGCAGCAGGACATGAACTGAAACCTCATATGCAATTAGAGCGAGAGTCAGACTAAAAATTATCTCAATACTCCGGCTGGTTTGGCAACAGAATAAATCACCGGACAAGAAAGGGAGGATTGATGTCGTACCCGACTCTCAAATCGGTACCCCTTGTATGCTAAATCCGTCCTCACGTCAAACACCTGAAACGTGTTTAGCATGAAAAACCCGCTTAATGCACTGCCAGAATACGTGGAGTGATGAAGACAACCAGTTCACGTCGTTCGTTATCCTTACCGTCACGGCGAAATAACTGACCAAGCCAGGGGATGTCGCTAAGGAGAGGAATACCACCGCGAGACGTTTTATTTTTCTGCGCAAAGATCCCGCCTAACGCCAGGGTCTCGCCGCTTTTCATTTCAACCTGCGTTTCTATTTCTTGTTTATCGATAGCCAGCGCTTCACCATTTTCCTGTTTGAGCACCTGGCCCGGCGTATTTTCGCTAATCCTGAGTTTTAAACGCACGCGATCGTGATGCAGCACCGTCGGCGTCACCTCCATCCCCAGCACCGCCTCTTTAAACTCAACGGAGGTCGCCCCGCTTTCGCCGCTGGAGACCTGATAAGGTATCTCGCTGCCCTGCTTAATGCTGGCGGGCTGCATATGGGAAGCCAACAGCCGAGGGCTGGCGATAATGTCCACCTGCTGCTTCTGCTCAAGCGCGGAAAGTTCCAGCTCCAGAAGCCGCCCGCTGATACGGCCGATGTTAAACCCGGCCCTCGTGCTGGCATCCCCTACCGCCAGGTTGCTGCTCAAGGTGGTTAATTTACCGGAGCCCGGCGGGCTGCTGGCGTCGGCCAGGCTCCACTTAACGCCTAGTTCGCGCAGGCTGGTTTCGCTTATTGAGACGATGTGCGCCGCCAGCTCAACCTGGCCGACGGGCACATCCATTTCCTGGGCCCACGCTTTTAACGCCGGGAGGTGCCGGGCATCATCACGAATCAACAGGCGGTTGGTTCGCTTATCGACCATCATATGCCCGCGAGCGCTGAGCAGTTTTTCACCCGCCTTCGCTAAATCTTCTGCATCCGCATAATGCAAGGTCACGCTATGCCCCTGCAAAGGAAGATTCTGCAGGCGCTTTGCTTTTTCCGCTTCCAGCTGCAGCCGCTGCGCCTTTTGCCACGCCTGAGTGTGCACGTACAGGACCGAACCTTGCTGAGTCAGGGCCAGACCGGCGCTGTCGATAACCGAGCGCAGCGCCTGTAACCAGGGCACCTCCTTCAGATGAAGAGATACCGTACCGCTGACGTCAGGAGCCACCACGAGATTTTTTTGCTTCAGCTCCGCCAGCGTTTGCAGTACCTGAGACACCGGCGCATCATCGACGACCAGCGACACGGGAAGATCCTTTTTGGCCGCGACGACCATCAGCGGCAGGAGCAGAAACAGCAGGCTTGTCCATCGCATTATTCTTTATTCCCTTTCGCAGCCAGACCCACTGTGCGGGTTCACACCCAGGACCGGTTGATATTGTCATTTTCTCTGGCGTCAGGCGCGTCACCCGCCAGCCCGTGGGCAAAATCGCCTCCGCCCTCACGCGACGCCATTTCCCGGCGCTATCCTGCACGATACCCATAAGCGCCAGCGAATCGCCGATAGCACCGCCGTAGCGCCACTGGCTAAGCTGCGCCGTCCGGCAGCGGTCCACCGGGGGCTGAAACGGATCGCGCTCTTCAGCCAGCAGCGGGAGCGGGAACAGCAGCCAACACCACCATTTAAGGCGCATCTTCCGCCTCCAGATGCAGGGTCAACCGTAACGCCTGCTTTTCCGGCTGCAGGGAGAAAGCCGTAGCGCGCATCCCGCAGCGAGCCAGCCAGGAAAAGAGCGCGGGCACCGCTTGCCAGTCAACAGCCAGCTGCATCTCGCCTGCGGAGCCCCCTGGCCGCCAGGCGATAAGCGTCGCCCCGGCAATCGGAAGATCAATAGGCGTAAAAACCTGGGTCGCGTCTTCCTCCATGCCGGCGGTCTGTAAAGCGCTACGCAGCGGCAGCAGTTTTCGCCACTGCGCCTGTACCTGCGGCGAGCGCCCCGCCGACGTTTCTGTCTGGAGAGGCAGCAGTAGCCAGAACCCGATTACGGCGATGAGGACCAGAGCGACGGATATCATGAACAGATATTTGCGCCCCGTCAGCCAACGTTCAACGTCCCACTGCATTGTCGTCCTCTTCGGCCATGGAAAAGTGAAATAACCAGCGCCCTTCGCTGTCGCGGTGCGTTTCTCCCGCCTTTGGCGGACGCAAGCCGGCAACGCTCCCCAGCGCCTTTTCAAGCTCAGCCAGCCCCTTTAGATGCAACGTGAGTCCGCTCAGTACCAGGGTATTCTGTCGGTATTCCAGCAGCGTTAACCAGGCGTGCTCCGGCATACGCGACGCTATCGCCTGTAACGTTGGCTGCCAGGCGGCGGTTCTCTCGCGCCGCAGATAGCGCAGGCGCCGTTGTTCCTGCTGCTGCAGGCGCTGGCGCATGGCGCGTTCACGCTGCTGTAATGCGCTATAAAGCAGGTCGTCAGCGCTTATCCTCGCCGTTTCAAGCGAGTGGCTGGCCCGTTTGTTGAGCCGTGAGGCGAGGATCGCCACAAGCAGAATAAGTAGCAAACCCACAATCAGCAGTCCTGCCATCCGCAGACGTTGCCGTCGACGCGTTTCGCGCCAGGGAAGGAAGTTAACGATGTGGCTCATGGCTGACCCGCTCCCAGCGCCAGGCCGAGGGCAACGGTAAAGCTATCGCCACGGGCCGGGAGCGGGGGCTGCAGGCGATGAATGACGCTCCATGCGTCAAAATTCTGCCCGTCGAGCGAGGCAGAGGTGCAAAGGCGAAACTCTCCGGCGTTCACCCGGGAAACCAGGCCGGGAAAAGAGGGTACGTCGCTGCATGGACAGCATCCCCAGCTATCGGCGGTCGCCCAAAGCCAGCTCGCTTCGTCACGCCACGCCAGCCCCTGAACCTCGACGGGCAGCCAGGGGAAAAAGGCGCCAAGCGCGCTGGCGTCCGGCACAATTCCGACCACCTTCAGCTTAAGGCGGCTTGCCAGCTGGCCGAGGACGTTAATATCCAGGCGCTGCGCGGCGGTGACCCGCCAGCCATCGGCCGCTCTGGCGTCCACATAATCGACGCAGAGCGATGACGCGGGCATTTCCAGCTGCTGCGCCATCGCGCTGGCGATCCAGGTCGCCTGCTCGCTTTCTCGTAATGAAATCTGCGGGCGCGGAAGCTGCTTTTGCAGCGTTCGCGCCGCCGGGAAGGCAATACACGCCTGATGCTGCAAAGGCAGCTCCCGCCGCCAGGACTGCAGCTGGCGGGCCAGCGACTCAACGTCCACCACGATGCCCTGCCGCACGGTGCCGGGCATCAGCGGGATACTCCACCAGCGACGTAGCGCCCAGCGTGAACGCTCGAGTAATAACGCGACGATAGCAATATGGTCCTGCTGAATATGCATTCCTATGCGCCAGTTTCTAAAAGCCATGCCTACGATCTCCTTATCCGCCGATATGCTTCGCTATATCAATGCTCCAGGCTTGCCTTTATACTACTGCGCGTTTGTTTATAAACTGCCCAATGAAAACTAAATGAGAAATCTCCGGTGAAGTTCGTAAAGTATCTTTTTATCCTTGCAGTCTGTTGCGTACTGCTGGGAGCAGGCTCGATTTTTGGTCTCTATAAATATATAGAGCCGCAGCTCCCCGACGTCGCAACCCTGAAGGATGTGCGCCTGCAGATCCCGATGCAGGTCTATAGCGCGGATGGCGAGCTGATTGCGCAATATGGCGAAAAACGCCGTATTCCCGTCACGCTGCAGCAAATGCCGCCTGAGCTGATAAAAGCGTTTATCGCCACCGAAGATAGCCGTTTTTATGAGCACCATGGCGTTGACCCGGTCGGGATTTTCCGCGCGGCCAGCGTCGCGATGTTCTCCGGCCACGCCTCGCAGGGCGCCAGTACGATTACTCAGCAGCTGGCGCGCAACTTCTTCCTGAGCCCTGAGAAGACGCTGATGCGTAAGGTGAAAGAAGCCTTCCTCGCGATCCGCATCGAGCAGTTGCTCAATAAAGATGAAATCCTTGAGCTGTACCTGAACAAAATCTATCTTGGCTACCGCGCCTACGGCGTCGGCGCGGCCGCGCAGGTCTATTTTGGGAAATCCGTCGATCAGCTTACGCTGAGCGAAATGGCGGTCATTGCGGGCCTGCCTAAAGCGCCGTCGACGTTTAACCCGCTCTACTCCATGGATCGCGCAACCGCCCGCCGCAACGTTGTTCTCTCACGGATGCTGAGCGAAGGCTACATCACGCAGTCGCAGTACGATCAGGCGCGTAGCCAGACGATTGACGCCAGCTACCATACGCCGGAAATCGCCTTCTCCTCCCCGTATCTTAGCGAAATGGTGCGTCAGGAAATGGTCAGCCGCTACGGCGAGCAGGCTTATGAAGACGGTTATCGCGTCTACACCACCATTACCCGTAAAAATCAGCAGGCAGCCCAGCAGGCGGTGCGGAATAACGTGCTGGATTACGACATGCGCCACGGCTATCGCGGCCCGGAAAAGGTGCTGTGGAAGGTGGGCGAAACGCCGTGGGATAACCAGAAAATCCTCGATACCCTGAAAAAAACCCCGAGTACCGGACCGCTCTCTCCGGCGGTAGTCACTTCGGCAAGCCCGCAGGAAGCCGTCGCACTCATGAGCAACGGCACCTCGGTGTCGCTGAATATGGAAGGCGTCCGCTGGGCGCGTCGGTTTATCTCTGATACCCAACAGGGCGCCACGCCGCGTAAAGTGAACGATGTGGTACAGGCCGGGCAGCAGGTGTGGGTTCGCCAGGTGGGTAGCAGCTGGTGGCTATCGCAGGTGCCTGATGTCAACTCGGCGCTGGTATCGATCAACCCGCAAAACGGGGCGATCATTGCGCTGGTCGGCGGCTTCGATTTCAACCAGAGCAAGTTCAACCGCGCGACTCAGGCGCTGCGCCAGGTCGGTTCTAACATTAAGCCGTTCCTCTACACAGCGGCAATGGATAAAGGCTTAACGCTGGCGAGCATGCTCAACGATGTGCCGATTTCCCGCTGGGATGCCGGCTCCGGCTCCGACTGGCGGCCAAAAAACTCCCCGCCGCAGTATGCGGGCCCTATCCGCCTGCGTCAGGGGCTGGGTCAATCAAAGAACGTTGTCATGGTTCGCGCGATGCGCGCCATGGGCGTGGACTACGCGGCTGAGTATCTCCAGCGCTTCGGCTTCCCGGCGCAGAACATCGTGCGGACAGAATCGCTGGCGCTGGGCTCCGCGTCTTTCACCCCGCTTCAGGTTGCTCGCGGCTATTCGGTGATGGCTAACGGCGGTTTCCTGGTCAGCCCTTATTTCATCAGCAAAATCGAGAACGATCAGGGCGGCGTCATTTTTGAAGAGCGGCCAAAAATTGCCTGCCCGCAGTGCAATATTCCGGTGATTTATGGCGATACGCCGAAGTCCGATGTGCTCGAGAACAAAGACGTTGAGGACGTAGCGACCTCTCAGGACCCGCAAAACCCCGGCGTTCCTCCGCAGCCGCAGCTGGCGCAGGCGAACCAGTCGCTGGTGGCGCAAAGTGGCGCACCGGAGTATGCGCCGCACGTGATCAACACCCCGCTGGCGTTCCTGATTAAAAGCGCCCTGAACACTAATATCTTCGGCGAACCGGGCTGGATGGGCACCGGCTGGCGAGCGGGACGCGATCTGCAGCGTCACGATATCGGCGGCAAAACCGGGACCACCAACAGTTCAAAAGATGCGTGGTTCTCGGGCTACGGCCCTGGCGTGGTGACGTCGGTATGGATTGGCTTCGATGACCACCGTCGCGACCTTGGCCGCACCACTGCCTCCGGGGCAATCAAAGATCAGATATCGGGCTATGAAGGCGGCGCCAAAAGCGCTCAGCCGGCCTGGGATGACTTTATGAAAAACGTGCTGCAAGGCGTACCGGAAGAACCGCTTACGCCGCCGCCGGGTATTATTACGGTCAACATTGACCGCAGTACCGGTCAGTTGGCCAGCGGCGGTAACAGCCGCGCTGAGTACTTTATTGAGGGCACTCAGCCTACCCAGCAGGCGGTTCATGAAGTCGGCACCACCATTACCGATGGCGGGGGGGAAACCCACGAACTGTTCTGACAAAAAAAGCGCCTGCGGGCGCTTTTTTTTGGCTGACGGAAAACCGGTTGTAGATATCGTGCCACGGCTGGCGCCTTTACCACGACCTACCGCAACGGCGCCGTGAGGCAGCCGCGGGGCATTTTTCGTTATCCGGGAGTGACGCTACAGCCGCCCCTGAGCCTGCAGCCATTCGCGCAGCAGGAACAGCGCACTAACGTTACGCGCTTCGTTAAAGTCTTCTTCATCAAGCAGCGTCATCAGCTGCGACAGCGGCCAGCGAACCTGGGGCAGCGGCTCGGGCTCGTCGCCGGGCAGCGATTCCGGATAAAGATCTTCCGCCACCAGAATGTTCATCTTGCTGGAGAAGTAGGAGGGGGCCATGCTCAGCTTTTTCAAAAACGTCAGTTTTTGCGCGCCAAAGCCGACCTCTTCTTTTAGCTCGCGGTTGGCGGCCTCCAGTACGCTTTCACCCGGATCGATCAGGCCTTTTGAGAAGCCCAGTTCATAGGATTCCGTACCGACAGCGTATTCGCGAATCAAGATTATATGGTCATCGACAATCGGCACAATCATCACGGCTTCACGGGTAGAAGGCCGCATCCGTTCATACACTCGGCGCACGCCGTTGCTGAACTCGAGGTCCACGCTTTCAACATTAAAAAGGCGCGAGCGCGCGACTGTTTCAACGTTGAGAATAGTGGGTTTTTGTAATGATTTGCTCATTGTCATCGGTCTATGCTGTGATTACAGCGGCCATTGTGCGATACGCAGCACGGTTTCGGCAATCCTAATCGCTACTAATTTACATAGTTGCAACTTTCCCGTCCCGAGCCCGATTATCACAATGACTAAAAAGTCAATAGGTTGAATAGTATTTGAGAATATACTGATTCCTGGATTTTAACGTTTTTGATAAGGTTGTATGCTGCTGCTTTGCATAAGAGATGTTCCCGCTTTAACAGAGTGCCGATTGCGACGGCTGTTTTACCTCCATTGATGAATGGCAACCGACGATACCAGTAAGAAAAGAATAACTATGATGGGATGGGCATGGGCACCTTTCTGATATTTTTGATAGCTCTGCTAATCTGCGCATTGCTTATCGGGTGGTGGTATCGCACGCATGCAAGACGTCGTCGCCTGCCGCTGCTGCAGGCCTTTAGCGATGCCGCGACGCGCAAGCTTTCCGATGAAGAGCGCAGCGCCGTAGAAAAATACCTCGACCGTCTCAGCCGCAACCAGCAGCTGCCGGCATCAGGCGCCAGCAGCGCGCCGGTAAACCTGACCCTGAACGAACAGAGCGGGACCGTTTATAGCGTCACCCGAGCCATCACTCGTTACGGCATCACCACCGACGACCTCAACAAATGGCGCTACTTCCTTGATTCCGTGGAAATTCATCTTCCCCCCTTCTGGGAACAACACATCAATGATGAAAACAGCGTCGAATTAATCTCCACCGATAGCCTTCCGCTGGTGATTGCTCTCAACGGGCAAACTCTCAGCGACTACCCGCACGAGTCCAGAGGGTTGGCGCTTGAAAAATCCTCCGTGCCTCAGGCTTCCATCCGCGGAGAAGAGAGCGAACAAATTGAGCTGCTGAACATCCGCCCGGAAACCCCTGAAGAGTACGCGCTCAGCCGCCCTGACGGTCTGCGCGAAGCCATCCTGGTGGTCACCGCTTTCCTGCTGTTTTATTGCAGCCTGATGACTCCCAACGTTTTTTCCCCCTGGCTACTGGGCGGCGGGTTGCTTCTCCTGCTTGCGGGCATATGGGGTATTTACGCCCCCCCACGTAAAACATCGCTGCGGGAAATTCACTGCCTGCGCGGCATGCCTAAACGCTGGGGGCTGTTTGGTGAAAACGACCAGGAACATATCAATAATATTTCCCTCGGTATTATCGATCTTATCTACCCGCGCCACTGGCAGCCGTGGATCGCGCAGGACCTCGGCCAACAAACGGATATCGACATCTATCTTAGCCGCCACGTTGTCCGCCAGGGGCGCTTCCTGTCGCTACATGATGAGGTTAAAAACTTCCCGCTTCAGTACTGGCTCCGCAGCGCGATTATCGCCCTGGGCGCGCTGCTGGTCGTCGTGATGCTGTGGGCCAGCGTACCGCTGAATATGCCCTTTAAATTCACCCTTTCATGGCTCAAGGGCGCACAAACTATCGAAGCCACGACGGTTGCCCAGCTGGAGAAGTCAAAGATTCGCATCGGCGACACGCTGCGCCTGAAAGGCACTGGAATGTGCAACATCCACTCGCCGGGCGCCTGGACGGCAAAAGAGAACTCGCCGTTTATGCCGTTCGATTGTTCACAAATCGTCTGGAATGATGCCCCTCCCCTGCCGCTGCCGGAGTCAGATATCGTCAGTAAGGCCACCGCCCTGATGCAGACCGTTCAGAGCCAGCTCCATCCCGAATCCGATGACGATTCGCGCGTCAGCCCGGCGCTGCGTTCCGCCATTCAGAAGTCAGGCATGGTGCTGCTGGATGACTTTGGCGATATCGTCACCAAAACTAACGACCTGTGCTCTGCGAAAGACGATTGCGTTCGTTTGAAGAATGCGCTGGTTAACCTCGGTAATACCCGCAACTGGGAAACCCTGACCAAACGCGCAAACGCGGGTAAGCTGGATGGCGTCAACGTCCTGTTACGCCCGGTAAGCGCGGAGTCGCTGGAGAATCTGGTCACCACCTCCACCGCCCCGTTCATCAGCCGTGAAACCTCGCGCGCGGCGCAGGCGCTGAATAGCCCGGCGCCCGGCGGTTTCCTGATTGCCAGCGATGAAGGCAGCGACCTGGTGAATCAGCCATGGCCAGGCACCGGGTTATACGACTTCCCTGCACACCAGCAGTGGAGCGAACTGCAGCGCCTGGCGGGCATGTTAATGCACACGCCGTTCCAGGCAGAAGGCATCGTCACCAATCTTTATACCGATGCCAACGGGACGCAGCACATCAACCTGCATCGTATTCCCGATCGCACCGGTCTGTGGCGCTATCTCGGCACCACGCTGCTGCTACTGACCATGCTGGGCTGTACGGCGTATCACGGCCTCCAGGCTTTTCGCCGCTATCAGCGCCATCGCCAGCGTCAGGAAGAGATTCAGAAATACTACGAAAGCTGCCTGAATCCGGATCTCCTTTCCTCGCCGGACCCGCAAGAATAATTTTCTGCGCGACCGGGTATGATACCCTGTCGCGCAATTTCCCCCTCGCTGGAGACTCACCATGCATTTTGATATCGCCTGGCAGGAGGTTGATACCGTTCTGCTGGATATGGACGGCACGCTGCTCGACCTCGCCTTCGACAACTACTTCTGGCAAAAACTGGTGCCGGAAACCTGGGGCGCCGCGCGGGGTCTCAACCTGCAGGAAGCCAGGGACGCAATGCGCCAGGAGTACCACGCGGTGCAACATACGCTAAACTGGTACTGCCTGGACTACTGGAGCGAGCGCCTGGGTTTGGATATTTGCGCGATGACCAGCGAGCAGGGGCCAAGGGCCGCGCTGCGTGAAGATACCGTGCCGTTCCTCGAGGCGCTAAAAAACAGCGGCAAACGGCGGATTTTGCTGACCAACGCCCATCCGCATAATCTGGCGGTGAAGCTAAAGCACACCGGGCTGGATGCACACCTTGATTTATTGCTTTCCACCCACACATTTGGTTATCCGAAAGAAGATCAGCGGCTGTGGCACGCCGTGGCTGAAGAAACCGGCTTCGACGCGCGTAATACGCTCTTCGTCGACGATAACGAGGCGATTCTGGACGCGGCGGCGGAGTACGGCATCCGCTATTGCCTCGGTATCACCAACCCCGATTCCGGGCTGGCGGAAAAAAGCTACGCTCGCCATCCGGGGTTGAATGACTACCGGCATCTGATCCCCTCGCTGACCCTATAACAGGAGAGGCCATGAAAGAAAAACCCGTCGAAGCCGTCAGGCTGGACAAATGGCTGTGGGCGGCCCGCATTTATAAAACCCGTGCGCTGGCGCGCGAGATGATTGAAGGCGGCAAGGTGCACTATAACGGACAACGCAGTAAGCCGGGCAAAGTGGTCGAGCTGAACGCGACCCTGCTGCTTCGCCAGGGTAATGACGAACGAACCATCGTGGTAAAGGGCATTACCGAACAGCGCAGACCCGCCAGTGAAGCCGTCGCGCTTTATGAAGAGACGGCGGAGAGCATCGAGAAACGCGAGAAAATGGCGCTGGCGCGGAAGATGAACGCGTTAACCATGCCGCATCCCGACAGGCGACCGGATAAGAAAGAGCGCCGCGACCTGATGAGATTTAAACACGGCGATAGTGAATAACTGTGGCCCGCAAGAGAGATGATTATGACTCAACACGATCAATTACACCGCTATCTGTTTGAAAACTATGCCGTACGCGGTGAGCTGGTAACCGTTTCAGAAACTTTAGAACAGATTCTGACCAACCATAGCTACCCGCAGCCGGTGAAAACCGTGCTGGCGGAACTGCTGGTTGCCACCAGCCTGCTGACCGCCACGCTGAAGTTCGCCGGCGATATTACCGTTCAGCTGCAGGGCGATGGCCCGCTGTCGCTGGCGGTGATCAACGGCAACAACCAGCAGCAGATGCGCGGTGTAGCCCGCGTCCAGGGCGAGATCCCGGAAGGGGCGGACCTGAAAACCATGGTCGGTAACGGATATCTGGTCATTACCATCTCTCCGGAAGAGGGCGAGCGCTATCAGGGCGTGGTCGGCCTCGAGGGCGATACCCTTGCGGCCTGCCTCGAAGATTACTTCCAGCGCTCCGAACAGCTGCCGACCCGACTGATCATTCGTAGCGGCGAACACGACGGTAAACCGATGGCCGGCGGCATGCTGCTGCAGGTTCTGCCGGCGCAGGACGCACAGGCGGCGGATTTCGAACATCTGAGCACCCTGACTGAGACCATCAAAGCTGAAGAGCTGTTTACCCTGCCAGCGAACGATGTGCTCTGGCGCTTGTATCACGAAGAAGAAGTCACCGTTTACGAGCCGCAGAACGTCGAGTTTAAATGCACCTGCTCTCGCGAGCGCTGCGCCGGCGCGCTGAAAACGCTGCCGGATGAGGAGATCGATAGCATCCTGGCCGATGAAGGTGAAATCGATATGCACTGCGACTACTGCGGTAATCACTACATCTTTAATGCGATGGATATTGCCGAAATTCGTAACAACGCCTCTCCGGCCGACCCGCAGCTCCACTAATCATCGCTTCGTCAGGCGCGGTTTCCCTTTTCGCGCCTGGCGTCAACGCTTTTTCTGCGCGTGGTGAATCGATTCCCCATGAAAGAGTTACGTAATTTTCTTTCAGGTAAGCGATTACATTCACATTTCAACAGTTTTTTTAATTACTTTTTAACCATTAAGAAACATCTACCCCCAACTATGCCCCAATTCCTGAGATAATCCCCTACGCCTCGTGACAGGAGTCACAACGTTTTTCGTAAGTCCGCCGTTTGTCGAGATACGTAAATCTATGAGCCTGGTCGCGGTCTATACCCCGTAATAAACCCTACAATTTAAAGCAGTACATATTGGCTAAGGAGCAGTGACATGCGCGTTAATAATGGTTTAACCCCGCAGGATCTCAAGGCTTATGGTATCAATGACGTCCAGGATATCGTTCATAACCCCAGCTACGACACTTTGTATGAAGAAGAGCTCGCCCCCAATCTGGAAGGCTATGAACGTGGCGTATTAACAAATCTTGGTGCAATCGCCGTAGATACCGGTATTTTTACCGGCCGTTCTCCAAAAGATAAGTATATCGTTCGTGACGACACCACCCGCGATACGGTGTGGTGGGCTGATAAAGGCAAAGGCAAGAACGACAACAAGCCGCTCTCTGAGGAAACGTGGCAGCACCTGAAGGGGCTGGTGACCCGCCAGCTCTCCGGCAAGCGTCTGTTTATCGTTGACGCCTTCTGCGGCGCCAACGCCGACACCCGCCTGAGCGTCCGCTTTATTACCGAAGTCGCCTGGCAAGCGCATTTCGTGAAGAACATGTTTATCCGACCAGGCGATGAAGAGCTGGCAAACTTCAAGCCGGACTTCATCGTGATGAACGGCGCCAAGTGCACCAACCCGCAGTGGAAAGAACAGGGTCTGAACTCCGAGAACTTCGTCGCGTTCAACCTGACCGAGCGCATTCAGCTCATCGGCGGCACCTGGTACGGCGGCGAAATGAAAAAAGGGATGTTCTCGATCATGAACTACCTGCTGCCGCTGAAGGGCATCGCCTCCATGCACTGCTCCGCCAACGTAGGGGAAAAAGAGGATGTCGCCATCTTCTTCGGCCTTTCCGGTACCGGCAAGACCACCCTCTCTACCGATCCGAAACGCCGTCTGATTGGCGATGACGAACACGGCTGGGATGACGACGGGGTCTTCAACTTCGAAGGCGGCTGCTACGCCAAGACCATTAAGCTTTCCGAAGCCGCGGAGCCGGATATCTACCATGCGATTCGCCGCGATGCGCTGCTGGAGAACGTGGTGGTGCTGGCCGACGGCACCGTCGATTTCAACGACGGTTCGAAGACCGAAAACACCCGCGTCTCTTATCCGATCAACCATATCGAGAACATCGTTAAGCCGATCTCTAAGGCCGGTCATGCCACCAAGGTTATCTTCCTGACCGCCGACGCCTTTGGCGTCCTGCCGCCGGTTTCTCGCCTGACCGCCGACCAGACCCAGTACCATTTCCTGTCTGGCTTCACCGCCAAACTGGCGGGTACCGAGCGCGGCGTTACGGAGCCGACGCCAACCTTCTCCGCCTGCTTTGGCGCGGCGTTCCTGTCGCTGCACCCGACGCAGTACGCGGAAGTGCTGGTGAAACGCATGCAGGCGTCCGGCGCGCAGGCCTATCTGGTCAACACCGGCTGGAACGGTACCGGTAAACGTATCTCTATCAAAGATACTCGCGCCATTATCGACGCCATTCTTGATGGTTCGCTGGACAACGCCGAAACCTTCACTCTGCCGATGTTTGAGCTGCAGATCCCGACCGAGCTTCCCGGCGTGGATACCCATATCCTTGACCCGCGCAACACCTACGGATCGCCGGAGCAGTGGCAGGAGAAAGCGGAACAGCTGGCGAAGCTGTTTATCGAGAACTTCGAGAAGTACACCGATACGCCGGCGGGCGCTGCGCTGGTGGCCGCGGGGCCGAAACGCTAATCGGGTCCGCAGAAATGAAAAAGCCGGGAATCGCTTCCCGGCTTTTTTATCGCGTTGACATCACGCTGGCTTCTTCTTACTCGCCGCCTTACGCCGCTTATCCAGATCCTTAAGCAGCTTATTCACCTGCTCATCGGCAAACATCGCCTCGAGCGTGGTGGAGAGCTTGCGACGCCAGTTTGGATACTCCGTGCTGGTGCCCGGAATATTGACCGGCTCGGCCATCTCCAGCCAGTCTTCCGGCTGCAGGCCCAGCAGGGCGCTGTTGCTGTCGGCAATATAGCGCTGCATTCCACGATTGAGGGTCGACGTCATCGCCATCAGCGACGCTTTGTGCCCGGTACGCTTCGGCAGACAGCCGTAGCGGTGCAGAGCGTCCAGCAGCCCCTGCTTCGCCCGCTCGCGGTCCTGATACAGTCCGCGCAGTACCACCGCATCCGGATACAGGCCAAGCGATTTACCCAGCGTCAGGTCGCCGCTTTCCCAGTAGCCGCGCAGCGTTGGCAGGTCATGCGTCGTAGCCACAGCCATTGATTGCTCCGGATACGCCTTCGGCGCACGGAAAGTCTTCTCGTGGTCATTTTCGAAATAGAGCACTTTGTAAGAGTAAACGCCGCTTTTACGCAGCTTACCGACGATCTCTACCGGTACGGTTCCCAGATCCTCGCCGATCACCATACAGCGATGACGTTTACTCTCCAGCGCCAGAATCGACAACAGATCGTCGACCGGATACTGCACATAGGCGCCGTGATCGGCCGTTTCACCGTAAGGGATCCACCACAAACGCAGCACCGACATCACGTGATCGATGCGCAGCGCCCCGCAGTTTTGCATGTTGGCGCGCAGCAGTTCGACAAACGGCTCATAGGCGCGCGCCACGATGATATGCGGATCCATCGGCGGCAGGCCCCAGTTTTGTCCCAGCGGTCCCAGGATATCCGGCGGCGCGCCGACGGAAGCTTTCAGGCAGTACAGCTCGCGATCGCACCAGGTTTCCGCCCCGCCTTCCGCAACGCCCACCGCCAGGTCGCGATACAGGCCGATCGGCATAGCGTCGTTCTGGCTGGTATGCCAGCATTCGGCAAACTGAGTGAAAGCGAGCCACTGCAGCCACAGGTAAAAATTCACCTCATCGGCGTGTTCGGTGCAGAACGCTTTAACCTCCGGGCTATCGGTATCCTGATAAGCCTTCGGCCACGCGGGCCAGCCCCAGCGCAGCGGATCCTGCTTAACCTGCCAGGCGTGCAGCGCGTCAAACGCCGCCTGCCAGTACAGGCTTTCCCCCTCGCGCGCCACAAACTGACGGAACTCCGCCGTCGTCTCATCGTTACGTGCGGAAAAACCTTTCCAGGCCATGCGCAGTGCAGTGAGCTTAAGGGCGGTCACGGCGGTGTAGTCAACATCATCGGTCTGACGCGCGGCCTGTAGGGCCTGCTGCGTAGCCGGTGATTGCCACCATTTCTGCGCCTCTTTACTGTGTCGGAAATCCTCAACCGCATTGACATCAATATAGATAACGTTGAGCCAGCGGCGTGAAGAGGGGCTGTACGGACTGGCGCTCTCCGGATTAGCCGGATAGAGCGCGTGGATCGGGTTAAGCCCGATAAACGCACCGCCGCGGCGGGCGATTTCCGGCAGCATCGCGCGTAAATCGCCGAAGTCGCCAATCCCCCAGTTCTTCTCCGAGCGCAGCGTATACAGCTGTACGCAGGTACCCCACAGCTTCTTGCCATCCTTCAGCGCCTGCGGTTCGTAGCAGCGCGCGGGCGCGACGATGACCCGGCAGTGCCAGCGGTCGCCGTCCTGAGTCAGCGTCAGCGTGTGGTACCCTTCCGGCAATCTTGCCGGCAGCGGCAGCGTTTCACCGCCGCGCGCCTGGCCCTGATACTGTTTCCCTTCTTCGGTGGTGAGGATCCAGTGGAACTCCCCCTGGCCCGCCACCGGCAGAGACATCTTTTTGCCGTAGGTGAACACCTGCACCGCAGGCAGCGGGTTAACCGCCGCCTTCACGGCGGTCGCTGTACGATGCATCGCATCAAGCAGCCGCTGCTTGGTCACCGCAGCAATGGACTGCGGCTTTCCATGAGCGTTGATGTAGCTTGGGCTTATTCCCGCCGCCAGGGCTGCGTTATCAAGGCGTTTAGTCTCCATAGGCCTGTCCTTAGCGTTTTGCCTGCCAGATACGTTGCTGATAATCGCGAATCGAGCGGTCGGAGCTGAACATGCCGCAGCGCGCGGTGTTCAGGATCGCTGCGCGCGTCCAGGCCTCCTGGTCGCGATACAGCGCATCAACCTGCTTCTGCGCCGCCACGTAGGCTTCAAAATCAGCCAGCACCAGGTACGGATCGCCGCCTTTCAGCAGGCTATGCAGCATCTGGTCAAAGGCATGCTTATCGCCATCGCTATATTTGCCGCTCTCCAGCTCTTTCAGCACCGCGTCCAGCAGCTTGTCTTTCTTACGCCATTTCAGCGGATCGTAGCCTTTGGCCTTCAGCGCTTTCACTTCTTCCACGGTATGACCGAAGATAAAGATGTTTTCGTCGCCCACCTGCTCAGCGATTTCCACGTTCGCCCCGTCCAGGGTTCCCACGGTCAGCGCGCCGTTCAGCGCCAGCTTCATATTGCCAGTACCGGAGGCCTCTTTGCCCGCCGTAGAGATCTGCTCGGAGACATCCGCCGCCGGGATCAGCATTTCCGCCGCCGAGACGCAGTAGTCCGGCAGGAATACCACTTTCAGCTTATCGCCAACCAGCGGATCGTTATTGATCGCTGCGGCAACCTTGTTGATCGCCCAGATAATATTCTTCGCCAGGTAGTAGCCCGGCGCCGCTTTCGCACCGAACAGGAACACGCGCGGTACGCGGTCCGTCTGCGGGTTCTCGCGGATTTCTTTGTACTGCGCGAGGATGTTCAGCAGGTTGAGGTGCTGACGTTTGTACTCGTGCAGACGTTTAATCTGGATATCGAAAATCGCCTGCGGATTAATCTCGATACCGGTACGCCGCTTCACAAACTCCGCCAGACGAACCTTGTTGGCCAGCTTAATGTCGCGATACGTCTGACGGAACTTAGCGTCATCGGCATATTTTTCGAGGTTGATCAGATGGTCGAGATCGTTGGCCCACTCTTTCTTCAGGGTTTTATCCAGCAGCGCGGCCAGAGCCGGATTGCACTGTTTGATCCAGCGGCGCGGGGTAATACCGTTGGTGACGTTATGGAATTTATTCGGCCACAGCTGGTGATATTCCGGGAACAGATCTTTCACCACCAGGTCGGAGTGCAGCGCGGCAACGCCGTTAACCGCAAAGCCGCTCACCACGCACATGTTCGCCATGCGAACCTGTTTATCGTGCACCACCGCCAGTTTCGCCCATACCTGCTTATCGCCCGGCCAGGTTTTATCCACCAGCGTTTTAAAGCGGTCGTTAATCTGCTTGATGATCTGCATGTGGCGCGGCAGCAGCGCTTTCACCAGCTTCTCATCCCAGCACTCCAGCGCTTCCGGCATCAGGGTGTGGTTGGTATACGCGAAGGTTTTGCTGGTAATCGCCCAGGCGTCGTCCCAGCTCAGCTGATGCTCATCAATCAGCACACGCAGCAGTTCCGGAATCGCAATCGTCGGGTGAGTATCGTTAAGCTGGATGACTTCATAATCCGCCAGCTCCGCCAGCTTGCGGCCCGCCAGATGATGGCGACGCAGAATATCGGCAACCGAGCAGGCGCACTGGAAGTACTGCTGCATCAGACGCAGTTTTTTACCCGCCTGATGGTTATCGTTCGGGTAGAGAACTTTCGTCAGTTTTTCGGCGTCAATGCCCTGCTGTTCGGCACGCAGGAAATCGCCGTCGTTGAATTTGGTCAGGTTAAACGGATGCGCGTGCTTAGCCTGCCACAGGCGCAGCGGCTGAGCCACGTTGTTGCGGTAGCCCAGCACCGGCAGATCCCAGGCTTCGCCGGTAATCACGAATGCCGGTATCCACTCACCGCTTTTGGTCACTTTACCGCCGAGGCCAACCTGCACGTCCAGCGCTTCGTTGTGGCGGAACCACGGGTAGCTATTACGCCCCCAGTCATCCGGCGCTTCCATCTGCTGGCCGTCAGCGAAAGACTGGCGGAACAGACCGTACTGGTAGTTCAGGCCGTAGCCGGTCGCCGACTGGCCAACGGTAGCCATTGAATCAAGGAAACAAGCCGCCAGACGGCCAAGACCGCCGTTGCCCAGACCCGGGTCGATTTCCTCTTCCAGCAGGTCGGTCAAATTAATGTCGTGGGCCTGAAGCTCATCGCTGACCTGCTGATACCAGCCAAGGTTAAGCAGGTTGTTGCCGGTCAGGCGACCGATCAAAAACTCCATGGAGATATAGTTTACGTGGCGCTGCCCTTCGGCCGCTTTTGCTACCGGCTGAGCCGACAACAGCTCGGACAGCGCACCGCTAACGGCGCGCCACCACTGACGCTGGGTCATCTCGGAAGCGGACTGTAAACCAAAATGCTGCCACTGACGCGTCAGTGCAGCCTGAAACTGAGCTTTGTTAAAAGAAGTCTGTGACATAAGTAATCCGGGTCCTTTACTAAAACGTTAGCGTTAGTGTGCCGACCTCCCGGAGTCGCGTCCTCATCCCGCCAGGGATTAGCCGGGGAGGAGTAGCAGGGATGAGCGAAAAGTGTGATCGTGGCCACTATTACGTTAGCCTACCGGCAAAAATTATGCTGCAAAATTCGCCATACCGAAACAACAAACCGGCCCGCCTGGCGCTCAAAATTTTGTTACAAGCCAGGACGATAAAAGCAAGCGAAATGCCGTTGTGTAAATATTGCCAAATAAAAGTAAATATCAGGGGAATAAACGTACTTTAATGTAGAAATAGCTCAAAAAGATGACTTATAAGATTTCGCTGATAATATTTTATTAAAAACAAACAGCTACTAATTTTGTAATAAAAGATTAGCTTATCGTGCCTGTAACCTGCGCAATCCCAATAACCGCGCACGCTGACGCGGATTTCTGTGAATTTCTCTCTATGTCCAAATTTGTGACATAGAGCAAATTCAAGAGCATAAAACTCGGACATAACTTGCAATAAAATTCATTATGGCCGACCTTATTGGATATTAATTACGAAGCGCAAAAAAATTCGCAACTCCTCCCTTGCACAGCGAAATGAAGAACTATGTTGATTCCGTCTAAATTAAGTCGCCCGGTCCGCCTTGAACACACTGTGGTTCGTGAGCGATTGCTGGCGAAACTTTCCGGCGCGAACAATTATCGTCTCGCGTTGGTGACCAGCCCGGCTGGCTACGGTAAGACCACGCTCGTGTCTCAATGGGCGGCGGGGAAAAACGATCTCGGCTGGTTCTCCCTGGATGAAGGCGATAACCAACAGGAGCGTTTTGCCAGCTATCTTATCGCCGCCGTTCAACAGGCAACCGGCGGCCACTGCGCGGCCAGCGAAGCGATGGTGCAAAAGCGCCAGTACGCCAGCCTGCCTTCCCTCTTCGCACAACTGTTTATTGAACTGGCCGACTGGCAGCGCCCGCTGTTCCTGGTGATTGATGATTACCATCTGATCAGCAATCCGGTGATTCATGACGCAATGCGTTTCTTCCTCCGCCATCAGCCAGAAAATATGACGCTGGTGGTGCTGTCGCGTAATCTGCCGCAGCTGGGTATCGCCAACCTGCGCGTGCGCGATCAGCTGCTGGAAATCGGCAGCCAGCAGCTGGCTTTTACCCATCAGGAAGCCAAGCAGTTTTTCGACTGTCGTCTCAGTTCGCCCATTGAGGCCGACGACAGCAAAAGGCTGTGCGACGATGTTGCCGGCTGGGCCACCGCGCTACAGCTGATTGCCCTCTCGGCGCGCCAGAACAATACTTCCGCCCACCACTCCGCTCGTCGTCTTGCCGGCATTAACGCCAGCCATCTTTCTGACTATCTGGTCGATGAGGTGCTGGATAACGTGGACCCGCGGACGCGTAATTTCCTGCTGAAAAGTTCGCTACTGCGTTCAATGAACGATGCGCTCATCGTCCGCGTTACCGGCGAAGAGAATGGCCAGATGCAGCTGGAAGAAATTGAACGTCAGGGCTTATTCCTGCAGCGGATGGACGATTCCGGCGAATGGTTCCGCTACCATCCGCTGTTCGGCAACTTCCTGCGCCAGCGCTGCCAGTGGGAGCTGGCGGTTGAGCTGCCGGAAATTCACCGTGCGGCGGCAGAAAGCTGGATGGCGCAAGGCTTCCCGAGCGAAGCCATTCACCACGCCCTGGCCGCGGGTGACGCCAAAATGCTGCGCGATATTCTGCTCAACCACGCGTGGGGCATGTTTAACCACAGCGAACTGAGTTTGCTGGAGCAGTCCCTCGCCGCGCTGCCGTGGTCAAACCTGCTGGAAAACCCGCGTTTAATTCTTTTGCAGGCCTGGCTGATGCAGAGCCAGCACCGCTATAGCGAAGTGAATACCCTGCTGGCGCGCGCCGAGCAGGAGATGGATACGGAAATGGACACCGCCATGCACGGGGATTTCAACGCCCTGCGCGCCCAGGTGGCGATCAACGCAGGCGATCAGGACGAAGCCGAGCGCCTGGCGATGGTGGCCCTTGATGAACTGCCGCTGGCCAGCTACTACAGCCGTATCGTTGCCACATCCGTACACGGTGAAGTTCTGCACTGCAAAGGCCAGCTGAGCAAATCGCTGGCGGTCATGCAGCAGACGGAACAGATGGCCCGCCGTCATGACGTCTGGCACTACGCGTTATGGAGCATGATCCAGCAAAGCGAAATCCTCTTTGCGCAGGGTTTCCTGCAGGCCGCCTGGGAAATTCAGGAAAAAGCGTTCCAGCTGATTCGCGAACAGCACCTTGAGCAGCTGCCGATGCACGAGTTCCTGCTGCGGATTCGCTCCCAGCTGCTGTGGGCCTGGGCGCGGCTGGATGAAGCGGAGACCTCCGCGCGCAGCGGCATGAACGTGCTTTCCTCCTATCAGCCGCAGCAGCAGCTGCAGTGCCTGACGCTGATGGTACAGTGCTCGCTGGCGCGGGGCGACCTGGATAACGCCCGCAGCCATTTGAATCGCCTGGAAAATCTGCTTGGCAACGGCCATTACCATAGCGACTGGGTATCCAATGCCGACAAAGTCCGGGTGATCTACTGGCAGATGATCGGCGATAAAGCCGCCGCGGCAAACTGGCTGCGCCAGACGCCAAAACCGGAATTCGCTAACAACCATTTCTTGCAGAGCCAGTGGCGCAATATCGCCCGCGCGCAGATCCTGCTCGGCGATTTTGATTCCGCCGAGATGGTGCTGGAAGAGCTAAACGATAACGCCCGCTCGCTGCGTTTGATGAGCGACCTGAACCGCAACCTGCTGCTGCTCAACCAGCTCTACTGGCAGGCCGGGCGTAAGAGCGAAGCGCAAAAAGCGCTGCTGGAAGCGCTCACCCTCGCTAACCGCACCGGATTTATTAATCATTTTGTCATTGAAGGCGAAGCGATGGCGCAGCAGCTGCGCCAGCTGATTCAGCTCAATACGCTGCCGGAGCTGGAGCAGCACCGCGCCCAGCGTATTCTGCGCGATATCAACCAGCATCATCGGCATAAGTTCGCCCACTTTGACGAGAGCTTCGTCGAACGGCTGCTGAACCACCCGGAAGTACCGGAGCTTATCCGCACCAGCCCGCTGACCCAGCGCGAATGGCAGGTCCTGGGACTTATCTATTCCGGCTACAGCAACGAGCAGATCGCCGGTGAGCTGGACGTGGCCGCCACTACGATTAAAACGCATATCCGTAACTTGTATCAGAAGCTGGGCGTGGCGCACCGCCAGGATGCCGTTCAGCATGCCCAGCAGCTGTTGAAAATGATGGGATACGGGGTTTAAGCCGCTATCGGCTCGCTTCAGGCAACATAACCCTTACGTCATCGCCGGCGGCAGGTTTCCCTCCGCCTGGCGGCGGAGATAATCCCGTCACACACCAACGCCACGCCATCAATCGCGCGCGTCAGAATGTTATAGGTTCAGCACAGCTCCAGCTGAAGGTTGTTATCGGTAATCACCTTCAGTACGCCGGCGGGCGGCATCACATCGGTGTAGACCGCATCAACCATACTGATGCTGCCCATGTTGACCATCGCATTACGGCCAAATTTAGAATGGTCAACGACCAGCATCACGTGGCGGGAGTTTTCAATAATTGCCCGTTTGGTGCGCACTTCGTGGTAGTCGAACTCCAGCAGCGAGCCATCGCTGTCGATACCGCTGATGCCGAGAATGCCGAAATCAAGGCGAAACTGGGAGATAAAGTCCAGGGTGGCCTCACCGATAATACCGCCATCCCGGCTGCGCAGCTCGCCGCCGGCTAGGATAATGCGGAAGTCCTCTTTCACCATCAGCGTATTGGCGACGTTGAGGTTATTGGTGACGATGCGCAGGTCGTTATGGTTAAGCAGCGCGTGGGCCACCGCTTCCGGCGTGGTACCGATATCGATAAACAGCGTCGCGCCATCGGGGATTTCGCTCGCCACCTTGCGGGCGATGCGCTCTTTTTCCTGGGTCTGGGTCGATTTTCTGTCGTGCCAGGACGTATTCACCGAGCTGGACGGTAGCGCAGCGCCGCCGTGATGACGCAGAATCATTTTCTGATCGGCTAAATCATTCAGATCGCGGCGAATGGTCTGCGGGCTGACGGCAAACTGCTCGACAAGCTCTTCGGTACTGACGTATCCCTGTTTTTTTACCAGCTCGATAATCGCGTCATGACGTTGTGTTTGTTTCATGAAATATCCCTGGGAATCTCTACGTTCGTTTTCGCACATTCTGCGTATCAACAAACGCCATCGCCAGCCCGGTCACCAGACCGGCCACGTGCGCACCGTTCGCAATCGACATGCCGAAAACATCAAACCAGCCAGCAATTAACCATACTAAAGAGAAGAGTATCAAGCCGCGCTGTAAATAAACGCCGCTCTGCGGATCGCGCTCGCCCCGTAGCCAGACATAGCCCATTAGCGCATAGACTACGCCGGAGAGTCCGCCAAACCACGGGCCGCTGAACTGATGCTGCACAAAGCCGCTCAGCAAAGCGGCGATCACCGTAATCACCACCAGCTTGCCGCTGCCGATGCGCTTTTCTACCGCTCCGCCGAGGTACCACCACCATAGCAGGTTGAACAGAATATGCATCAGCGAGAAGTGCATAAGCGCATGGCTAAAGTAGCGCCAGACTTCAAATTTCAGCGAAGGATCGTAGGGCCAGGCCAGCAGCAGCATGATCGGTTGATCGCCAATGACCGTTTGCAGGACAAAGACGGCGATGCAGGCGAAGAGCACGCCCCAGGTCACCGGCCCGGCGTTGTGGCGAAGCGTCGCTAAAAAGGGAAAGCGCTGGTAGTGCAGCCCGCTATTGGTGTGCCCCGACTGCCAGCTGGCGGCGAGGTAACGCGGATCGGCGGGATTTTCCAGAAAGCGGGCCAGTTCGGCCTGTACGCGTCCGGCCTGGGACTCATCAGCCAGCCAGATATCGCTCTGCGTATGCTGCTGAATAGTCAGAATAATGCCCTGCGTCGCCATATAGTCGACAAACGCCTGGGCCACGCGCGGGTTGGCAAAAGAGGTAATCATTAACATGCAGCGGATCGCTTATTCCACACAAAGGGAGATATTATAGCCACAACCGGCGCTAACGCCTAAAGTGCGCCATGCGCGACTTCCGCCGGAAAATGCCGGTGCCAGGCATCAAACCCGCCGTCCACGCTGTAAACCTTGTCGTAACCCTGCTGCAGCAGATACTGCGCGGCGCCTTTGCTGCTATTGCCGTGATAGCACATCACCATGACCGCCGTATCAAAGTCGTTGTCGCGCATAAACGCGCCCAGCGTATCGTTGGTGAGATGGAATGCGCCCGGCGTGTGGCCCATCGCATAGCTTTGCGGGTCGCGAATATCGACCAGCACCGCCGTCTGCTGGTGCATTTTCTGGTGGGCTTCTTCTACGTTAATACATTCAAAGCGATCCATAAGCTCTCTTCTTTATATACGGATATACAGGCAGGCGGCGAAACGCCCTGGATTTTAGCGTCTAGTGTACAGCCTGGCGCTAAATAAACGCCAATATGTTACACGCATCACTCTGAAATGTTTTTTTGATGTTACCAATAGCGCGATTGTTTGCTATATTGAGCGATATCGAACATTTGTGAGCTTAAACGAAAGTGTAAGAGGTGGCGAGCGTGGAAACCAAAGATCTGATTGTGATAGGGGGAGGCATCAACGGTGCCGGTATCGCGGCAGACGCCGCAGGGCGTGGTTTATCCGTACTGATGCTGGAGGCAAGCGACCTTGCCTGCGCCACATCCAGCGCCAGCTCAAAGCTGATTCACGGCGGGCTGCGCTACCTTGAACACTATGAGTTCCGCCTGGTGAGCGAAGCGCTGGCCGAACGCGAAGTGTTGTTGAAAATGGCCCCGCATATCGCCTTCCCGATGCGCTTTCGTTTACCGCATCGCCCGCACCTGCGTCCGGCGTGGATGATCCGCATTGGCCTGTTTATGTACGATCATCTGGGCAAGCGCACCAGCCTACCCGGCTCAACCGGGTTGCGTTTTGGCACAGAATCGGTACTTAAACCTGAAATCGTGCGCGGTTTCGAATATTCCGACTGCTGGGTTGACGATGCGCGTCTGGTGCTGGCCAATGCCCAGATGGTTGTGCGTAAAGGCGGGGAAGTGCGCACGCGGACCCGCGCCATCTCGGCAAAACGTGAAAACGGTTTGTGGATTGTCGAAGCCGAAGATATTGATAGCGGCGAGAAGTTTACCTGGCAGGCGCGCGGTCTGGTTAACGCCACCGGCCCGTGGGTCAAACAGTTCTTCGACGAAGGGATGCATCTGCGCTCGCCGTACGGTATTCGCTTGATCAAGGGCAGCCATATCGTGGTGCCGCGCGTGCACACGCAGAAACAGGCCTACATCCTGCAAAATGAAGATAAACGCATTGTGTTTGTGATCCCGTGGATGGATGAATTTTCCATCATCGGCACCACCGACGTGGAGTATAAAGGCGATCCGAAAGCGGTAGCGATCGACGACAACGAAGTTAACTACCTGCTGAACGTCTATAACGCCCACTTTAAAAAGCCTCTCACGCGGGACGATATCGTCTGGACCTACTCCGGCGTGCGCCCGCTGTGCGACGATGAATCCGACTCGCCGCAGGCGATCACCCGCGATTACACTCTTGATATCCATGATGATAACGGGCAGGCGCCGCTGCTGTCGGTCTTTGGCGGCAAGCTGACCACCTATCGCAAGCTGGCCGAACACGCGCTGGAGAAACTGACGCCTTACTACAAAGGCATCGGCCCGGCATGGACCAAAACCGCGGTGCTGCCCGGCGGCGATATCGGCAGCGACCGTGACGACTACGCGGCGAAACTGCGCCGCCGCTTTTCGTTTATCAGCGAATCGATGGCCCGCCATTACGCCCGCACCTACGGCAGCAACAGCGAGCTAATCCTTGATAAGGCGACCTCACTGGACGATCTGGGTGAGCATTTCGGCCATGAGTTTTTTGAAGCCGAACTGCGCTATCTGGTTGAACACGAATGGGTTCGTTCGTTGGATGACGCGATCTGGCGTCGCACTAAACAAGGTATGTGGCTGAATGACGAGCAGCAGGCGCGCATCAGCGAGTGGCTGGCGCAGCACGCGGGAAAGTCTGAGCTGTCGCTGGCGTCATAACACCGCAAACAGTAACGGGGCCTGCGGGCCCCGTTTTTTATGGCTAATCCGTTACAACCTTACCGGATCGATATGCCAGATATGGTCGGCATACTCTTTAATCGTGCGGTCAGAAGAGAAGTAGCCCATATTGGCGATATTCAGCATCGCTTTATTGGCCCACTCCTCCGGGTGACGGTACAGCTCATCCACCTTATCCTGACAATCCACGTAGCTACGGTAATCCGCCAGAACCTGATAGTGGTCGCCGAAGTTAATCAGCGAATCCAGCAGGTCACGGTAGCGTCCCGGCTCCGATGGGCTGAACAGGCCGGTGCCGATCTGCGTCAGCGCCTGGTGCAACTCTTCATCCTGCTCATAGTAATCACGCGGTTTGTAGCCGTTAGCCCGCAGGGCTTCAACCTCTTCCGCCGTATTACCGAAGATAAAGAAATTATCCGCCCCGACGTGCTCCTGCATCTCAACGTTAGCCCCGTCCAGGGTACCGATGGTTAACGCGCCGTTAAGCGCGAACTTCATGTTGCTGGTACCGGACGCCTCCGTCCCCGCCAGCGAGATCTGCTCGGAGAGATCCGCCGCTGGAATGATCAGCTGCGCGAGGCTAACGCTGTAGTTAGGAATGAACACCACTTTCAGCTTATCGCCAACGTCCGGATCGTTATTCACCACCGCCGCGACGTCATTGATTAAATGAATAATATGCTTCGCCATGTAGTAAGCCGAAGCCGCCTTGCCGGCGAAGATATTCACGCGCGGTACCCACTCGGCGTCGGGATCGGCCTTAATGCGATTGTAGCGGGTGATCACATGCAGCACGTTCATTAGCTGGCGTTTGTACTCGTGAATACGCTTGATCTGCACATCGAACAGGGCTTTCGGGTTGACCACCACGTTAAGCTGCTGGCCGATGTAGTTCGCCAGCCGCTGCTTGTTTTCCAGCTTGGCCTGGCGCACCGCCTGGTTAACCTTCGGAAAGTCAATATGCTGCTCCAGCTCCTTCAGCTGGCTTAAATCCGTACGCCAGGTGTGGCCGATATTTTCATCCAGCACTTTCGACAGCGGCGGATTCGCCAGCGCCAGCCAGCGGCGCGGAGTGACGCCGTTCGTGACGTTGGTAAAGCGCATCGGGAAGATTTTGGCAAATTCGGCAAACAGCGACTCGACCATCAGCCGGGAGTGCAGCTCCGACACGCCGTTGACCTTGTGGCTTACCACCACCGCCAGCCACGCCATGCGTACGCGACGCCCGTTAGACTCGTCGATAATCGACGTACGGCCCAGCATCGCCGTATCGTTGGGATACTGCTCCTGCAGGGTCTTCAGGAAGTAGTCGTTAATCTCGAAAATAATCTGCAAATGACGCGGCAGGATTTTACCCAGCATATCGACGGGCCAGGTCTCCAGCGCTTCGCTCATCAGGGTATGGTTGGTATAGGAGAAGACCTGGCAGGTCACCTCGAACGCCTCATCCCAGCTAAACTTATGCTCGTCAATCAGCAGGCGCATCAGCTCCGGAATCGACAGCACCGGGTGCGTGTCGTTGAGGTGAATCGCGATTTTGTCCGCCAGATTGGCGTAGGTTTTATGCAGCTGGTAGTGACGGCTGAGGATATCCTGCACCGTCGCCGACACGAGGAAATACTCCTGGCGCAGGCGCAGCTCGCGCCCGGAATAGGTGGAGTCATCCGGATAGAGCACCCGCGACACGTTCTCGGAGTGGTTTTTATCTTCCACCGCCGCGAAGTAGTCGCCCTGGTTGAATTTACCGAGGTTGATCTCGCTGCTGGCCTGCGCGCTCCACAGACGCAGCGTGTTGGTGGCATCGGTGTCGAAACCCGGGATGATCTGATCGTAGGCTTCGGCAATAATCTCTTCGGTCTCCACCCAGCGGGAATGTTTACCTTCCTGCTGAATGCGGCCGCCGAAGCGCACTTTGTAGCGCGTATTGTGGCGCTCGAACTCCCACGGGTTGCCGTACTCCAGCCAGTAGTCCGGGGACTCTTTCTGCCGCCCGTCGACGATATTCTGCTTAAACATCCCGTAGTCGTAGCGAATACCGTAGCCGCGGCCCGGCAAACCCAGCGCCGCCAGCGAGTCGAGGAAGCAGGCAGCCAGACGACCAAGACCGCCGTTGCCCAGGCCCGGGTCGTTCTCTTCGTCAATCAGCTCTTCAAGATTCAGCCCCATCTCTTCCAGCGCGCTGTTCACGTCCTCATAAATACCGAGCGATAGCAGCGCATTGGACAAGGTACGGCCAATCAAAAACTCCATCGACAGATAGTAAACCTGACGCACTTCCTGAGAGAGCTGCGCCCGGTTTGAACGCAGCCAGCGCTCAACCATGCGATCGCGAACGGCGAACAGCGTGGCGTTGAGCCATTCATGTTTGTTAGCGATAGCCGGATCTTTGCCGATGATAAACATCAGCTTATAAGCAATAGAGTGCTTTAACGCCTCAACGCTCAGGGTGGGTGATGAGTAGCTAAAAGGTACATTCATAGCTTTGGCTCCTGGTTACAGCAAGCGTTGATAAAGTTCGCGGTAAGAATTTGCGGCAACCTGCCAGCTAAAATCCATATTCATCGCCTGACGCTGGACGTAGCGCCAGAGCGACGGGCGCGACCACAGGACGAATGTACGTCGAATAGCCCGCAGCAGCGACAAAGCGTTGCTATCTTCAAAAACAAAGCCGGTAGCCAGACCGTCGGCGAGATTCTCCAGCGAGCAATCGGACACGGTGTCCGCCAGTCCGCCGGTACGCCGCACCAGCGGTAGCGTGCCGTACTTCAGGCCGTACAGCTGGGTTAAGCCGCACGGTTCAAAACGGCTGGGCACCAGAATCACATCGGTGCCGCCCATAATGCGGTGCGAGAAGGCTTCATGGTAGCCAATCTGTACGCCGACCTTGCCCGGATGCTCGGCCGCGGCGGCCAGGAAGCCCTCCTGCAGCACCGGATCGCCCGCCCCCAGCAGCGCCAGCTGACCGCCCTGCTCCAGCAGGCCCGGCAGCGCCTCAAGCACCAGGTCCAGCCCCTTCTGGCTGGTCAAACGGCTGACAACGGCAAACAGCGGCGCTTTGTCATCCACCTTCAGCCCCATGGCGATTTGCAGCTGGCGTTTGTTTTCCGCTTTTTCTTCCAGCCGATCGCGATCGTAGCGCGCGGCCAACAGCAGGTCGCTTTCCGGATTCCAGATATGGTCATCCACCCCGTTGAGGATCCCGGAGAGGCGGCCCTCATGCTGCCGCTGACGCAGCAGCCCTTCCATGCCGTAAGCGAACTGCGGCTCGGTGATTTCGCGCGCATAGGTCGGGCTGACCGCCGTAATATGGTCGGCGTAGTAGAGCCCCGCCTTCAGAAAGGAGATCTGGCCGTTAAATTCAAGGCCATGAACGTTGTAGAACGACCAGGGCAGCTCAATGTCGTTCATATGCCACGAGTAGAACATCCCCTGGTAGGCCAGGTTATGCACCGTAAAGACCGACTTAGCCGGGTGGCCGCGCGCCGCCAGGTAGGCCGGGGTCAGGCCCGCATGCCAGTCGTGGGCGTGAACAACGTCAGGGCGCCAGAAAGGATCCAGGCCGCAGGCCATCTCGCTACCGACCCATCCCAGCAGCGCAAAGCGCAGCACGTTGTCGGTATAGGCGTGCTGATTAGTATCGTGGTAAGGGCTCCCTGGGCGATCGTAGAGATGCGGGGCATCAATCAAATAGATGCCCACGCCGTTAAAGTGACCGAACAGCAGAGTGATGCGCCCGGCAAACGTCTCGCGGCGCGTCACCACCTGCGCATCCGTAACGCCGCGGCGGATATCAGGAAACGCGGGCAGCAGTACGCGCGTGTCGACGCCCCCGGCAATTTGCGCTGCAGGCAGCGCGCCGATCACATCCGCCAGTCCACCGGTTTTTAACAGCGGGAACATCTCTGAACATACATGTAATACCTGCATTAGCGCTCCTGTGGATACCCCAATTTCCGCAGCATGTCGCGGGTGACCAGCACGATACCTTCCTCCGAGCGGTAGAAACGGCGTGCATCCTCTTCCGCGTTCTCCCCGACAACCATACCTTCCGGGATCACGCAGGCGCGGTCAATAATGCAGCGACGCAGGCGGCACGAACGGCCAACCCAAACCTCTGGCAACAAGACTGCCGAATCAATATTACAGAATGAATTCACCCGCACGCGCGGGAACAGCACCGACTGCACAACCACCGATCCGGAGATAATACAACCGCCTGAAACCAGCGAGTTCAGGGTCATCCCGTGGCTGCCCGAGCGGTCCTGGACGAATTTTGCCGGAGGCAAAGGCTCCATATGGGTGCGAATCGGCCAGTTCTGATCGTACATGTCCAGTTCCGGGGTCACCGAAGCCAGATCGAGGTTGGCTTTCCAGTACGCTTCCAGGGTCCCCACATCGCGCCAGTAGGGCTCAGACTGCGGATCGGACTGCACGCAGGAGAGCGGGAAAGGATGTGCATAAGCCATGCCAGCTTTGGTGATTTTCGGAATGATGTCTTTACCAAAATCGTGGCTGGAGCTTTCATCGCTGTCGTCTTCTTCCAGAAGCTCATAAAGGTAATCCGCGTCAAAGACATAGATACCCATACTCGCCAGCGATTTGCTGGCATCGCCCGGCATCGCAGGCGGATTAGCCGGTTTTTCGACGAAATCGATAATCTTATCGCTCTCGTCCACCGCCATGACCCCGAACGCCCGTGCTTCTTCAATAGGCACCGGCATACAGGCCACGGTGCAACGCGCGCCTTTTTCGACGTGATCGATAAGCATGCGCGAGTAGTCTTGTTTGTAAATATGGTCGCCCGCGAGGATAACGACGTACTCCGCCTTGTAACGACGAATGATGTCGAGGTTCTGCGTCACCGCATCCGCCGTGCCGCGATACCAGTTTTCCCCCTGCATCCTTTGCTGGGCGGGCAGCAGGTCAACAAACTCGTTCATCTCTTCATTGAAGAACGACCAGCCGCGCTGGATATGCTGCACCAGCGTATGCGATTGATACTGGGTGATGACGCCGATGCGTCGAATGCCTGAGTTAATACAGTTAGATAACGCAAAATCGATAATGCGGAACTTGCCGCCGAAATGGACAGCAGGTTTCGCGCGTTTATTGGTCAGATCCTTCAGACGGGTACCACGTCCCCCGGCAAGGATCAGCGCAACGGATTTGATCGGCAACTGACGCGCCAGCATCAATGGATCGTTCTTTTCTACCCCAACCATAATTAACTCCTTTTTTACTCCCCAGCTTGCCTGCCCTTCTCGTCGCGCCGCCGCTTCGAGACCAACCGGAAGCCCCGAGGTTACGACCTTTGAAATACGCACACTCCGTGCGCGGGCCCATGCCAGACAGCTATAGTGACCGGATTATCCTCTCCGGCGAAAGGTGGAATGGCGCGCCATTCCCCCGCGGGTAAAACCATCTCTGCCACCTCGGCGGTGGCGTTGAGCGCCATCAGCCAGCGATCGGACAATATGATCTGCATACGCGGCGCACCGTGCTGCCATTCATCGGCGGACAGCGGCTGCGCATGTTGGTTTAACCAGCGAACGCTGCCGTCTCCCTCCTGCCACCAGCGATTCTCGGTTAAAGCCGGAACGCGCTGGCGCAGATGAATTAACGCGGCGGTGAACGCGGTCAGCCCGCGGTTAGTATGGTTCCAGTCCAGCCAGGTCAACGCATTGTCCTGACAGTAAGCATTGTTGTTGCCATGCTGGCTGTGACCGTGTTCGTCACCCGCCAGCAGCATCGGCGTTCCCTGCGCCAGCAGTAAAGTCGCCAGAAGAGCGTGAACGCTGGCACGGCGCCGTTCAATCACGGCAAGACTCCCTTCTAATCCTTCTATACCATGATTGTTGCTGTAGTTATTGTTAGTCCCATCGCGATTCTCCTCCCCGTTTGCCTCATTATGTTTCTGATTGAAACAAACGCAGTCGCGCAGGGTGAAACCATCGTGCGCGGTGACCAGGTTAACCGCCGCCGAAGGCGCTCTGCCGTTACGCTGAAAAACGTCGCTGGATGCGGCAAAACGCTGAGCGAAGTCGCCCAGCGAGACGTTCTGCTGCAGCCAGAATCGACGCGCGGTATCGCGGAAATGGTCGTTCCACTCGGCGAACAGCGGCGGAAAGTTACCCACCTGGTAGCCGCCCGGGCCGATATCCCAGGGTTCCGCGATCAGCTTGACCTCAGCCAGACGCGGGTCGTTACGGATGGCCTCAAACAGCGGCGCATCCTGACGAAACGCCGGCGTCCGCCCCATCACCGAGGCGAGGTCGAAACGAAAGCCGTCAACGTGGCACTCGTCAACCCAAAAGCGCAGGCACTGGCGGGCATACTCCACCACGCCGGGGTGGCTGAGGTTGAGGGTGTTCCCGCAGCCGGTCCAGTTGTGGTAATCGCCGTCTTCCCTGATCCAATAATAGCTACGGTTATCGATTCCGCGCAGGGAGAAGGTCGGCCCTTCCAGGTCTATCTCCGCGCTATGGTTCAGCACTACGTCAAGGATCACTTCGATGCCCGCCGCATGCAGCGCTTTTACCGCATCGCGAAACTCGTTTAACGCCTGCTCCGGCGCGCTGGCGTAGCGCGTGTCGAGGGCGAAAATCGCCAGCGGGTTGTAGCCCCAATAGTTGCTTAACCCCATCCGCTGAAGGCGCGGTTCGCTGGCGAACTGCGCCACCGGCATTAACTCTAGTGCAGTAATGCCCAGCATGCGGAAGTAATCGATCATCACCGGATGACCGAGCGCTTTATAGGTGCCGCGGATATTCTCCGGCAGATCGGGGTGCAGATACGTCAGCCCCTTGACGTGGGCTTCATAAATCACCGTCTGGCCCCACGGCGTGCGCGGCGGCTTATCGCCGCGCCAGTCGTAATGCAGGTCGATCACCCGCGACTTCGGCGCTATCGCCGCGCTGTCGCGACGATCGGGAACGCGATCGCCGCCGTGGAGACGTTCATCGTCAGGCAACCCGCCGTCTACCTGATGGCAGCAGGGGTCAAGCAGCAGCTTCGCCGGGTTGAAGCGGTGCCCTTGCGTTGGGTCCCAGGGCCCGTGGACGCGGTAGCCGTAGCGCAGGCCAGGCCCGACATCGGCGAGCCAGCCGTGCCAGATATCGCCGCTGCGCGCGGGCAGGTCGACGCGCCGTTCATTACCCTGCTCGTCAAACACGCAGAGTTCCACCCGCTCCGCGTGGGCGGAAAAGAGCGCGAAATTCACGCCCTTACCGTCGTAGCTGGCCCCTAAAGGCGCGGGCTTTCCTGCCGTGAGTGCGATCATTGCGCCTCCCGCACCAGCCACACCGTCGCCAGCGGCGGCAGCGTAATGGAGAGGGAGTGTTCACGACCGTGGCTGGCGATCGGGTCGCTCTCAACGACGCCGCCGTTGCCGGTGTTGCTGCCGTGGTAATGCATGGAGTCGGTGTTGAGCTCTTCACGCCAGCGGCCGGGCTGGTTGATGCCAAAACGGTACTCATGACGTGGGACTGGGGTGAAGTTGCTGGCGACGATAATTTCATTGCCCGCCCTGTCGCGACGAACAAAGATAAATACCGAACGCTCATGGTCGTCCACCACCAGCCATTCGAAGCCGTAGGGATCGAAATCCAGCTCGTGCAGCGCTTTATGGTGACGATAGGTATGGTTGAGGTCGCGCACCAGCCGCTGGACGCCGTGGTGCCAGTTATCGCCGCCTTCCAGCAGATGCCAGTCGAGGCTTGCGTCGTGGTTCCATTCGCGTCCCTGAGCAAACTCATTGCCCATAAACAGCAGCTTTTTACCCGGGAAGGCAAACAGCCAGCCGTAGTAGGCGCGCAGGTTAGCGAACTTTTGCCAGGCGTCGCCCGGCATGCGGTCGAGTATCGATTTTTTGCCGTGCACCACTTCATCATGAGAGAGCGGCAGGACAAAGTTTTCGGTGTAGTTGTAGAGCATACCGAAGGTCATCTTGTCGTGATGATGACGGCGATGCACCGGGTCCAGCTTCATGTAGTCGAGGGTGTCGTGCATCCAGCCGAGGTTCCACTTGAACCAGAAACCCAGCCCGCCGGTGGAGGAAGGACGGGAAACGCCGGGAAAATCGGTCGACTCTTCCGCCATGGTTACCGCGCCCGGCGTCTGTTCGCCCAGCACGCGGTTGGTATTGCGCAGAAACTTAATCGCTTCAAGGTTTTCCCGACCGCCGAATTCGTTCGGCACCCACTCGCCCTGCTTGCGGCTGTAGTCGCGATAAATCATCGACGCCACCGCATCAACCCGCAGCGCGTCAATGCCGAAGCGTTCGATCCAGTACAGCGCATTGCCGACCAGGTAATTGCTGACCTCGCGGCGGCCGTAGTTGTAAATCAGGGTGTTCCAGTCCTGATGGTAGCCTTCGCGCGGGTCGCTATGTTCATACAGCGAGGTGCCGTCAAACGAGGCGAGCGCAAAGTCATCCGCCGGAAAATGGCCAGGCACCCAGTCCAGAATAACGTTAAGCCCCGCGGCGTGCGCGGCGTTGATAAAGTAGCGGAAATCCTCCCGGGTACCGAAGCGACGGGTGGGCGCGTACAGCCCGGTCGGCTGGTAGCCCCAGCTGCCGTCAAACGGATGCTCGTTAACCGGCAGCAGTTCGAGGTGGGTAAAGCCCATCCATTTGGCATACGGGACCAGCTGGTCGGCAAGCTCGCGATAGCTCAGCCAGAAGTTATTATCGGTGTGGCGGCGCCAGGAGCCGAGATGTACTTCATAAATCGAGATCGGCGCATCAAACTGGTTAGCCTGCTTGCGCTCCGGCGGCTGTGCGACCTTTTCCGGCAGCCCGCAGATGAGCGAGGCGCTCTCCGGACGCATTTGCGCTTCAAAAGCGTAAGGATCGGACTTCACCCGCAGGTTGCCGTGGACATCGATAAGCTCGAATTTATACAGCTGGCCGTTCAGCGCGCCGGGAACAAACAGCTCCCAGATGCCGGACTCTTTACGCAGGCGCATCGGGTGGCGGCGGCCGTCCCAGTAGTTAAACTGGCCGACGACCGATACCCGGCGGGCATTCGGCGCCCATACGGAGAAACGCGTACCGACCACGCCGTCCATGGTATCGGCATGCGCGCCCAGCGTTTCATAAGGACGCAGATGCGTGCCTTCCGACAGCAGCCAGACATCGAGATCCTGCAACAGCGGACCAAAACGGTACGGGTCATCAATCAGGTTCTGCTGCCCGTGCCAGGTGACGGCCAGCTGATAGCGAAAAGGATTTTTACGACGCGGCAGAACGCCGCTGAAGAAACCGCGCGAGTCGAGGCATTCCAGCTTGCCGACTTTGCGTCCGGTTTTTGGTTCAATGACCCACACATCGGTGGCATCGGGTAATAATGCACGAACTTCCAGCCCGGCGTCGGTGTAATGCATGCCAAGCACGGAAAAAGGATCCGCAAAATGGCCGGCGATAAGCGCATTAATCACGTCCTTATCAATACGATTAGACATGGTTTCATCCTGTTGTAGGTGTCGCCCTTTCCTGTATCCGGCGACTTTTTTTTGACCTGAACGGCGCAGCACGTTATGCGTCCCCCTGCTCCGTCCCACCTTCAGGTAAGGAGACATCGTGACTCCTTACTTAAAGCATAGCCAAGGCTGAGTTACCTCCGTTGGGAAAAATCTAACATTCGCGTTTACTCCTTGTATTACGCAAAAAAAAGGGGTGTTTCAACACCCCTTTTCTCATCTTGTGACGACTACGCCAGCTGTCTTAGCATGCGGCGGAGCGGCTCGGCGGCCCCCCACAGCAGCTGGTCACCAACGGTGAAGGCCGACAGATACTCCGGCCCCATGTTCAGTTTACGCAGGCGACCCACCGGGGTGGTCAGGGTGCCGGTAACGGCAGCCGGAGTCAGCTCACGCATGGTGATATCACGATCGTTCGGTACCACTTTGGCCCACGGGTTATGCGCGGCCAGCAGTTCCTCAACGGTCGGAATAGAAACATCTTTTTTCAGCTTGATGGTGAACGCCTGGCTATGGCAGCGCAGCGCGCCAACGCGAACGCACAGGCCGTCTACCGGAATCGGTGAGGCGGTCGCGAGAATTTTGTTGGTCTCCGCCTGGCCTTTCCACTCTTCACGGCTCTGGCCGTTATCCAGCTGTTTGTCGATCCATGGGATCAGGCTTCCCGCCAGAGGAACGCCAAAGTTGTCTACCGCCAGCTCGCCGCTGCGGGTCAACGAGGTGACCTTGCGTTCAATATCCAGGATCGCGGAAGCCGGATCCGCCAGCTCAGCCGCAACATGGCTGTGAAGCTGGCCCATCTGGGTCAGCAGCTCGCGCATATGCCGCGCACCGCCGCCGGAAGCCGCCTGATAAGTCGCCACGCTAACCCACTCAACCAGATCCTGAGCAAACAGGCCGCCGAGAGACATCAGCATCAGGCTGACGGTACAGTTGCCGCCGACAAAGGTTTTAACGCCGTTGTTCAGACCTGCGGTGATAACGTCCTGGTTCACCGGGTCGAGAATGATGATGGCGTCGTCTTTCATGCGCAGCGAAGAGGCGGCGTCAATCCAGTAGCCCTGCCAGCCGCTTTCACGCAGCTTCGGGTAAATATCGTTGGTGTAATCGCCGCCCTGACACGTGACAATAATGTCCAGCGCCTTCAGTGCTTCCAGATCGAATGCATCCTGAAGCGTGCCACCGGTACTGCCACCAAAAGATGGAGCAGGCTGCCCCAGCTGGGAGGTGGAGAAAAAAACAGGGCGAATGGCATCAAAATCGCGCTCTTCAACCATGCGTTGCATGAGGACAGAGCCGACCATTCCGCGCCAGCCGATAAAACCAACATTTTTCATAACGTATTCCTGCGAGGTGTGTGCTGTTTGTTCCAGGCCAGTTTCCTACTGGTTAGTCCTTCACATTACAAAATGCAGCTAAAGTCGCAAGTGAAATTAATCAATGATTGCCAGGCAATCAGTAACGTAACTAATTTTGCATAGCGGCAGCCGTCGCTGGCCCCCCGGAATACCCTAATAATTATCAGGGAATTTATATCGCGAAGGAAATATTTTCCGCCGCTATTTTATTGATCAGGATTATGGATTACGGCAGAAATTCGGTTGTTTTGCTCTTGCTAACCAAACCGGTTAAAGCCAGGCGTGGCGCGGGTTTGTGAGCCGTATGACGTTTATCGTATTTCTGATAGTGGCAGATCGGGAGAGGGGTAAAGCTAAGGGTTTTCGATATAAGTAGAGCGGAAAAATTAACCCGGCATCGCCTCGCTCCGCCGGGTGTTTCACTTTGTCGTTTAGCTCAATAGCGTAAACGCAATCATGCCGACAATCGCCCCGACGGTGCCGAGGATGGTTTCCATCATCGTCCAGGTCTTCAGCGTTTGCGCTTCGGTCGCGCCGGTAAACTTACCGAACAGCCAGAAGCCCGCGTCGTTAACGTGGCTGACGACGATAGAGCCGCCGGCGATGCAGATAGAGAGCGCCGCCATCTGCGCGCCGCTGTAGTGCAGCTGTTCGATAACCGGCATCACCAGCCCAACGGCCGTCAGGCAGGCAACGGTCGCGGAGCCCTGAATAATACGCACCGCCGCCGCCAGCACGAAGCAGGTGATGGCAATCGGCAGGCCCATACCGGTCAACGCTTCGCCGAGGGCAGGACCGACGCCAGAGTCGACCAGCACCTGTTTGAACACGCCGCCCGCACCGATGACCAGCAGGATAATGCCCGCAGGCTGGAGCGCATGACCGCAAATCTCCATCACCCGATCTTTGGCCATCCCCTGACGTACCGCCAGGCCATAGATAGCCACCAGGCACGCCACCAGAATCGCGGTAAACGGATGGCCGATAAACTCAAACCATTCGTAGGCGGTAGAGCCTTCCGGCACAAAGCGCGCGGCGATGGTTTTCAGGCCAACCAGCACCAGCGGCAGCAGAATCAGCGACAGGCTGAAGCCGAATGACGGCATTTTGCCTTCGCCGAGGTGCGGCTCGCTAATATCGTCCGGAATATGCAGCTCAACGTAACGGCTGATAAAGTTACCCCACAGCGGTCCGGCGATAATCATCCCCGGGATCGCGGCGCACAGGCCAATCAGGATCATCCAGCCAAAGTCGGCGTGCATCTGCGAGGCCAGCAGCATCGGCGCGGGCCCCGGCAGCAGGAACGCGGCCGCAGCGGCTACGCCAGCAAACAGCGGGATCACCAGCTTCACCAGGTTGGTGCCGGTGTGGCGCGCCATTGAGAAAGCCACGCTGATCAGCAGCACGATCGCCACTTCGAAAAACAGCGGCAGCGCGCAGATAAGTCCGGCCAGGCCTATCGCATAGTGGGCGCGATTGTGGCCGAAAGATTTCAGCATCTTAACGGCAATCTGGTCGACCGCGCCGGTTTCATGCAGGATCTTACCGAACATAGCCCCCAGCGCGACGACGATAGCCAGAAAGCCCAGCGTGCCGCCCATGCCTTTTTCCATCGTCGCTGCGATTTTGTCCAACGGCATTCCGGAAAAAAGCCCTGCTCCAATAGAAACCACCATCAAAGCCACGAAGGCATGCATACGCGCCTTCATCACTAAAAACAGCAGCAGCAAAACGGAGCCGACTGCTGTTAAAACAAGCGTTAATGTACTCACTATTTACTGCCTTTGTTGATCACCTCAATGGTGCTGGCGACCACGCCTTCCAATGACTGGTCGATATCGACGATTAAAACATCGTTTTCATCCGCGCCCGGTTCCTGCAGCGTTTCAAACTGCGTGACCAGCATCTGAGTTTTAAAGAAGTGGCCTTTACGCGCCTTCAGACGTTGTTCGATAACCTCGAAGTCGCCTTTCAGGTAGATAAATGAGAGGTTCGGGTTACCTTTACGCAGGATGTCGCGGTAGCTCTTTTTCAGCGCGGAGCAGACAATCAGCGACACTTTATTGGTACGCTGCATGGCAAACGCGGCATCGTTCAGCGCCTGCAGCCACGGGGTGCGGTCATCGTCATTTAACGGTTCGCCGGAAGCCATCTTGTTGATGTTGCTGCGCGGATGCAGAAAGTCGCCGTCGAGAAACGCGGCGTGCAGTTGATGCGCCACTTCGCTGGCGACAGCGGATTTGCCGCTGCCGGAAACGCCCATCAGGACATAGATGTGGTGATCATGGTTAGTCGTGCTCAAAGCTTCCTCCCACTGGACACATACGCGCAGCCTGGCAGCGTTTAACGGCGTGGAATACTGGCGTACAGGTTAATTGTTACGGGTAACTGTTATCGGTAACATTGTCATGCCGGAGTTGTGGAGAAGCAATAACCATTCGTGCCAGATGTGAATATGTGTGATCTACTTCAAATTTGTCAGTTTAAATAGATCCGCCCGGTGACAATGTGAAACCTAAATCTAACATCTTAGGCGTCACCGCTTCACCGCGAATACGCGCCAGCAGTCGTTCAGCACCAATCCGCCCCATCCGCTCGCGCGGCGTCAGCACGCTGGCCAGACGCGGCTCCATCACCTGGCCGATATCGTGGCCGTGGAAACCGGCAATCGCCATATCGTCAGGGATTTTAAGCCCCAGCCGCTGGCACTCAAACGCCGCGCCGACCGCAAGGTCATCGTTGGTACAGAAAATGCCGTCAAGCTGCGGATATTCGCGACGCGCCTGGCGCATCAGCTCAATCCCCGATGAATAAGAGGAAGACTGCTCAACCATCACGCTGTAGGGCGTCATTCCGGCATCAAGCATCGCCTGCTCATACCCCTTCTGTTTGATGATAGTACGTTCATCAAGACGTGCGCCAAGATAGGCAACGTGACGATGGCCATGATTGATAATCGCCGCGGTCATCTGCCGGGCCGCTTCAAAGTTATCAAAGCCGACGGCGATATCGAGGCACGGCGACTGGCTGTCCATCAGCTCCACAACCGGGATACCCGCCACTTCAATCATCTTCAGGGTGCGCGGCGTATGGGTTCGTTCGGTAAGGATCAGGCCGTCAATATTCCAGGAAAGCATGGATTCCAGGCGTTTTTCTTCCATTTCCGGCTTATAGCCGTAGTGCGCCAGCATCGTCTGGTAACCGAAAGAGTCGGTCACGCTTTCAATACCGCGCAGCACTTCTGAGAAAACCTGGTTAGTTAACGAGGGCAGCAGCACGCCAATAGCGCGGCTGGTGGCATTCGAGAGGATGTCGGGGGCGCGATTAGGAATATAACCCAGTTCATCGAGAGCAACGGCTATCTTGCCACGCAGCGCTTCGGAAACCTGTTCCGGGTTACGTAAGTAGCGACTGACCGTCATTTTGGTCACGCCGACAAGATCGGCTACATCCTGAAGTACGGGTCTTTTCTTTTTCATCGTCCTGACTGCGATCAACGGGGAAACATTTTCTCAGTTTATCACGGACAAAGCGCAACCTTCCCTAACATCAGGGAAGGTTGCGCAATTTATTTAGACCCGATCGGAGAACGATCAGACGGGCGGCAGATCGAACAGCAGAATTTCGCTATCGCCGTCGGCGTGTACGGAAATCGCCTGCTCGTCCCAAATGGCCAGGCCATCGCTGGTGGTGGCCTTCGTTCCGTTGATGGTGACGTCACCTTTCACCACCTGGATCCACACCCGCCGTTCAGCGGCAATCTGGTGCACCGACTGCTCATCTTTCAGCAGCGCCCAGCGGTACAGTTCCATATCCTGGTACACCTTCAGCGAACCTTCGCGGGCATCCGGCGACAGCACCAGCTGTTTGCCCTGCGCGGCGTCAAAGCGGCGCTGTTCGTAGCGCGGCGTGATGCCATTTTTTTCCGGCATAATCCAGATCTGGTACAGATGCAGTTTTTCCGTGTTGCTTGGGTTGTACTCCGAGTGACGAATCCCGGTACCCGCGCTCATGATCTGGAACTCACCCGCCGGCACCTGCTCTTTATTCCCCATGCTGTCCTGGTGCTCAACGGCCCCTTCCAGCACGTAGGTCAGGATTTCCATGTCCTTGTGCGGATGGGTTCCGAAGCCCTGGCCTGCATCAATCACGTCGTCATTGATCACCCGCAGCGCCGAGAAGCCCATAAAGTTAGGGTCGTAATAGTTCGCGAAAGAGAAAGTATGCCAGGAATCCAGCCAGCCGTGGTTAGCGTGGCCGCGTTCGTTAGCTTTGCGTAAGTAGATCATGTTGCACCCCCGTATGTTTTCGATGGGATAAGTGTGTACCCAATCCCCTGGCGATCATAGAGGGTGAAAATTGACTCCTCTGTTCAAAAAATATGAACGAGTGCAGAGGAGCCATGAGGGCTTATCGGGTAAGGGTAATCGTGGCTGGAGATGGCTGTTCAAAGCCGCGTTCGAGGATCTCCAGATTCGTGAGAACGTCAGATTCCTTGACGAAATTTGGCTGACCGTTAACGAGGGTTTCATACAGCGAATCATAGACCCGCCCATAGTCGCCGGTTTCAAGCGGGATCTCTTCCCGTACGGTTTCGCCTGCCTCATTGACGTACTCCAGCAGACCAACCGTCTCGTCCGCGCCGAATCCCGGCTCGCCCGGCATAATATTGGCCTTCAGGCTGGTCTCCTGCTGGTCGATACCGTATTTAATAAACGACCCTTTATGACCATGGACGATGAATTTTGGATAGGGCAGCTTCACCAGATGGCTGGTTTTGACAATCGCCTTCAGGCTGCCATAGAACAGCTGGGCCTCAAAGGTATCGTCCGGATTGGCCTTGTTGCGCAGGCTACGGATGTCGTAAGAGACATGGTCAGGGCGACCGAACAGGGAGATAATTTGGTCCAGGGTATGGACGCCCAGGCCGTAAAACGTGCCGTCCTGAGGCAGGCCGGGTTTCCCTCCATCTACCGGGCGATAGTTGTCAAAATGGTTTTCAATCTCGACGATCTCGCCCAGCTTTCCGCTCTCAATCACTTTCTTCGTGGTCAGGAAGCAGGAGTCGAAGCGACGATTCTGGTACGGCGTGACCGTCAACCCCTTGCTTTTCGCCAGGGCGAATAGCGTTTTTGCCTCATCAAGGCTCGGGGTAAAGGGCTTTTCGACCAGTACATTTTTGCCCGCCTCCAGCGCCCTTTTGGCATAGGCAAAATGACTGTCCGCGTGGGTGCACACAATCACCAGCTTGACCTGCGGATCGTTAAGCACTTCGTCGAGGTCGCTGGTGAAGTGAATATGCGAGTATGCCGGTGCCTGTTCCTCTGGCTTTGCGCTGCGGCGAAAGATATGCGCCACGTGCCAGCGGTCTTTTCGGTGCAGGACATAGGGAAGATGGTAGCGGGTGGTGCTTTTGCCGAATCCAATAAATGCGCAGTGCAAAGTCATAACGCGGTCCTTTGTTAGGTCTCTGCTATTAACCATAGCGCAAGCTGGCTGCGAACTTAACCCCTTCAATAAGTGTGCCAAATTCTTAAATGTAAAAATTAACGCTCAAATTCATTGACCCTACGGCCTAAATTCTGGATAAGAGGGCCCTCGGGAAAAGAACGTTTTTTATCCAGCGCGTGGGAGCATGACGCCGCATCGCGCTCGCAGTTTCCCAAAACACGATGACTAAAGGAGTAGCCATCTCGTTCGTATGGAAAGCAAGTATATCGCCCTGAATAGCGCCCTTCTCTTTTGGCTGCTTGGCCTGATGGCCTGGTGCTGCGAATCCACGTATCTGGCCTGGCTATCGGGCTCTTTCTCCTTGTCATCCTTCGTTTTTCATTTTCAATATCATCGGATTAACCATATGTTTAAAAAGAATAAAAACGTTGAAGCGACGCCACAGACGGTGGCTACGCCGGTACTCAACAGCGCATCCCCGTTAGCCGTTTCCCGCAAACCTGCCGCCACGGTTATCGCCAGCGGCATCCGCTTTGACGGCAATATTATCGCTGAGGGAGATGTCGATATTTACGGTACCGTAAGCGGCAATATCGACGCCGAAGAGAGCCAGATTAAGATTATGGCCGGAGGCCTGGTCGAGGGAAATATCACCTGCCGCGAGCTGATTATCGACGGCTGCATCCTCGGTCAGTGCCGCAGCGAGACGATTGAAATCGATAAGAACGGCCAGGTCACCGGCACGTTGGCCTACCGCACGCTGGCCATTAACAAGGGCGGCGTTTTTTCCGGCCAGGCAGAAGTGCTGCCGCCGGTCGCGGAAAAGAACAACGTGGTGGGGTTTATCGCGGATACCGCGGCTGAAACCAAAAACAGAGCAGACAGACACGCCGCAGAAGCGGCGCAGTAGCGTCTTCGGGTGCAGGCTGAAAAAAAGCAAAAAAAAAGCCAGCACCCGGCTGGCTAAAGTAATACTGGAAGCAATGTGAGCAATGTCGTGCTTTCAGGCTTTCCGCAAGGGTCTCCCTGAATGCAGAGCAATAATAATCATTCTCATTCGCACTTGTCCACCTCTTTTTGCAAAAAATAGGCGTTGCTCCCTTTTTTAAAGTCAGCGATCTTTAAGGGGACGATTAACTCAAAAAGGAAAATGAAGAATGAGCGACATAGTGATACGCCATGCCGAAGCCAAAGATTACGACACAATCCGTCAGATCCATGCTCAGCCGGAGGTATATCACAATACGCTACAGGTTCCTCATCCTTCCAGCCATATGTGGCACGAGCGACTAACCGACCGACCGGGCGTCAAACAGCTGGTCGCCAGCATAGATGACCAGGTCGTGGGACACCTCGCCATTGAGGTTATCCAGCGCCCGCGCCGGAGCCACGTCGCCGATTTCGGCATTTGCGTGGATTCACGATGGCACAATCGCGGCGTTGCCAGTGAGCTGATTCGCACCATGATCGACATGTGCGACAACTGGCTCCGCGTTGACCGTATTGAGTTGACGGTGTTTGTGGATAACGCTCCCGCGGTGGCGGTGTATCAGAAATTAGGCTTTGAAATTGAAGGGACGGGGAGAAAGTATGCCCTGCGCAACGGCGAATATGTCGATGCCTACTTTATGGCGCGGCTGAAGGGGTGACGCTCAACTAACCCTCTCCCGGCAGGGAGAGGGTCGGAGTGAGGGTAAATCTAATACCCTGCCGTTAAATCATCCGGCGAACGCGGATCGGATGCGCCGTACAGCGTGCCGTCCGGGCCAACCATAATACTCTGGGTACTGCCCATCGCCTCTTTCACCGCCACTTTCTGCCCTTTGCTCTCCAGCAGCTTCAGCGTATCCGGGCTAAACCCCTTCTCTACCCGCAGTTCGTCCGGCAGCCATTGATGGTGGAAGCGCGGGGCGTTGGTGGCTTCCGCGACGTTCATTCCGAAATCAATGGTATTCACCACCATCTGCAGGACGGTGGTGATAATGCGGCTGCCGCCGGGGCTACCGGTCACCAGCCAGGTTTTGCCATCTTTCACCACAATCGTTGGCGACATCGACGACAGCGGACGTTTTTTCGGCTCGACGGCGTTGGCGTCACCGCCCACCAGCCCGTAGACGTTTGGCACGCCGGGTTTAGCTGAGAAATCATCCATCTGATTATTCATCAGAATGCCGGAGTTCCCCGCCACGATGCCGGTTCCAAAGGTCGTATTCAGCGTATAGGTCACGGCAACGGCGTTACCGTCCTTATCCACCACAGAGAAATGAGTGGTCTGATTGCTTTCATACGGCGCCAGCTTACCGGGGCGAATCTGGCTCGACGGCTTCGCCTTATTGATATCAATCTGCTCAGCGATCGATTTGGCGTACGCTTTGCTGGTCAGCGCCTGCCACGGCACCTTGACGAAGTCCGGATCGCCAAGGTATTCCGAACGGTCGGCATAGGCGTGCTTTTCGGCTTCCGCCATCACCTGCATGGCGTCGGCGCTGCCGAAGCCGTACTTATGCATATCGAAGTTTTCGAGGATATTCAGAATCTGCACGATATGAATGCCCCCGGACGATGGGGGCGGCATTGAGAACACCTGATAGCCGCGATACTCGCCGCTCACCGGCGTACGTTCGACCGCTTTGTAATTCGCCAGATCCGCTTTGGTGATAAGCCCGCCGTTATTCTTCATCTCAGCGGCAATCTGGTCGGCAATCGCGCCTTTATAGAAGGCATCCGGCCCCAGCTCGGCAATCAGCTCCAGGCTCTTCCCCAGCTGTTTTTGCACCAGCTTATCGCCCTTTTTCAGCGGCTCGCCGTTTTTCCAGAAGATAGCCCGGCTGTTGGCATGGTCGGGGATCACTTCGCTGCCGTAGGTTTTCAGGTCGTCGGCCAGCGCATCGTTTACCGTGAAGCCCTCTTCGGCCAGCTTAATCGCCGGGCGAATCACTTTGTTGAGCGGCATCGTGCCGTATTTTTCCAGCGCGAGGGAGAACCCGGCGACGGTGCCCGGCGTGCCGGAAGCCAGATGCGAGGTCAGCGATTTCTTGCTGTCCGGGTTGCCCTGATCGTCGAGAAACATATCCCGGGTGGCCTGTTCCGGGGCCATCTCGCGGAAGTCGATCGCCGTGGTATTACCGTCTTTGGTTCGCAGCATCATAAACCCGCCGCCGCCGATATTACCGGCCTGCGGATGGGTGACCGCCAGCGCGTAGCCCACCGCCACGGCGGCATCGACCGCGTTGCCGCCCTGACGCAGAATATCCACGCCTACCTTTGTTGCCAGCGCGTCCACCGAGGCCACCATCCCCTGCTGAGCGCGGACCGGGTGAAAAACATCTTCCTCTACACCATAAGATACCGGCGGAGGGGCGGGATCTGCCGCGACGGTAAAACTGCCGCCCGCCAGCAACGCAGCGATGACCACCTGACGCCAGAGCGTTGTTTTTATCATTGTCATACTCCTGAATGATGTTTTTATTTATCCATAATCCTGGATGATAAGTCTTAAAAAATCATTGTTGCGCCGGAAAGGGAGTAAACTTAAGCGATCCCACGAAGTGAGGAGAGAACAATGAAAGCAATGTTATATCTGGCGGCGCTGCTGCCGCTGAGCGTCATGGCGCAGCCGATCAATATCGACAATAACCCCAATCAGCCGGGGTACGTGGTGCCCAGCCAGCAGCGGATGCAAAATCAGATGCAGACCCAGCAAATGCAGCAGCAAAACAATCTTAAGCAGGGTATTCAAAGCCAGTCGCGCGCGCAGCAGCAGCATCTTCAGACGCAGTTGAATAACGATCGGCAGCGGGTACAGCAGAATAATAATCTGACCCGTGAGCAGCCTCTCCCTAACACCAACGGTGGGATGCTGCAGCGCCAGACGACCCCGTAAGGGCCGCCTGACGCAGAAGTGGATTACGCCGGGAAGTTGGGGCCGATGACGTCAATCGCATCGGTGCAGATGCTGTCCACGCCCCAACGCAGCAACTCGGCGGCGCGCTGCGGTTTGTTAACGGTATAGACCAGAATATGCAGGCCCGCGGCCTTCAGGCTCGCCACGCGCGCTTCATCCAGCAGCTTATGGTTGAGGTGAATAGAGACGCAGCCGAGACGCGCGGTCAGTTCGCGCCAGTCGTTGCGCCACTCATCCAGCAGCAGCCCGCGCGGCAGTTCGGGCACCGCCTCCTGCGCGGCTTCCAGCGCATCAACGTCAAACGATGAGAGCAGCGGCGGCGTCATTCCCTGCCACAGCTCACGCGCCGCCAGCGCCACCGCTTTGCCGGTCAGCGGCCCGGTGCCGGTGGTCGGTTTAATTTCGATATTGGCCATCATGCCGTGCTGACGGCAGCGGTCGGCCACCTCGCTCAGCAGCGGCAGCGGCTCGCCTTTGAACTCGCCGCTGTACCAGCTGCCGGCATCCACTTTTAGCAGATCGTTCCACGCCAGTTCGCCCGCCACGCCCCAGCCGTTGCTGGTGCGTTCGAGATTGTCATCGTGCAGTAAAAAAATCTGCCCGTCTTTCGATAACTTAGCGTCAAACTCAATCATCGTATGGCCGTAGCGAGCGCCGGTATCGATGGCCGCCAGGGTATTTTCCGGGGCCAGTTTACCGCCGCCGCGGTGGGCGACGATATGAGGATAAGGCCAGTGACTCATGCGCGTTGTCCTGTTTCACTATCAAAAAGATGCAGACTTTCCTGCGGCAGATGCAGCCACAGGGTGCTGCCCGCCTGCGGACGCTGCTGGTGCGGCAGCCGGACCACCAGCTTTTGCTCGCCCCAGCGCCCGTGGGCGAGGTTATCGGCACCTAAAATTTCCAGCGTATCCATCACCAGCGGTACGCCACCTTCCGCCTCGGAGCTTAATGCAAAATGTTCCGGGCGGATACCCAGGGTCATCTTACGCCCGGCATAGCGGCGATGCTCGCTGTTGATGGGTAAAAGCATCCCGCCCTCAAGCTCGAAGCGGCTACCGTCGTCGCTGACCCGGCCTTCCAGCAGGTTCATTGCCGGGCTGCCGATAAAGCTCGCCACAAAGCGGCTGGCCGGTTTTTCGTAGACCTCGACCGGCGTACCAATCTGCTCGGCGATGCCTTTATTCATCACCATCACCCGCTGCGCGAGGGTCATGGCTTCCACCTGATCGTGCGTCACGTACAGCGAGGTGGTTTTCAGCCGACGGTGCAGCTGCTGCAGCTCCAGACGCATCTGCACGCGCAGTTTGGCATCGAGGTTGGAGAGCGGCTCATCAAACAGGAATACCGCCGGGTCGCGCACGATAGCCCGCCCCATCGCCACGCGCTGGCGCTGGCCGCCGGAGAGTTCGCGCGGACGGCGCTTCAGCAGGCCGTCCAGCTCCAGAATGCGCGCCGCTTCCTGGACGCGTTCGGCAATTAATCCTTTACCTAAACCGCGAATTTTCAGGCCCCACGCCATATTCTCTTCCACGCTCATATGCGGGTAGAGGGCGTAGTTCTGGAACACCATCGCAATACCGCGATCTTTCGGTTCCATTTCGGTGACGCGCTTGCGGTCGATCCAGATATCACCGCTGGTGACCCGCTCCAGGCCCGCCACCATGCGCAGCAGGGTTGATTTTCCGCAGCCCGAGGGACCCACCATCACAATAAATTCGCCGTCCGCGACGTCCAGCGTCAGCGGCTGGATCACCTGGGTTTTGCCATCCCAGCTTTTGGTTACTGCCTGTAGCTTAAGTCCTGCCATTTTATTTCTCACTATCCACTAAACCACGCACAAACGCGCGCTGCATGGCTAAAACGATGACAACCGGAGGAATCAGCGTAAGCAGCATCGCCGCCATCACCTGATTCCACTGCGTGGTACCCTGGCCGATGGCGATCATCCCTTTAATGCCCGCGACCGCCGTGCCGAGATTCACGTCGGTAATGATCAGCAGCGGCCACAGATACTGGTTCCAGCCGTAGATAAAGGTGATGACGAACAGCGCCGCCAGGTTGGTTTTCGACAGCGGCAGCACGATGTCGCGGAAGAAGCGCATCGGCGACGCGCCGTCGATACGTGCGGCCTCTATCAGCTCGTCCGGCAGGGTCATAAAGAACTGGCGGAACAGGAAGGTGGCGGTCGCCGAAGCCATCAGCGGCAGGGTGAGCCCGGCATAGCTGTCGAGCATTTTCAGGTTGGCGATCACTTCCACCGTCGGGAAAATACGCACCTCAACCGGCAGCATCAGCGTGATGAAGATCATCCAGAAGAACAGGTTGCGCAGCGGAAAACGAAACCAGACGATGGCGAAAGCGGAGAGCATCGAGACCGTAATTTTGCCCACCGTGATGCCGAAGGCCATGATGAAGCTGTTGAGCATCATCAGCCAGAACGGCGCGCTATTGGCCCCTACGCCGTTCACCCAGATAAATTTCATATTTTCGAGCAGATGCCCGCCGGGAATCAGCGTCATCGGCGTATCAAAAACCGCTTTACTGTCCAGCGTCGCCGCGACAAAGGCGACATACAGCGGGAACAGAATGACCGCGATCCCTAAAATCAGCATGGTGTGGCTGAAAATCGTCAGCCCGCGTCGATTCTCAATCATTGGTAGCGCACCTTTCGTTCAACGTAGCGGAACTGCACCACCGTCAGAATAATGACGAGGAACATCAGCACCACCGACTGGGCGGCGGAAGCGGAAAGGTCGAGCCCGGCAAAACCTTCACGGTAGATTTTATAAATCAGCGTTGTTGTCGCCTGAACCGGCCCGCCGCCGGTTGCGGCATCGATAACCGGGAAGGTATCAAAGAAGGCGTATACCAGGTTCACCACCAGCAGGAAGAAGCTCACCGGGGCGATCAGCGGTAGCGCCAGCCTGAAGAAGCGGCGAACCGGACCGGCGCCGTCAATCGCGGCGGCTTCTACCAGCGAGCGGGGAATAGATTGCAGCGCGGCGAAGAAGAACAGGAAGTTGTAACTAATCTGCTTCCAGACCGAGGCGAAAACCACAAGGAACATCGCCTGACCGCTGTTCTGCGCGTGGTTCCAGTCGTAGCCCATCTCACCGAGGAGATGCGTAATCAGCCCGCGTCCGGGGTTGAACAAGAAGATCCATAGCACCGCCGCCACCGCGGGCGCAACGGCATAGGGCAGGAGCATCAGCGTCTGATAGAAGCGGCTGCCGCGCACCACGTAATCCACCAGCGCGGCGAAAAACAGCGAGATCAGCAGGCCGCTGACGGTAACCATCGTGCTGAACTTAATGGTGGTCCAGAAGGAGTCCAGGTAGTACGGGTCCTGGAAGAGGGCTAAAAAGTTATCCAGGCCAACAAACTGGCTGGAGAGCCCAAACGGATCGACGCTCTGCAGTGAATACCACAGCGCTTCGCCCGCGGGCCAGATAAAAAAGATGACGGTGATAACCAGCTGCGGCGCGACCAGCACATAGGGCAGCCAACGCGAGCGGAACACCGGACGGGATGATGACATAGTTAAACTCTGAGTTGGTTTCCCCTCATCCCGGCCCTCTCCCTAAACGGACGAGGATGAAAAGACGGCTCCGGGCGATCCCCTCTCCCCGACGGGGAGAGGGTGAGGGGCTGGCTATAAGATTACGACCTGGTTGACTGCTCGAAACGGCGCAGCAGCTGATTACCGCGCTCAACCGCGGCGTCCAGCGCCTGCTGAGGCGTTTTCTTCCCGGTCCATACGCTTTCCAGTTCTTCATCCACGATGGTGCGAATCTGCGGCATATTGCCCAGGCGCAGACCTTTGGTGAACGGCAGCGGCGGCTTGTTCAGCATCTGGCGCGTCGCGATATCGGCACCGGGGTTCTTATCATAGAAGCCCTGTTCGCGGGTCAGGTTGTAAGCGGCGGTGGTAATCGGCAGATAGCCGGTTTTCTGATGCCATTCGGCGGCGTTTTCCGGCTTAGTCAGGAAATCGAGGAATTTGGCGACGCCGGTATAGGTTTCTTTGTCTTTACCCTGCATCACCCACAGGCTGGCCCCGCCGATAATGGCGTTTTGCGGCGCGCCTTTCACGTCGGCGTCGTACGGCATCATCCCTACGCCATAGTTGAACTTCGCGTACTGGCGAATATCCGCGAGGGAGCCGGAAGAGGCGGTGGTAATGGCGCAGTCGCCGTTATAGAACTTCTCGGTGGATTCGTCTTTACGCCCGAAGTAGCTGAAGTCGCCTTTCTTATTCAGTTCTTCGAGCAGAGCGATATGCTTCACCTGCTCCGGCTTATTGAACTCCAGTACCGCATCGGTACCGTCGAAGCCGTTGTTTTTGGTCGCCACCGGCAGGCCGTGCCAGGCGCTGAAGTTTTCAATCTGAATCCAGCCCTGCCAGCCGCTGGCGTAGCCGCATTTCATCCCGGCGGCTTTCAGCTTCGCGGTATACGCCGCCAGATCCTGCCAGGTTTTCGGCGGCTGTTCCGGATCTAATCCGGCTTTTTTAAAGGCGTCTTTGTTGTAGTACAGCACCGGCGTGGAGCTGTTAAACGGCTGGGAGAGCAGATGGCCGGTTTTGGAGTCGGTGTAATAACCGGAGACGGTTGGCACGAACTGCGTTTCATCAAACTGAATGCCCGCATCGCTGAACACCTGATAGACCGGCTTAATCGCCTTCGAGGCCATCATCGTCGCGGTGCCGACTTCGTAAACCTGCAGAATAGCCGGCGCGTTGCCGGTACGGAAGGCGGCGATGCCGGCGCTCAGGCTCTGCTCATAGTTGCCTTTATACACCGGAACAATTTTGTAGTCCGGGTTGGCTGCGTTGAAACGTTGCGCCAGTGAATCAACTTCTTTCCCCAACTCCCCTTCCATCGAGTGCCAGAACGGGATAGTGGTTACCGCCAGGGCTTGTCCGGCAAATGCCAGGCTGAGCGCCAGTCCTAAAGCTGTATGTCGTAACGATATCATCGGTTATCTCTCTTGTTGTTCCGGATGCGCGATTTCACGCGTTTTATGTTCGCGGGGGTAACATGACATGCTCGAATGACAGAAAAATAACTATTGCATTACAAAAATATTACAATAAATTGGCAAAAACATGATGAAACGGTGAAAAAAAAGTGGCAGGGAAATGGCAAAGCGAAAAAGAGAGGCGGCGCAGGCTACAGATAAGCGGGGATCTGTAGTTAAATAGGGGGCGTTAAACAGCACTCTCCGGCGAGCCGTCATAAGGAAAAATATGAAGACGCTTCATAAACCTACCGAACGCGTTTTACTCATTCTGGAAACCTTAGCCAACGCGGACGGAATGACGCTTTCCGAGCTATCGCTCAAAACGGATATTTCAAAGGGAACCATTTTCCCGATCCTCAAATCGCTGCAGTACCGGAAATATATCAGCCACGACGATCGCAACGGCATATATACGCTGGGGATCTCGTGCGCGGTTCTGGCCAGCTCAACGGTGGAAAAAGAGTTCTGGCTGAAAACGATCAATAGCGAAATGCACGCGGTGGTCAATGAATGCAATGAAGTTTGCCAGCTCGGCATTCTGGATGACGCCTGGGTGCTCTATGTTGATAAAGTTCAGGGCGACCAAACCGTGCAGCTGGTCTCTAAGGTAGGGACTCGCCTTCCGGCAATCTGCTCTGCCCTGGGCAAGGCGCTGCTGCATAAGCACCGCGACGAAGAGATCCTGGAGCTCTATCCGCAGGGTTTTCCTTCCGTTACCGCCCGCAGCGTAACGAATATGGCTCAGCTTCGTCAGCAGCTGGAATGGGTCGCCGCCAACGGTTATGCCATGGACGATCGGGAAATCAACGACGATACCATCTGCTTTGCCGTCCCCCTGCTGCAGAAAGGCATTATTCTGGCGGCGATCAGCGTCTCATTGCCCTCTTTCCGCGCCAGCGATGAAAAAACGCAGCAGGTTATTCACGCGTTAAAAGAGGCAAAGGGTCGTATCGAAAGCGTGCTGAATAAGCTGCCTGATATTAAAAATTACTGATTTATTCGCCAGCGGTGCCGTCGGAATTGTGATTACCCACACAATACCGAGATTTAATGATCCGCCGTGACGCCCGTCTCTTCTGCATAATTCCCTATTTATTCATTGATTTAATCAATTATCCATCCGCCTTTTACGCCATTTGACTTCACGTCGATGGCGTGTTTACTTATGCTTAATCGCAAATACAAACACAGTTTGTATATACGAACAATAAAGAGGTTGAATATGCAAAGTCGTTACATCACCCCGGCAATAACGGTTTTTGATGAGCAGGGCAGGCTGGATCCTGACGGAAATTTTCGCCTGTACGATTTTATTAAAAACAGCGTATCGGGATTTGTCGTCATGGGCAGTACCGGCGAGTTTTTCTCGCTGGATATGAAAACATCCCGTCAGATAATTCAAATGGCGGCAGAGTTCCCGCGCGAGGGAATAAAGGCCTATGCGGGTACCAGCCGCATGGATATTGACGAGTGCGTAGAGCTGGCAAACTATGCAGATGAGTGCGGGCTGGATGGCGTCATGATTATCAGCCCGTGGTACTTCCGCCTGACTGATGAAGGCATTTATACATTTTATAGCCAGATTGCCCGCCGCACCGCCGCCAAAATATTCATCTATAACTTTCCGGAGCGTACCGGCTATTGCGTCTCGCCGGAGGTCTGTTTACGACTCGCCAGCGAGTTCCCAAACATTGTCGGTCTTAAAGACACCATTCCGGACACCAATCACACGTCGCAGGTGATTCGCCAGGTAAAATCTGAACTGCCGTATTTTGAAGTCTATGCCGGTTATGACAATAACTTCGCGCACAATGTGCTGGCGGGGGGCGATGGATGTATTGGCGGGTTATCCAATATTTGCCCTGAAATATTCCGCGACTGGATGCAGGCATTTAACGATAACAATGTGCAGCAAATTTCGCGGTATCAGCAAAAAGTGGATGGGTTAATGGATATTTACGCGGTTAACGATCCGTTCATTCCAACATTTAAAAAAGCGTTACAGCTGCGCGGAATTATTCAGTCCGACCGCTGCACGCCACCGTTTAGCTCGCTCGCCACCTGCCAGACCGAAAGTATTCTGCGGATACTTTCCCGCGCTGGTATTGAAATTAATGCCTGACCCCCACGCGGAGGTATTATGAAAACCATCACAGCTTACGACAATCCGGCCCTCAATTCCGCGATTACCAAATCATGGAAGCGCCTGGTGCCACTGATGTTTATTTTGTACTTCATCGCCTTTATCGACAGGGTGAACGTGGGATTCGCCAAAGAGGCGATGCAGGTGGATATTGGGCTCTCCAATTCCGCCTTCGCCCTCGGCGCGGGGATCTTTTTCGCCGCCTATGCGCTGTTTGGTATTCCCGCTAACCTGATTCTGAATAAAATCGGCGCGCAAAAATGGTTAAGCATCACCACCGCGCTGTGGGGCGTTCTCTCTGCCCTCACCGGACTGGTGCAGACGGAAACCCAGTTTATTGTTCTGCGCTTTTTACTGGGGCTAGGCGAAGCCGGTTTTTATCCCGGTATTCTGCTGCTGGCCTCAATCTACTTTCCCAATAAAGTTCGCGCCTCCGTCGTCGGTATCTTCGTGCTCGGCGTGCCGCTGGCATTAACCTTAGGCTCGCCCATCTCCGGGGCGCTTCTGGAAATGCACGGCTTCCTCGGCAAACCCGGCTGGTTCTGGATGTTCTTTATCGAAGGCATTCCGGCGGTCATCATGGGGATCTTCGCCTGGTTCTGGCTTGATGATACGCCGGCCAAAGCGCGATTCCTGAACGACGAAGAGAAAAAAGCGCTGATTGCTCAGCTTCAGCAGGAGCAGCGGCAGACGGAAACCAGCAGCGTCGGCACCGCCCTGAAAAGCCTGAAAGTCTGGCACCTGGCGCTGATCTACGGCACCATCCAGATCAGCGTTTACGGGCTGATGTTCTTCCTGCCTTCGCAAGTCGCCTCGCTAATGGGCTCCACCCTCGGCTTTAAGGAGTCGCTGGTCGCCGCCATTCCGTGGGCCTGCTCCGCCGTCGGCGTCTATTACATTCCGCGTCTGGCGGACAAAATGCCGGCCCGTCGGGTGCTGATTTCAGTCATCTGTATGCTGGCGGCGGCGCTGGGGCTGTTTGTTTCTGCCTGGTCCGGCCCGGTACTCGCCATTGCCGCGCTCTCGCTGTCGGCCATCGGCTTCCTCTCAGTGCAACCTATCTTCTGGACTTTCCCGGCGCAGATTGTGTCAGGCTCGGCGCTGGCCGCCAGTATCGGCTTTTGCACCACCATGGGCGCATTTTGCAGCTTCCTCGCGCCGCTGATTCGCGTTGAGGTCGATGCCTTCTTCGGCAACGATTCGGCGGGTCTGGTCGCCCTGTCGCTCATCACCGTCTGCTGCGCGCTGCTGATTGCCGCCCTTGCCGGCAGAAAAGCGACAAACGGCGTCGCCGTCCCCCATCACTAAGTCCTGATGCGCTTATAACAAAGGATAATGAACATGCAGAACATCTTAAAAATTGACCCTACCGATAACCTGATCGTTGCGCTGCAGGACTTACGCAAAGAGCAGCGGGTTCACTGGAACGATGAAGCCTACGTTCTGCGTAGCGATGTCAAAGCCAAACATAAATTCGCCACCGAGGATATTGCGCCCGGCGATATCGTGTCGCTGTACGGCGTACCGGTCGGCAAAGCGACGCGCCCCATCACCCGCGGCGAAGCCATTACCACTGAGAATATCAAACACTACGCGGCCCCGGTTTCGCTTGACGACGTCGCGCCCTATGACTGGCAGCAGCCGGATGTTTCCGCCTGGCAGCAGCGGACTTTCAAGGGCATAGTTCGCGAAGATGGCCGGGTCGCCACCGCGAACTACTGGCTGGTCATTCCGCTGGTATTCTGTGAAAACCGCAACGTTCAGCGCGTCACCGATGCGCTGAACGACGCCCTCGGCTACGCCAATAACGGCCTGAAAAATTTTGCTCGCCAGGTGACGTCGGCAGGAGCATTAAACGATACCCGGCATCTGCCCTTCCCGCATCTTGACGGCATCCGCTGTATTACCGTCAATTCCGGCTGCGGCGGCGCCACCTCGGACAGCATGACGATGTGCGACGTGCTGGCCGCCTATTCCGATCATCCCAACGTTCTTGGCGTGACGGTCTTTGCCCTCGGCTGTGAAAAAGCGCGGATTGTTGATTTCAACGCCGCGCTGGCGAAGCGCAACCCGAATTTCAACAAACCGATTATTTACTTCAGACAGCAGGACTGGAGTAGCGAAGAAAAAATGATGCAGGATGCGTTGACTGAAACCTATAACGCGATCCGCGAAGCCCCCGTCGCCGAGCGGCAGGACGTCCCGCTCTCCCACCTCAAAATCGGCGTGAAGTGCGGCGCTTCTGACGGGTTCTCGGGGATCAGCGCAAACCCGGCGATGGGCGAAGTGTCGGATCGTCTTGTCGCCCTCGGCGGCGCGTCGGGGCTGGCGGAATTCCCCGAGCTGTGCGGCGCTGAAGGGGATATCGTGCAACGCTGCGCGACCCGCGAGCTGAAAGAGAAGTTTCTGTCGCTGATGAAAAACTATGAGCATGTCGCGAACTTCTTCGGTACCACCATCGCCGATAATCCCAGCCCGGGAAACATTGCCGATGGGCTGATCACTGACGCCATCAAATCCGCCGGCGCGGCGAAAAAAGGCGGCAGAGCGCCGGTAAGCGCGGTATGCGACTACGCCGAACCGATGGGAGAAAGCGGCCTTTCGCTGGTCTGCACGCCGGGCAACGATGTGGACGCGGTAACGGGCCTGGTCGCGGCGGGGTGCAACGTGGTGATCTTCTCAACCGGGTTAGGTACGCCGACGGGGAACCCTATCGTTCCGGTGCTTAAGGTTTCAACCAACTCCGCGCTGGCGAAAAAGATGCCGGATATTATCGATTATGACTGCGGGCCGATTATCGAAGGCACGCCGCTGGCGGACATCGCCGACGGCCTGTTTGAGAAAATCATCGCCACCGCCAGTGGGACCTGGCGCACCAAAGCGGATGCGCTCGAACAGTATGATTTTATGCTGTGGAAACGCTCTCTGGAGCTGTAGTAGCCAAGTAAAACGCCCGGCAGATGCCGGGCGTTTTGTCTTCACTACCCGCCCAGATAGGCGCTGCGTACCGCTTCATTCGCCAGCAGCGCGTCGCCGGTATCCTCAAGCACCACGTGGCCGTTTTCCAGCACGTAGCCGCGGTCGGCCAGCTTCAGCGCCTGGTTGGCGTTCTGCTCGACGAGGAAGATGGTCATTCCCTGCTCGCGCAGCTGTTCGATGGTATCGAAGATTTGCTGAATGATAATCGGCGCCAGACCGAGCGAAGGCTCATCCAGCAGCAGCAGGCGCGGCTGGCTCATCAGCGCGCGCCCGATAGCCAGCATCTGTTGCTCGCCGCCGGACATGGTGCCCGCCCGCTGAACCCGGCGCTCATGCAGGCGCGGAAACAGCTCATACACCCATTTGATGCGGGTCTGGAACTGGTCGCGGTCGGCAAAAAAACCGCCCATCGCCAGGTTCTCTTCCACCGTCATCCGCGAGAAAACGCGGCGTCCTTCCGGCACGATCGCCACCGCTTCGCGCATGATTTTCGCCGTCTGCCAGTCGGTAATATCTTTACCGTCGAAAACCACGCGGCCGCTGGAGGCGCGCGGGTCGCCGCACAGGGTACCCAGCAGCGTGGTTTTTCCCGCGCCGTTGGCGCCAATCAGGGTGACAATCTCTCCCTGATTGATATGCAGACTGACGTTGTGCAGCGCCTGGATTTTGCCGTAATGCGCGCTGACGTTGTCAAAAGATAACATCACTTTTTCCATCTTATGCTTCACCTAAATAGGCGCGGATCACGTCCGGGTTGTTGCGGATCTCTTCCGGCGTACCGTTGGCCAGCGGCGTGCCCTGGTTTACCACGTAAATACGATCGGAAATGCCCATCACCAGCTTCATATCGTGCTCAATCAGCAGGATGGTGGTGTTGTGATGGCTGCGCAGCTCGACGATTAGCTCGTCCAGCTCTTTGGTCTCTTTCGGGTTTAGCCCCGCCGCGGGCTCATCCAGCATCAGGATTTCCGGCTGGGTCACCATACAGCGGGCAATCTCCAGACGGCGCTGGTCGCCGTAGGCCAGGTTACTGGCCTGCCGGTTGGCGTGCTCAAGCAGGCCAATACGTTCAAGCCAGGTCGCGGCGCGGTCCAGCGCTTCGCTCTGGGCGCGGCGGAAGGACGGCGTCTTCAGCAGGCCGGAGAAAACCCCGGTTTTCAGCTGCTGATGCTGCGCCACCAGCAGGTTTTCAATCACCGTCATTTCGCGGAACAGACGCACGTGCTGGAACGTTCGCACTACGCCCATACGGGCAATCTGCTGGCCCGGCAGCCCTTCCAGATGCTGGTCGCGCAGCATAATGGTACCGCCGGTTGGCTTATAGAAACCGGTCAGACAGTTAAAAACGGTGGTTTTGCCCGCGCCGTTAGGGCCGATAAGCGAAACGATTTCCCGCTCGCGCAGCTCCAGCGACACGTTGTTGACCGCCAGCAGGCCGCCAAAACGCATCATCAGACCGTTTACGGACAATAATGGCTGACTCATGCCTGCTCTCCTTCTTTGGCCTGCCCATTTTTCAGCTTCAGCTGCGGACGGGTCATCGGCAGAAGCCCCTGCGGACGCCAGATCATCATCAGTACCATCAGCGCACCCAGCATCAGCATGCTGTATTCATTGAAATCACGCATCAGCTCGCGCGAAACGACCAGCAGAACCGCCGCCAGGATCACCGCGAACTGGGAGCCCATACCGCCGAGAACCACAATCGCCAGCACAAAGGCCGACTCGGCGAAGGTAAAGGATTCCGGGCTGACGAAGCCCTGACGGGCGGCGAACAGGGTGCCGGCAAAACCGGCAAACGCGGCGCTGATGGTAAAGGCGGTCAGCTTGATGCGCGTCGGGCTGAGGCCCAGCGAGCGGCAGGCAATCTCATCTTCACGCAGCGCTTCCCACGCGCGGCCCAGCGGCATACGCAGCAGGCGGTTAATCACGAACAGGCTTAACACCACCAGCAGCAGAGCGACCAGGTAGAGGAAAATCACGCGATCGGAGGGATCGTACTTCACGCCGAAGAAGTTGCTGAACGTATCCCAGCCGCCTTCGCGGGCGCTGCGGCTGAATTCAAGGCCGAACAGCGTCGGTTTCGGGATCTGGCTGATGCCGTTCGGGCCACCGGTTATTTCGGTGTTGTTAAGCAGCAGGATGCGCACGATTTCGCCAAAGCCAAGCGTGACAATCGCCAGATAGTCGCCGCGCAGGCGCAGGACCGGGAAGCCAAGCAGGAAGCCCGCCGCCGCCGACACCAGCCCCGCCAGCGGCAGGCAGGTCCAGAAGCCCAGACCGTAATAGTGGTTCAGCAGCGCGAAGGTATAGGCGCCGATGGCATAAAAGCCGCCGTATCCCAGCACCAGCAGGCCGGAAAGCCCCACCACCACGTTAAGGCCCAGGCCGAGGATGATATAGATCATCGTCAGGGTAGCGATATCCACCGTCCCGCGCGACACCATAAACGGCCACGCCACGGCGATAACCAGCAGGGCGATCAGGAACAGCTTCTGTTTTACCGTCGAACCGTCGATAGCCGGCAGAATAAACTTCGGCCCGGAGACGTTCTTCATGGTTTTCTGGAAAATGGGACGCAGCAGCTGGAAGAAGAAGACCACCGCGGTACCGATATAGATCCACTGCCAGCGGATATCGGCGGCGGTATCCACCACCAGCTTCGTGCCGTCAAGCTCCAGCTGCACGCCCATAAAGACGCCCGCCAGGATAAAGAACATCACCGCGGACAGCAGCGCCATCGCAAAATGCATCGGTTTCATACTTTTTCTACCTCCGGACGGCCCAGGATACCGGTAGGCATCACCAGCAGAACCAGGATCAGCAGCGCGAAGGAGACCACATCTTTATATTCCGTACTGAGATAGGCAGAAGAGAGCGCTTCGGCGATACCGAGGATCAGCCCGCCGATCATCGCCCCGGGAATGCTGCCGATGCCGCCCAACACCGCGGCGGTGAAGGCCTTCATCCCGGCCATAAAGCCGATGTACGGGTTGATTACGCCGTAGAACTGACCGAGCAGAACGCCGGCAACCGCCGCCATTGCCGCGCCGATCACAAACGTCAGCGCAATCACCCGGTCGGTGTTGATGCCGAGCAGGCTGGCCATTTTCAGGTCTTCAGCGCAGGCGCGGCAGGCGCGCCCCATGCGGGAATAGCGGATAAACAGCGTCAGCGCCAGCATGGCGATAAACGTCACCACCCAGATAACCAGCTGCATGGTGGTGATAGTAGCGGTGAAGTTATCGCTGCTGCCTACCGTCCACTGGCCGTTGAACAGGCTCGGCAGCGCGACATCGCGCGAACCTTCCGTCAGGCTGACGTAGTTTTGCAGGAAGATGGACATCCCGATGGCGGAGATCAGCGCAATCAGGCGTTTGGAGCTGCGCACCGGCCGGTAGGCCACGCGTTCGATACTCCAGCCGTAGGCGCTGGCAATCACGATAGCGCCGACGAATCCGGCGGCAACCAGCAGCCAGCTGGTATCAATGCCCATCATCATCAGGGCGGCAATGATCATGAAGGAGACGTAGCTGCCAATCATATAGACCTCGCCGTGGGCGAAGTTGATCATGCCGATAATGCCGTACACCATGGTATAGCCGATGGCAATCAGCGCATAGGTGCTTCCCAGCGTGACGCCGTTAAACATCTGCTGCAGAAAATAGAGAAACTGCTCGGACATAAGGTAACCTTTTTCTACCCGCCCGCTTTGCACGGGCGGTGGGATAACTTGTCTTATGGCTTATTTCGCGAGGGTGGATGACCCGTCCGCGTGCCACTGGAAGACACCAAATTCAAATCCCTTCAAATCGCCTTTTTCGTCCCAATTCAGCGGCCCAATCACGGTTTTCGCGCCGTGAGCTTTTAGATCTTTGATTAAATCCAGCGGCTCCTGGCTTCCGGCCCGGTCCATCGCCTGCGCCAGCGACTGCACGGCGGCGTAGGTGATCCAGACATACGGACCGCTCGGGTCTTTCTTCTCGGCTTTGAGCGCGTCAACGATAGCGCTGTTGGCCGGGTCCTGGTCATAGCGTTTTGGCATCGTCACCAGCATGCCTTCCGCCGCATCGCCCGCGATGTTGGACAGCGACGCGTTACCCACGCCTTCCGGGCCCATAAACACAGTTTTCAGGCCCACGGAGCGCGCCTGGCGCAGCATCTGGCCCATTTCCGGGTAGTAGCCGCCGTAGTAAACGAAGTCGATATTCTCTTTTTTCAGGCGCGCCAGCAGCGCGGAGAAGTCTTTTTCACCGGCGGTAATGCCGTCGAAGAAGACGATATTCGCGCCGCCTTTTTTCAGGCTATCCTGGACGGAACGCGCCAGGCCTTCGCCGTACTGCTGCTTATCATGAATGATAGCAATACGCTGCGGCTTGACGGTTTCCATGATGTATTTTGCGGCGGTCGGCCCCTGCGAAGAATCCAGACCGGCGGTACGCATGATGTACTGATAGCCGCGCTGGGTCAGCTCCGGGTTGGTCGCGCCCGGGGAGATCATCAGAATGCCTTCATCTTCATAGATATCGGATGCCGGCTGGGTGGAAGAAGAGCAGAGGTGGCCGATAACGTACTGAATGCCGTCATTGACGATTTTGTTCGCCACCGCAACGGCCTGTTTCGGGTCGCAGGCGTCATCGTACTCCACGGCAACCAGCTTATCGCCATTGATGCCGCCCTGGGCATTAATATCTTTGATCGCCTGACGCGCGCCGTTGAATTCCATATCGCCCCACTGGGCTACCGGGCCAGACATCGCGCCAACAACAGCGACCTTAATATCTTTGGCAAAAGCCGCCTGGGACATCGCCAGTGCGACTAACCCCGCGATAACCGTTTTCGCGTTCCTTTTCATGCTGCAGAACCCCGTTCGTGATGTGGTGTAAATATTTTGTATTTTTATGGTTAAAAAGCATTCTGTACTTTTATTAAACAACGCTACTTTTACCATTATCTTTAATGGTTTAGCGAGGTTTTTTGCCTGAATACAGAGTAAAATCTCTATTTTTCAGGCGATTAAGCAAAGATAATATTCTGTATTTGCTGGAAGATAAACAAAAAAAGTCCAGTAAACAGCATAAAATAACGATACATAAGGCGGAATAAAACGCTACATATCAGGTTAAAATTCTGCTTATTTTTCGATCCATGATGAATTGCTCTACCCTGCTCCTTCCAGGAAAACGAATCCCCTGATGAACAGGCAAAAAACGGCGCTCCGCCTGGCGGGGAATTTGGATACACTAACGCCTCTGTTTTGACTGGACCCTCGCGTATGAAACTGACCATTATTCGTTTACAGCACTTCAGCGATCAGGATCGCATCGACTTAGGTAAAATCTGGCCGTCGCAGGATCTTGCGGCGCTGGCTCTGGATGAGAGCCATCGTATTTATGCCGCCCGCTTCAATGAGCGCCTGCTGGCCGCGGTTCGCGTAACGCTAAACGGCGTTGAGGGCGAACTCAGCGCGCTGTGCGTGCGTGAAGTGACCCGCCGTCGCGGCGTCGGACAATATTTAGTGGAAGAGGTGCTAAGGGATAATCCAGAGATCGGCAGCTGGCACATCGCGGATGCCGACGTGGAAGACCGCGGCGTGATGGCGGCGTTTATGCAGGCGCTGGGCTTTAACGCGCAAACCGGCGGTTGGGTAAAAAAGCAATAAATCGGCGAAAGAAGGCTGAACATTCCCGGATTGCGGCGTAACGCCTTATCCGGGCTACAAAAAACCAGACCGCACCAGCCTGTAGCCCGGGTAAGCGCAGTGCGACCCGGGAAGAAACCGCACCAATGCATCAACTCCGGCGCATTCCCCGGGTTGCGGCGTAACGCCTTACCCGGGCTACAAAAAACCAGACCGCACCAGCCTGTAGCCCGGGTAAGCGCAGCGCGACCCGGGAAGAAACCGCACCAATGCATCAACCCCGGCGCATTCC